>NZ_CP020569.1:5357432-5669919 GCF_002082195.1 Streptomyces gilvosporeus | reverse complement strand
CGCCAGGCCCTTGACGCCCTCGGAGCCGCCCGGGCCGTGGCCGTGGCCCGCGATGATCGAGGCCATGGCGGTGCCGTGGTCACGGACGTCGTGTTCACCGGGCTTGAGGTGTTTCGCGGCCTCGGCCTCGTTCCGCTTGCCGAAGTCCGGTTCGGGGAGGAACTGCCCCTTGAGGTCCTGGTGGGTCTCCCGGAAGCCGCTGTCGAGCACGGCCACCGTCACGCCCTTTCCGGTGGCCTCCTTCCACAACTGCTCGGCCCCGAACGCCTCCAGCGGCCACTGTTCCTTGCGTACCTGGTCCGCGGAGGCGGTGGCGCTCGCGGTGAGGAGCAGCGCGCCGGTCAGCGCCGCACCCACCGTCGCGCGCAGTGTTCGGGTGACCCTCATCCTTGGCTCCTTGTCGGTGTGCCGTCCGGACGGCAGTGTTCCATCCGCGGAAAAGCCCCGCACCCTCGGGCGCGGGGCCACTCCTTGCCGACGGCCGTAGGCACGGCCGCCGTACGCCGTGCGCACGGCCCCTACGCACCGCCCGTCCGCACGATCGCCGTGCTACTCGATGACCCGCGGCGCCACCTGGCGCTCCGCGGTCCAGGTCTCCTCCTCCTCGACCAGGTAGTCGGGGCGCTGGCTGCCGCCCTTCTCCTTCTTCTGGTCCTTGCCCTTGGCTCCGGCGGCGCCCACGCCCGCCTGCTTGCCGCCGCGGCTGCGGTGCAGCCCCGAGCCGCCCTGTTTGGCGCCGCCCGCGGGACCGCCCGGCTTACCGGCCACGCCGCCCCGGGTACGCGCCTGCGCACCGCCGCGGCCCGGCGTGCCCTCGCCCGGCTTGCCGCCCTTGACGCCGCCCGCGCCCGGCATACCGCCGCCGCGCAGACCGCCGGCACCGGCCGGGCCGCGTGCGCCGCCGGGGCCCGTGCCGCCGGGTACGCCGAAGACCCCCGGCGGCATGCCACCGGGGAAGCCCCCCGGGCCGCCGGACACACCGTGTCCGGCGCCGGGCCCCCCGGTGCCGGGGATGGCGGTGGCGGAGGTCGGCGTCATGGTGCCGCCCTGCACGCTGTCGAGTCCGGTGGTGAGGGGCAGTTGGGGCCGGTGGGCCTTGGGTCCGTCGAAGCCGTCCGGGACGGCGCCGCCGGCCACGCCGTTGGGCTGATGCGTGCCGGTCGAGGACGCGTGGGGGTGCGTATCGCCCGTCGTCGGCATCCGTACGGGAGGCGGTGCCTGGGTCCTGGTGGGATGTGTCGGCCAGTCGCCGTGCACGCCGTCGTCGGCGTTCTGGACCCACCCCTGGGAATGGGTCGTGTAGTGGTCGGCCAGCTCGTCCATCACGATGACCGCCTCGACCTGGCGCTCCTTGCTCAGGGACAGGCTGTCCCGGTTGAGCTCCAGCGCCTGGCGGGCATCCATGTTCGGGTCGGCCATGTCCCGGCGGAACTGGCTGTCGTCGCCGCTGGAGTCCATCGCGCTGTCCACCGTGCCCGGGTCATGGATCTTCGCCATGGCCTTCATGGCCTCGCGCACATTGTGGGCGAGGCCGACCTCCGGGCCCGACTCGCGCGTGCCGATCAGCGAGGACTCCATGTTCCGGGCGTGCTGATAGGTCCGGTCGATCTTGCTGAGGACCTTCACGGCCTCCCGGCGGAACGCCTCGGCCGCCGCACCCGACCAGTGCTTCGACGCATGGTCGACGGCGTCCATGAACTTCTTGCGGACGCCGCCGTGTCCGTCGCTGCCGCCCAGCAGATCGGCGGAGGCGCGCCAGTGGGTGCCGGCGGTCTCGATGGTGCCGGGGTTGGCGTGCGCGACCATGGCGCGGAGGGCGTTGATGCCGTGGTGATGGAAGTCGGACGGGGAATGCGGGGTCAGACGCTGGCCCTTGAACGACTTCAGCCGCTTTTCGCGCTCCTGGTCCTGGCGCTGCTTCGCCATCTGCTGGGCGCTGTCGTGTTCCTGCCTGGCATCAACCACGCCGGTCCCCCTTGCTCGTCATCCCTCGCATCCTCGTCCCCGTCCCCGTCTTCGTCCCGGCTCTCGTCCCGGTCCTCGTCCCCGTGCCGTCGTTGCGGCCCGCGGCCGTGGTCAGCCGTTCATCGAGACCCTGGTCTGGTGCTCCTGGTCCTCATACGCGCCCCGGCTGGCCTCGGTCTTCTCGCCGAAGGTGTGCATAAGGTCCTGGAGCGCGTGGACGACGTCCGACAAATAGCCCTGCATTTTGTCGTGGGCCTGCGAAATATCGTCCACTTCAAGGAAGTTGACCCCGAATGACGACTTCGGGATGTTCGTGCTGTACTTCACCTTCTGACTGGTCTCGTCCATATCGCCCTGAAGGTGCCTGAGCTGGCGCACCACCCCGTCCAGCTCGTCGAGGTCGACCTTGAAGTCCTTGCTCATGACCACTCTCCCCGTGACGCGCACACCCCGCTCGCCCCCGGTGCGCCGCCCGGCCGAGCCGCCGTCCGGCGGCCGCCGCGGCAGAGGGGTTATGGGCAGCGTAAAGTCACTAAAGAATAGGGAGTTTGCGACCGAAACGGCAAGATCGTAAGTCGTGATCTGTCCGGTTCGAGGCGTAATGCGACCGCACTTTGTCAGCGGTCCGTTATCAAGTACCCGGGCGGCGCCACTTTCACCCCTCCCAGGGGGAGATCAAGACGGCCGACGGGGTCGGGAAAGAGCCGGGAACGGGGCGCGAACTACGCCCGCAGGGAAGCGAGTTCGACGACGGTCACATCCGGCGGCGCACCCACCCGCACCGGCGGCCCCCAGGCGCCCGCGCCGCGCGTGACATACAGCTGGGTGCCGCCGTAACGGGCCAGCCCCGCGACGGTGGGATTGGTGGCCGCGGCGAGGTAGGTGACGGGCCACATCTGGCCGCCATGGGTGTGGCCGGAGAGCTGGAGATCCACGCCGTGACGGGCGGAGTCGTGGACGGTGACGGGCTGGTGCGCCAGGAGGACGACGGCGCGGGAGGCGTCCCGGCCGCCGAGGGCGCGGGCGTAGTCCGGTCCGGCGTGTTCGCTCTCGCCCGCCAGGTCGTTGACACCTGCGAGGTCGAAAGCGGGGAGTTCGGTGCGCGCATTCTCCAGCGGATGGACGCCCAATTCACGGACGAAATCGATCCATTGGGCGGCTCCCGAGTAATACTCGTGATTTCCGGTGACGAAATACGACCCGTACCGGGATTCCAGCGCGCGCAGCGGTTCGGCGGCCGGGCCGAGGTCCGGGACGCTGCCGTCGACCAGATCGCCGACGATGGCGACCAGATCGGGTCCGGTCCGGTTGACCGTCTCGACGATGCGCCGGGTGTGAGCGCGGCCGAGGACCGGGCTCAGGTGGACGTCGCTGACCAGGGCGATACGGAAGCGGTGCGCGGCGCGCGGCAGTTTGGCCAGCGGGACGGTGACGCGCTTGACCCGGGGGCCGCGCAGGGTCGTCGCGGTGCCGTAGCCGACGGTGGCCACGGCGGCGAGCGACGCACCGGCCGCGACCGACCGGGCCACGAACCGCCGACGGGAGGGGGCGGCGGGGAGCGAGGGGCGGGCGGGAGCGGGCACGAGGGCGGGCGCGGTGGCGTCAGCGGTGGATGCGGGCGCTTCGTCGGCGGATGGGGCCACCTCGTCGGGCGCCGCGGCCTCCCGTCCCCGCCGGACCCGCAGCCACACCGCCCGTACGACCTCCCCCGCCAGCAGGCCCACCAGGAGGTAGAGCATCAACGCCAGCCAGAGATAGCCGGGCCAGGCCAGCACCTGCTGGAGGACGAACGGCGCGCCGAGCCGGCCGGCGAGGAGGGCACTGAGGGCGAGGAGCGGGAGGGCGAAGGCGGCGACGGTGCCCGCGCGGCGGGGGAGGCCACCGGGGGTGGTGGTGTCGCGGATCAGCCGGCACCACAGATAGCGGTGCACGGCGAGGAACAGTCCGAGCACCAAGACCACGATCAGGGCGAAGAGCACGCCGACTCCCCCGGCAGCGAGAGGTGGAACGCCCGCTCGCCATCCGGAACGGGGCGCTTGTGCGCCTCACGGTAAGGGAGCCGGACCCTCGGGAGCGCCCCGTCCCTGCGCCCGGGACGGGGCGGAGTCTTATGCGCGCCGCAGGGCCCGCACGCCGCGGAACCCGATGACCCCGATCGCCGTCCCCAAGAGAAAGGACGTCACCGCGAGCACCAGGTGGACCCAGAAATAGGCCGTCGGGTCACCTGCCGCATCGAAGGCGAGGCCGCTGCCGTCCTTGACCAGATTCTTGACGAAAGTGATCCAGATGAACCAGCTCCACACCCCGAAGGCGAGCAGGAACCAGGAAACGGGGCGGGAGAGGGTCGCGGGGGTGCGGCCCGTGGCGGAGCCACTTTCGGGCGCAGTGTCATCCGAGGAGCGCAGCATGGGATCCAGTATGGGCAGCGGCTCCATCCGGCGGCCCGGTGGGGCACTCTTCCGAGGGGTGGGGGCCAAGGAGGGTGTCGGGCCGGGTACGTTCTGCGACGTGCCGATGACCATTGCTGACTCCACGGCTGTGACCCCTTCGACCGCCCCCGGCGGCATCGGGCCCCGGCGCCGCCCCGCGCGGACCCTGACCGCGCTGGCCCTCGCCACGGCGCTGGCCTCCGCGCTGCCGGCCGGCGCCGCATTCGCCGTCCCCAAGGGCAACAAGCAACCCAAGGCCCCGGCGCCGCCCGCCAAGATGTCGCAGGTCGGCGGTGAGCGGCTGGGCCTGCCGGGCGTCCAGGTGGGGCGGCTGAAGGCCGGTGCGCCCCAGCTGCCCGGCCCCGACGCGCTCACCGCCCGTTCCTGGATCATCTCGGATGCCGACTCCGGCCAGGTGCTGGCCGCCAAGAACCCGCACTGGCGGCTGGCGCCGGCCAGCACGCTGAAGATGCTGTTCGCCGACACCGTGCTGCCGAAGTTCCCCAAGAACGAGAAGCGCAAGGTCAAACCGGCCGACCTGGCGGGGATGGGCATCGGCAGCAGCATGGTGGGGATAAAGGAGAACCTCACCTACACGGTCCACGATCTGTGGCTGGGGGTGTTCCTGCGCTCCGGCAACGACGCGGTGCATGCGCTGTCGGCGATGAACGGCGGTACGGAGGCCACCGTCAAGGAGATGCAGAAGCGCGCGAAGGAACTGAACGCCACCGACACCCATGTCGTCACCCCGGACGGCTACGACGCGCCGGGCCAGGTCTCCAGCGCCTACGACCTGAGCCTGTTCGCCCGCGCGGGGCTGCAGAACGCCGACTTCCGCGAGTACTGCTCGACGGCGAGCGCGCAGTTCCCGGGCGACGAGGCGAAGGGCGGCAAGCGCAAGACGTTCGGGATCCAGAACACCAACCGGCTGCTGAGCGGTGACTTCGACATCCGTCCCTACCCCGGTATCGAAGGGGTGAAGAACGGTTCCACCACCAACGCCGGGTCGACGTTCACCGGACTCGCCGAGCGCGACGGCCGCAAGCTGCTGGTCACGGTCATGAACCCGCAGAAGAAGGAGCACAACGAGGGCTACCGCGAGGCCGCCCGGCTCCTGGACTGGGGCTTTGCGGCGGCCGGGAAGGTGGAGCCGGTCGGGCGGCTGGTCGGGCCGCAGAGCGAGGACCGCGCGGCCAAGCACGGCGCCGACGGCAAGAACGACGCGCAGATGGGCATGCACGGGTCCCCGGAGGGCTCGGGCTCGGTCCTGACGGCGGTCGGCATCGGCGGCGGCGTGCTGGCGCTGGTGGGCCTGGGGGCGGCGCTGGTGCTGCGCCGTCGGCGGGCGGGCTCGTGACATAGCGGGCCCGCAGGGGTCGGATACGGGATCAGGTACGGGGGCGGGGCGCGGCGGGAGCCGGCTCCGCCTCCGGCGTTTCCTGCCCGGACCCGGCCGCGTGCGTGGCCGTCCACGCCGCGCAGAACACCAGCAGTTTCGCCGTGAAGTTGATCCACAGCAGCAGCGCGATCGGGGTGCCGAACGCCCCGTACATGCTCCGCGAGGCGACGCCCCGGAGGTAGCCGCTGAGCAGCAGTTTGAGCAGTTCGAAGCCGATGGCCCCGATGAGTCCGGCGATCACGACGGCGCGCCGGGGAGGGTGGACGCCGGGCAGTTTGGTCAGGACGTAGACCAGCAGCACGAAGTCCGCGAGGACGGCGATGCAGAAACCGGCGGCGGAGAGCAGAGCGGCGCCGGCACCGCCCTCCGGGAGGCCGATCGCGTCGGCCGCCTTGCCCACCACGGCGGTCGCGAAGATCGAGCAGGCGCCGGAGAGCAGCGCCACCCCGCCGAGCCCGAGCAGCAGCACACCGTCGCGGAGCTTGCCGACGAAGAAGTTGATGTCCTCGTCCTCCTTCTCCCACACCGCGCTCAGGCAGTCGCGCAGCGAGTCGACCCAGCTGATGCCGGTGAGGAGGAGGAGCGCGCCGGCGATCAGTCCGACGGTGGCGGCGTTGTTGACCAGTCCGGCCAGATCGATCTGCTTCGAGATCCCGGGGATCTGCTCGGCCATCTTGGCCTGGAGCTGGTGCAGACGGCTGTCGCTGAGGAACGCGGCACCGATCGCGGCGGCGACGGTGAGCAGCGGGAAGAGCGCGATGAAGCTGGTGAAGGTGATCGCGGCGGCGAGCCGGGTCCAGTGCACCCGCAGCATGCGCGTGTAGGCGCGCCACAGGTGGGTGGTGAGCAGCCACCGTACGGCCGGGCGCAGCACCGGTCCGATCACGGGCAGTCGGGTCAGCCAGTCCATGGTGTGGTCGGTCCCCCTTGGTCGCCCCGCGCCGTTCGCCGGCCACGTCTCCCGGGCGTATACCCCGGCCGGTTATCCGGAACCTTAGCTTCCGGCGGGGTGGCGACTAGGACGTCGGCGCCGGGGGTCGTGAGAGATCGGCCTGCCGTGGCAACGCCGTCGTCTGCCGGAACGGATACTCCCGCTCCAGCCGCCACACCGCGTCGTCGCCCTGCTGGTAGAGCCCGAAGCCGCCGATCGTCCAGGTGGCGCGGAAGTCCGCCAGCCCGCTCTGGGCGCGGTCCATGGCCTCGTCGGCGATGCCGTGCGCGACCGTGACATGCGGGTGGTACGGGAAGGCCAGCTCGCGGGCGCAGGGGCCGGAGGCGGCGCGGATGGCGGCCTGGAGCGCCGTGCAGCCGGCCTCGCCCTCGGCGACCTTCACATAAACGACCGGGGAGAGCGGGCGGAAGGTGTCCGTGCCCTCCAGGCGTAGCGGAAAGGGCCGGAAGGCGGCGGCGACCTCGGCCAGATGGGCCTCGATGGCGGGCAGCGCCCCGGCGTCGGCCTCCGTCGGGGGCAGGAGGGTGATGTGGGTGGGGATGCCGTGTGCCGCGGGGTCGCCGAAGCCCGCGCGCTTCCCCTGGAGGAAGCTTCCGTAAGGCTCCGGGACCGCGATCGAAACGCCCAGCGTTACGGTCCCCACGGCGTTCTCCCTCCTGAAGTCCAAAAGCGGCAGCTGCACTCACGACAGGTCCACGACCGGCCCGCCGCGGCCGGTCCCCGGGCGGCGCGCTCGCACGCGCCGGCTATCAGTGTGCCGGGTGCGGGCCCGACGCGCGGTGTGTCCTCGGTCCCGTTACCGGCGGACACCTCCGCCGGGCGGTACGGGCGCCCTGCCCCGGGCCGCCCGCGGGCCCGGCCGGTGCCGGATCCGCGGGCCGGGCGCTCAGTGCTTGGCCGGCAGGAATCCGAGCCGGTCATAGGTGGTGGCGAGGGTCTCGGCCGCCACCGCGCGGGCCTTCTCGGCGCCCTTGGCGAGGACGGCGTCCAGCGTCTCGGGGTCGTCGAGGTAGGCCTGCGTACGGTCCCGGAACGGTGTGACGAATTCGACCATCACGTCGGCCAGGTCCGTCTTGAGCGCGCCGTACATCTTGCCCTCGTACTTCTGTTCCAGCTCGGCGATGGAGGCGCCGGTGAGCGTGGAGTAGATCGTCAGGAGGTTGGAGACGCCCGGCTTGTTCTCCGCGTCGAAGCGGATGACGGTGTCGGTGTCGGTGACCGCGCTCTTGATCTTCTTGGCGGAGGACTTGGGCTCGTCGAGCAGATTGATCAGGCCCTTGGGGCTGGAGGCCGATTTGCTCATCTTGATCGACGGGTCCTGGAGGTCGTAGATCTTCGCCGTCTCCTTGAGGATGTACGGAGCCGGGATCGTGAAGGTCTCGCCGTAGCGGCCGTTGAAGCGCTCGGCCAGATCGCGGGTCAGCTCGACGTGCTGGCGCTGGTCCTCGCCGACCGGGACCTGGTGGGCCTGGTAGAGCAGGATGTCGGCCACCTGGAGGATCGGGTAGGTGAACAGGCCGACGGAGGTGCGGTCGGTGCCCTGCTTGGCGGACTTGTCCTTGAACTGGGTCATCCGGCCCGCCTCGCCGAAGCCGGTGAGGCAGTTCATCACCCAGGCCAGCTGGGCGTGCTCGGGCACATGGCTCTGCACGAACAGCGTGCAGCGCTCCGGGTCGAGGCCCGCGGCCAGCAGCTGGGCGGCGGCGATCCGGGTGTTGGCGCGCAGTTCGGCCGGGTCCTGCGGAACGGTGATCGCATGCAGGTCGACGACCATGTAGAAGGCGTCGTGGGACTCCTGGAGCGCCACCCACTGGCGGACCGCGCCGAGGTAGTTGCCGAGGTGGAAGGAGCCGGCGGTGGGCTGGATGCCGGAGAGCACACGAGGTACGAGAGCCATGCCACCGATTGTCTCAGGTCCGCGACGGGCGGCCGGCGCGTGGTCGGGGTGTGGACGGGCTGTGGACCGGATGGACGGGATGGACGGGATGGACGGGCGAGGGCCGGCCCCGTGGCGGCGGCCGGCCCTCCCCGGACTCATCCGGCGATCGGCAGCCCCGGCGCCGGGTAGCGGGCCATCAGCTCGGCGACCTCGCCCCGCAGTGCCGCCAGCTCCTCCTCGTCGCCCTTCCCCGCGGCCGTCACGCCCCGGTCGATCCACTCCGCGATCTGCGGCATCAGGTCCGTACCCAGCCCGCGCGAGGTGAGCGAGGGCGTACCGATCCGGATGCCCGACGGGTCGAACGGCTTGCGCGGGTCGAACGGCACGGTGTTGTAGTTGACGACGATCCCGGCGCGGTCCAGCGCCTTGGCGGCGACCTTGCCCGGTACGTCCTTGTTCGTCAGGTCGATCAGCACCAGGTGGTTGTCCGTACCGCCGGAGACCAGATCGAAGCCGCGCGCCAGCAGCGCCTCGGCGAGCGCCTTGGCGTTGGCGACGACGGCGTGCGCGTAGTCGCGGAAGGACGGCGCGGCGGCCTCGTGCAGCGCCAACGCGATGGCGGCGGTGGTGTGGTTGTGCGGACCGCCCTGGAGACCGGGGAAGACGGCCTTGTCGATGGCCTTGGCGTGCGTGGCGCGCGACATCAGCATGGCGCCGCGCGGCCCGCGCAGGGTCTTGTGGGTGGTCGTGGAGATGACATCGGCGTGCGGCACCGGGGACGGGTGGGCCCCGCCCGCGACCAGTCCGGCGATATGTGCGATGTCCGCGACGAGTACGGCATCGACCTCGCGCGCGATCTCCCCGAACGCCGCGAAATCGATGGTGCGCGGCACGGCCGTCCCGCCACAGAAAATGATCTTCGGGCGTTCCTTGCGGGCGAGGTCGCGCACCTCGTCGAAGTCGATCCGCGCGGTGTCGTGCCGTACGCCGTACTGCACACCGTTGAACCACGTGCCGGTCGCCGAGACGCCCCAGCCGTGGGTGAGATGGCCGCCCATCGGCAGCGACATGCCCATGACGGTGTCGCCGGGCCGGGCGAACGCGAGGTAGGCGGCGAGGTTGGCGGGCGAGCCGGAGTACGGCTGGACGTTGGCGTGCTCGACGCCGAAGACGGCCTTGGCGCGCTCGACGGCCAGCGTCTCGACGAGGTCGATGTTCTGCTGGCCTTCGTAGTAGCGACGGCCCGCGTACCCCTCGCTGTACTTGTTCTGAAGGACCGTTCCGGTGGCTTCCAGAACGGCGGTGGAGACGTAGTTCTCGCTGGGAATCAGCCGCAGCGTATCGGCCTGGAGCCGCTCCTCGGCGCCGACGAGCGCGGCGAGTTCGGGGTCCGCGGCGGCCAGCGCGGGATGCGGAAGGGACTGTGTCATGGCGTTCTCCGGGGCGGTCGATCGGTGGTCCGGTCGTGGTCCCGGGGTGCCCAGGCGGGCGGCACCTCGAAGGTGGGGCTTCGCACGGCTTCCCCGGGGTCATTTCCCCGTGCGCCAGTCGCCGTGCCTGGGGGTCAGCCTAGCCCGCACATCCGTCGCGGTACGCCTGGCCGACGCAATACCGCCAGGCCAGAGCAACAATGAAGAGGGGTGCGGCGGCCCCGCGCCCCCAGGGCCTACCGATCGGAGTCACCGGTGACGACCACGGAACGCTGCATCGCCGCCGCCGATGCCCACAGCGCACACAACTACCACCCGCTCCCCGTCGTCGTGGCCACCGCCGAGGGCGCCTGGATGACGGACGTGGAGGGCCGGCGCTATCTGGACCTGCTCGCCGGGTACTCCGCGCTGAACTTCGGACACGGCAACCGCCGGCTGCTCAACGCCGCGAAAGACCAGCTGGAACGCCTCACCCTCACCTCCCGCGCCTTCCACCACGACCGTTTCGCCGACTTCTGTACGCAGCTGGCCGACCTGTGCGGCATGGAACTCGTCCTGCCGATGAACACCGGCGCCGAAGCGGTCGAGACGGCCGTGAAGACGGCCCGTAAATGGGGCTACAAGATCAAGGGCGTCCCCGACGGCCGGGCGAAGATCATCGTCGCCGACAACAACTTCCACGGCCGTACGACCACCGTCATCTCCTTCTCCACCGACCCCGAGGCCCGCGCCGACTTCGGCCCCTACACCCCCGGTTTCGAGATCGTCCCGTACGGCGATCTGGCCGCGCTGGAGGCGGCGATCGACGACGACACCGTCGCGGTCCTCCTGGAGCCGATCCAGGGCGAAGCGGGCGTCCTCGTCCCGCCGCCGGGCTATCTGCCGGGCGTACAGGAGCTGACCCGCAGCCGGAACGTCCTGTTCATCGCCGACGAGATCCAGTCCGGCCTGGGCCGCACCGGCCGCACCTTCGCCTGCGAGCACGAGGGCGTGGTGCCCGACATGTACGTCCTGGGCAAGGCGCTGGGCGGCGGCGTGGTGCCGGTGTCCGCCGTCGTCTCCTCCCGCGAGGTGCTGGGTGTCTTCGCCCCCGGCGAGCACGGCTCCACCTTCGGCGGAAACCCGCTCGCCTGCGCGGTGGCCCTGGAAGTCATCGCCCTCCTGCGCACCGGCGAATTCCAGTCCCGTGCAACGGAGTTGGGCAGGCATCTGCACGACGAGCTGCGCCTGCTGGTGGGCGGCGGCGCGGTGGACGCGGTACGCGGCCGGGGCCTGTGGGCGGGCGTGGACCTCAACCCCTCGCGCGGCACCGGGCGGGAGATCGCGGAACGGCTGATGGCACGCGGCGTACTGGTCAAGGACACCCACGGCGCCACGATCCGGATCGCACCGCCGCTGGTGATCAGCAAGGAGGACCTGGACTGGGGGCTGGAGCAGCTGCGGGGGGTGTTGGAGGGGTAGCCGGGCAATGGCGAGGCGAGTGCGGGAGGGAGCCGGGGCGCGGGAAAGGTAGCCGGGGGCGGTAGCCAGGGCGCGGGGGCAACCTCCCGCACCGTACAGTCGCCTCGTGATCCTCGGGATGATCTGCGCCCTCGGCTCGGCCGTCTGCTTCGGCACCGCCTCCGTCTTCCAGGCCGTGGCGGCCCGGACCACCGCGCCCGGCACCGACTCGGGCGTGGACCCCCGGCTGCTCCTGCGGGTGCTGTCGCAATGGCGCTACCTGCTCGGCCTCGCCCTGGACGGCGTGGGCTTCGTACTGGAGCTGGTGGCGCTCCGGGTGCTGCCGATCTACGTGGTGGGGGCGGCGCTGGCGGCCACGCTCGCGGTGACGGCGGTGGTCGCGGCGCCCGTGCTGCACACCCGGCTGCGCCCCGCCGAATGGGGCGCGGTGGGGGTCGTCTGCGGCGGCCTGGCGCTGCTGGCGCTCTCCTCCGGCGCACAGGGACACCTCCAGGGCACCCCCGAACTCCGCATCGGCGTACTGGCCTTCGCCCTCGCCGTCCTCGCCTCCGGCGCGCTGGCCGGCCGTCTCCCGGACCGCGCCCGCGCCGCCGCCCTCGGCCTGGGCGCCGGCCTCGGCTTCGGCGTGGTCGAGGTGGCCGTCCGCCTCATCGACGAATTCTCCCTCCCCTCCCTCCTCACCAACCCCGCCTCCTACGCCCTCCTCATCGGCGGCGGCGCCGCCTTCCTCCTCCTGACCACCGCCTTCCAGCGCGGCTCGGTGACCACCGCCACCGCCGCCATGGTGATCGGCGAAACCATCGGCCCCGCCCTGGTCGGCATCCTCTGGCTCGGCGACCGCACCCGCCCCGGCCTGACCCCTCTGGCCGCCCTGGGCTTCGCGCTCGCGGTGGCCGGGGCGCTGGCACTGGCCCGGTTCGGGGAGGCGCCGGCGGAGGCGGGGAGTGAGCCGTCTTCGGCGGGCGAACAGGGGGGGCGCAGGGCGAGGTCGGTCGGCGATACTTGAGGGAAGTTCGGTGGTGGTCTGAACGATGAGGTCTGCCATGAACCCCGAAGTGTCGAGGGAAGAAATCCTGCAATGGCTGTCCACGAACGGATGGAGTCCGGGCAGGGATATTGCCGACAAGGCACGTGAATTCATTGACGACGCTGTAGCGGATTCGGTGGCTGAAGGTTTCCCGGTAGTCCCTTCGGAATCCGCAGAGAGGTTCGTCCGCACTTACGGACTGCTTCAGCTCAGACATCCCGGCGATCCGGATGAGAAGCTCGTCACCAATCCGACCGGCGGCTACGAGGGAGACTTCGAGGAGATCGCCGAGCTTGCACAGGAAATCGGAAAGAGTTTGTTCCGGGTCGGCTACGACCTGCCGGAGGGCGGCATATTCGCCCTGGCCGAAGACGGCTGCTTCTACTACATCCATCACACCGGCGCATCTTATATCGGGGCTGATGAATACGAAGCCTTCGGGAATTGGTTGAGAGGGAATTTTCAAAGCATCTGAGCATCCGGACGATGGGTTGATGCCGGGACGGCTTCATCCCGCCTCGTTCAGGGGACGGTTGTCAGCCGCGCGATCTGGATGGCGCAGCGGATGTTGCTGCCGTCCTGAGACTGATCGTGTCGAGGAGGGAATCGACGTGGAGAACGCCCCGGACTGGGAGACCGGTGACGGGGTGATCGATATCCGCGATCCAGCCGAGATCGACGCCGCCTTCGACCGGGGCGAACGACATGTGGGCACGGCCGTCATCGGAATGGTGCTGCACGGCGAGGACGTCGCCGTGCTCGCGCCCCGGGTGGAACGCGCGATGCGCTCACCGGACCCCTACACACGCCAACTGGGGTTCGTCGCCGCGGGCGACATGGCCCGCCTGTACACCACGCTCAGTCCGGGGATCTATGCCGCGATGCGCACGGAAGGGCTCGGCGGTGTGGCCGACTCCGCCATCAGGGACACTCTGACGTTCATCCCTTTCCGGCAATTGCCGTGGTGGATGCGGAGATTGGACCTCTGGCTGTCGGTACGCAACACCGTGGAGGGACGCCTGTTGCGGCTCCAGGACTTCGCCGAGGAGGCCTGGGGCGCGGTGAAGGGAGTTCTCGGGAGAGCGCGAAGGAGGGGCGAATAGCCACCCTCGGACTGTTGTTTCCGTACGCCGAACTCCCAAGTAAGTGACGCATCTTGAGGCATGTGTGAGCTACCGTCACCGGATGGCCGACGACGCTGCCGATAAGTTCGACACCGCAATGACCGCCTGGCAGGAATGGCAGGAAGCCCCCTGGGGCCGTCTGCGCTACACGATCGCCGAGACGAATCTGGTCCGCCATCTCGACACCGATGACGGGTCGTTGCGCATCCTCGACCTGGCCGGCGGCGACGGTGGCGATGCCCTGCGCCTCGCCGCGCGCGGGCACCACGTCACCGTCGTGGACTACGCCCCGGCCATGCTCGCCGCCGCGACCGAGCGAGCCTCGGCGGCCAGGCTGGGGGAGTTGATCACCTGCGTAGAGGCCGATGTGGCCGCCCTGCCCACCGATCTCGCCGCCGGAGCGTTCGACGTGGTGCTGTGCCACAACCTCCTCCCGTACGTGGACGACGTGCCGGGCACTCTCGCCGCGGCCCTGGCCCCGCTGAAGTGCGGCGGCCTGTTCTCCGTGATGGCGATCAACCGGCACTCGGCCGCCTTGAACATCGCGGTGCGGGAAATGGACCCCGCCACCGCGCTGACCGCGCTGGACTCGGACCGGGCCCGGACCCAGACGTTCGATTCCGTGCTGACGCTCCACACGGCCGAGGAGATCACCTCAGTCCTCCTCGGCCTCGGCTGCCAGGACGTGCACCACTACGGCATCCGCAGCTTCTGCGACTACATCACCGACGACGCGCGCAAGTACGATCCGGCGTTCTACGCCGACCTTGAACAGCTGGAACTCGCCGCCACCGCCCGTCCGCCGTACATGCACACCGCCCGGCTGTTCCAGCTGACGGCATGGAAGCGGGACGGCCCCTGAGACCTGCGCCCTCACACGGGCTTGTGCGCGCTGACCATCCGCGTCGCGTACAGCGGGCCGCCGAACCAGAACCGGGGCCCGAGGCCGCGCACGGTGACGTCCTCCGCGCCGAGGCGGCGCAACGTTGCGGCGTAGGCGGACGCGTGCCGGATGTCGGCGAGGAGGAGGCGGCCTCCCGGGGCGAGGACGCGGTACGCCTCGGTGATCGCGCGCTCGCGCGCCTCCGCGGCGGGGATGTTGTGCAGGGCAAGGCTCGATACGACGAGATCGAAACCCGCGTCCTCGAAGGGCAACGCACGCAGGTCGCCGGTGGCCAGATCGACGCGGTCGGAGACTCCCTCCGCCTCGGCGTTGGACCGGGTCACCGCCTCGGCGTTGCCCGACTGGTCCTGCGTACGCCAGAGATCGACGCCGGTGGCGCGGCCGGTGTCCAGGTGCTTGGCGACATGCAGCAGAACGGCGCCGCGTCCGCACCCGAGGTCGAGTACCCGCTCCGCGCCGTGCAGCCCCAGGCCCTCCAACTCCTCCGCCCACACACGGAATTTCCCGAACCGTGTCGCGTACGCATAACTCGCCGCACTGGCAAGGAAGTACAGCGCGAGGAGGGAGAAGAACCAGCCGGTCGGCCAGCCGGAGGCGAACGCGACGACCGCCAGCACCACCGCTGCGAGCCCGGTGCCGGTGATGCCTATCAGCGCGTATGGGGCGTCGAACCCGTACGAGGCGGGCCGGTTGTGGGGAGTGTCATTCATGGTGGCAAAGATATGTCACCTTCATGAAGTCCAGTCAGTTGACTCCACTGCGGAAATATTTCCTCGTGAAAGCTCCAGGAGCAGGGCCACGACTTCCTCCCAGGAATCGAGCTCCGCTTCACGGGGCGGCACATCCGGGTCTTCGACGTTCTCCCAGAGCACGGCCCTGTCCTGGAATACGCTCAGCGACCATCCGGACTCGTGATTCAGGGAGACATCCGGATGCTCTTCATCGGCGTTCTGAAGTTCCGACAGGATCCGACGAATATGCGATTCGCCTGGCCGATCAATGGATTCACCCATGAGGTTGTTCATGAAGTAAGACATGCAGCTACCTTCTCCTGCGATTCGGAGGAGCACCGTTCGGGATGCCCCACTCAGCACATCCACCCGAGTTGCCGGGGTGCAGGACATCCCACCAGGCGGAGCCGGGGGTGTGCCGGTAGGTGGGCGCCAAACGCATCACACCAGTACGCCCCCGGCGTTGCGACGGCTCGTGCTGCCAGGTGCGCCCCACCGGGTCTGCCGCCTGCCGGCTGAGCTCACCCTTTGCGCGATGCCGGGCGAGAACTGGTCCGAGTGCCTGCCGAGTTCGGGGTCGGCCGGCCCGACGGACCTCACCGAGTACAGCCCGTCGACCCTCTGGAGCGCCGGAACGCTGATTTCGACCGTCCACGACCTGAACAGCTTCTTCCGTGCTCTGGCGGACGGGAAGCTACTACCTGCGTATCTGCTGCGCGAGATGCGCACCATGCGGGCCATGGGCAGCGACCGGCCGGGACGGTCCTACGGGCTGGGGCTGAAGGCCAGCGTCAACTACTGCCGTACACGAAGCCCGGTGTGGGGTCACAAAGGCCGACGCCGCGGCCGTACGGGTCCGCAGCGCGGCGCTCTGCGGCTGAGGCGCTGGGACGGGCCTGGCGAGGTAAGGCGCGCACGGCGGAGGTGGGTGAGCAAGGCGCGCCCGGCAGGCGAGGGTGGGGAACGGGCGGCGGGACCAGGCGGGGGATTCCTGAGGGGGTTCGGCAGGGTTCCGCTTCCCGCCAGTCCTGGCCGGCAGGTGCGCTTCTGGCCGAAAACAGAACAACTATTTACCTATCCATTACACTCCCTTCGGATACACCTGATGGGCTGTCATGAGTATTGCCGAGGGAGGAACAGTATGGCGATCGAACTGCCTGGCCAGGTGGTGTCGTTCCTCCAGTTCATCGGGGTGAACTGACCGAACATCAACAAGGACAAGGTTCGCGAATTCGCTTCCCACGTGCGGGATTTCGCGCAGAAGGTGGATGACACCCACAAGGGCTCCACTGCCACGATCAAGCAGCTCGAAGACGTGTATCAGGGCGCGTCGTACGAGGCGTTGCTGGCCAAGTGGGGCCAGATGTCCGACAGCCATATGACGGAGCTGGTCAACGCCTGCCATGTGGTGGCCGACGCACTGGACATCGCGGCGGACACGATCGTGGCGATGAAAGTGGAAGCCATCGCCGAACTCACCGTCATGGCCATCACCTTCGTCGCCGACCAGGCCGCAGCCGTCGCCACCCTCGGCCTCGCCGAAGCCGCTGAAGCGCAGAGGGACCTAGGCAACACACGGTAACAACTAGCCCCATCTGCAAAGCACCCAGCGCATGTGAGGACAACTGATGAATGCCCCCCTCGAACAACTCACGCAACTCATCCCGCCGCCCTCGGAACCCCGAGACAAGGACTGGGACAACGCAGAGCGAGCCCTAGGCGTCCAGTTGCCAACCGACTACAAGGAACTCATCCACACCTACGGAGGCAGCAACTGGGACGACTACCTCTACGTCCTGGAACCTGGCTGCCCCAATGACAACTACGACCTCATCGAATGGGAAGACCAACAAACAGAGGCACTGGACGGACTGTGGGAGTTCGAGAAGAAGCCGTCCGAACTCGAAGACGAAAGAACCAGGGTCATCCCCTGGGCCACCACCGACAACGGAGAGTGCCTCTACTGGCTCATCCGCCCAGGCCAGCAGCCAGACGATTGGACCGTCATGGTCAATGAAGCACGTGGCGACCGTTGGGAACACTTCCCGCACACGTGCACACAGTTCCTGGCCTCCGCGCTCACCGGCAACCTGCGCTCCACCATCCTCTCCTCGCGCTTCCCCCTGCCCGTCCACGAGTTCCGGCAACTCCACGCGATGTAAGTACGTGTTTCTCAACTCGGAGCGTCAGTGATGTGGGTCATCCGGGGCCCGGGACGAGGACGGTCGCCTCGCCGCCATCGTCCGCCCGGACGGCTCCACCAGCACCGTCACCTATACCGACCTCGGCCTGCCGACGGAGATCACCGGCCCCGACGGCCGCACCGTCCGCCAGAAGTACGACGCCAAGGGCAATCGGACCGTCGTCACCGACCCCGCCGGCCGGACCACCCGTTTCACCCATGATGAACGGGGCCACCTCACCTCCGTCACAGACTCCCTGGGCAACACCACCCGGATCGAGTGCGACAAAGCGGGCCTCCCGCTCACCGCCACGTTGCCGCTCGGCAACCTCAAGAAGCAGCGAGTGCTGCCACCTCCTTGTGAATGACGGACGCCATAGAGGAGCCGGCGTGTCGAACGACGTGGACTGGGAGACCGGTGCCGGATTGATCGGGATCTGCAATCCGGCTGAGGTCGACGCGACCTTCGACCGAAACGAAAAGCGAGTGGGTACCGCCGTAGTCGGGCTGGTATTGAACTCTGATGACGTCGCTGTGGTAGCACCACGAGTACTACGCGCCTTGCGCTCATCGGACCCCATGGTGCGCAGCCTGGGCTTCGTGGCCGTCCTCTGAGGCCCCCGACCCCAGCCTCTACGCCTCCGGCAACACACTCACCAGCGCCTCCAGCACGCCCCCGAACGCATGGTCCGGCGGTCTCCCGTACGCCACGACCAGGGCGTCGCGAGGGACCGCCGTGGCGGACGGGTCGGTGAAGGTGGTCAGGCCGTGGAGGGCGAGGCCCTGCCAGTGGGCGGCCTGGGTGATGGACTGTTCGGTGCCGGGTGGGAGTTCGAGGATGGCGTGCAGGCCGGCGGCGATTCCGGAGATGTGGACGTGGGGGGCGCGTTCGGCCAGGGCGGCCACGAGTTGGTCGCGGCGGCGGCGGTAGCGCAGGCGCATGCCGCGGAGGTGGCGGTCGTAGGCGCCGGAGGAGAGGAATTCGGCGAGGGTGAGCTGGTCCAGCATGCCGGACTGCCATTCGCCGGCCCGTTTGATGGCGAGGACGCGGTCGACGAGGCGGTCCGGGAGGACCATCCAGGCCAGCCGCAGGGCCGGGGCGAGGCTTTTGCTGGCGGTGCCCATGTAGACCACGTGGTCGGGGTCCAGGCCCTGGAGGGCGCCGACCGGCTGGCGGTCGTAGCGGAGTTCGCCGTCGTAGTCGTCCTCCAGGACGTAACCCCCGGTGGAGCGCGCCCAGTTGACGGCGGCGGCGCGGCGGTCGGGGTGCAGGGGGACGCCGGTGGGGAACTGGTGGGCGGGCGTGAGAAGGACCGCGCGTACGTCGTCGAGGGAAGCCAACTCACTGGTCTGTGCGCCGTGTTCGTCGACGGTGAGGGGGACGGTGCGCAGGCCGGCGCGGGTGATGACGTTGCGGTGGAAGTGGAGGCCGTAGGACTCGACGGCGATCTGGCCGTCGCCTTGGCGCCAGCCTTCGGCGGGGCGGCCGGCGCCCGTCCGTACGGGATCCGGCCATGCCGGGTCCGTCCGCCCCGAGTCCGGCCATCCCACCGGTCCCCCGTCCTCTCCCCGTAGCGCACGGCTGAGCAGGCCCAGGCCCTGCATGAAGCCGGAGCAGACGATGATCCGGTCCGGATCGGCGCGTACGCCGCGGGCGCGGGCCAGGTAGTCGGCGAGGACGGTGCGGAGTTCAGGGCGGCCGTTCGGGGGGCCGTAGCCGAACGCCTCGTTGGGGGCGGCGGTCAGGGCGCGGCGGGCGGCGGCCAGCCAGGCGGTGCGGGGGAAGGAGGAGACGTCGGGGGTGCCGGGGGTGAGATCGAAGCGGGGCCGGTCGGGCTGCCGGGGTGCCCGGGGCGGGGTGGGGCGGGCCGCGGGGGCGGCGCGCGGCAGGGTCCGCTCGGCGACGCGGGTGCCGGAGCCCTGGCGGGCGCTGAGCCAGCCCTCGGCAACCAGCTCGGCGTACGCGTCGGCGACCGTATTGCGGGCGATGCCGAGGTCGGCGGCGAGGGAACGGGAGGACGGCAGACGGGTCCCGGGGGCCAGCCGCCCGCTCCGTACGGCCTCGCGCAGCGCACGCATCAGGGCGGCCCGCAGCCCGCCGGGGCCGGTGAGGTCCAGGTGCAGATGCAGATCACGCCCGAAGGCGGCCCAGGAGTCGGGCCGCGAGTCGGCCGACGGGTCGCGCCCCGGATCCGCCCTCGGGTCCGCCCCCTGATCGCCCCTCGAATTGGCCCACGAATCACCCATAGAAGTGGACCATACTCCTGTGCCACTGACCCCGTAGCGTCGTAGCCATGACGACAGAGGCAGCCAAGAGCGAGACCCGCGGACACGAGCGCGGAGACGGACACGGCCCCCGGATGCTCTGGGCGCAGCATGCGCCCCAGGTGTTCAAGGCGATGATCGCGCTGGACGCGGCGGCGAAGCGCGGGCTGGACCCGGTGCTGGTCGAGCTGATCAGGATCCGTGCGTCGCAGATCAACCACTGCGCGTTCTGCCTGGACATGCACATCGCGGAAGCCCGGAAGGCCGGGGAGAGCGAGGAGCGGATCGCTCTCCTCGCCGCCTGGGAGGAGGCGGCCGGTTTCTACACGGAGAAGGAGCAGGCGGCGCTCGCCCTCACCGAGGCGATCACCGTCCTGACCGAGGGATTCGTTCCCGACGCGGTCTACGACCGGGCCGCCGCGCACTTCGACGACGACGAGCTCGCCCAGCTGATCGCCACGATCACCACCATCAACGCCTGGAACCGCTTCGCCGTGACGACGCGCAGGATTCCGGGGCAGGGCTGACCGATGACCGACCGTATGACCGACGGTATGACCGACCGTGTCCACACCCACCGTATGAAGTTCTGGGGCCCGCAGCGCGCGTTCTACGAGGCCCAGCGGCGGCTGACGATGGCCGCCAAGAAGGGGCTGGGCGATCCGGTCCTGAGCGAGCTGGTCGTCCTGCGCGCCTCGCAGCTCAACCGGTGTGCGTTCTGCATCGATATGCACGTCACGAACCTGCGCGAGGCGGGCGTGGCGCAGCGGCGGATCGACCTGCTGGCGGCCTGGGAGGAGGCGGGCGCGCTCTACTCGGAGCGGGAGCGGGCGGCCCTCGCCCTCACCGAGGCCGTCACGCTGCTCACCGAGGGATTCGTTCCCGACGCGGTCTACGACCGGGCCGCGGCGCACTTCGACGAAGGCGAACTGGCCCACCTCATCGCGGTGATCGTCGCGATCAACAACTGGAACCGGGTCAATGTCACCATCCGCCAGCCTCCGGGAGTAGAGCTGTGACCGCCGTCGAGACGCTGCGCGCGCTGCACCACGGCCCCGATCTGCCGCTGGTGCTGCCGGGACCCTGGGACGCGGCCAGCGCCAAGGTGTTCGCGGATGCGGGGTTCCCGGCGCTGGCCACGCCCAGTGCGGGGGTTGCGGCCTCGCTCGGTTACGAGGACGGGCAGACGCCGCCCGAGGAGATGTTCGCGGCCGTCGCGCGGATCGTGCGGGCCGTGGACATCCCCGTATCGGCGGATGTGGAGGCCGGATACGGGCTGTCCGCACGGGAGTTGGTGGGGCGGCTCGCGGATGTGGGGGCGGTGGGCTGCAACCTGGAGGACAGCGATCATGCGTCCGGCGCTCTGCGGGATCCGCGGGAGCAGGCGGACTGGCTGGCGCAGGTGCGGGCCGAGGCCGGTGACGGGCTGGTGATCAATGCCCGGATCGATACGTTCCTGCGGGGTGCCGAGGGCGAGGGTGCGGTGGAGGACGCGATCCGCCGCGGCCGGCTGTACGCCGAGGCGGGCGCGGACTGCGTCTATCCGTTCCTGGCCCCGCCCCCGCGGCTGGCCGACATCGCCGCGGCCGTCGGCATCCCGGTCAATGTGGCGGTCATGCCGGGCGGCCCCTCCCCCCGCGAACTGGGCGCCCTCGGCGCCTCCCGCATCACCTTCGGGCCGGGGCTCCAGCGGCGCGCGATGGCGGCGGTGGCCGAGATGGCGGCGGGGCTGCGCAAGGAGCTGGGGAGGTAGGGGCCGGTGGCCGGGGCGCCTACGGGGGAACGCCCCGGCCCGCCGCCTACTGCCCGGCGAACCTCCGGCTCATCCCCTCGAAGACGCGCTGCGCCTCCGGGCCCAGGCGGGGACCCGCCAGCCAGGTGTGCTGGGCGGAGCTGATGGAGGTGTTGGACACCAGCGCCAGCCTGCCGTCGCGGTTGGCGAACCAGCCGCCGCCGGAGGAGCCGCCGGTCATCGTGCAGCCGATCCGGTCCATGGGCGGCGTGCCCTGCTGCATGGTGAAGCGGCCGGGGCGGTCCAGGCAGTTCATCATCCGCGCGCCGTCGTACGGGGGGCCGGCCGGGTAGCCGACGGCCTTCATGGCGCTGATGCTGTGGGCGTCCGGGGCGTTGAACCAGATCGGGACGGACGTCCCCACGGTCTCCTCCAGGGACTTGCCGCTGCCGTTCTCCGGCTTCACGTGCAGCACCGCGAAGTCGTAGGCGGAACCCGCGCTGCCGTGCTCCTCGTCCCCCAGGTTCATCCATTCACCGGACGTGCTGATCCAGTCGGCCCAGAAGCGGCCGTACGGCGTGACCTGCTGCTGCGGTGCGCCGTTGACCTGGTTCGCCGGCACGCCGTCGTCGTTGTAGGACGGCACGAAGATGATGTTGCGCATCCAGCCGCCCTTCTTGCCGGAGTGCACGCAGTGGCCCGCGGTCCACACGAGGTTGGACCTGCCCGGGTGCGCCGGGTCGCTGACGATCGTGCCGGAGCAGACCATCGGGCCCTGCGGGCTGTCGAAGAAGACCTTGCCGACCGGCGCCATGTTCTGGTGGTACGGCCGGGGGATCTGCTGGGCGTTGACCGGTCGGGGCTCGGGGTCGGTGCCGTCGAGCCCGCTGTCCGCGCCGGTGGCGTTCACGCTGAGGTCGGGGGCGGCCTTCGCCTGCGCCAGGCGGTCGGTCTTCCAGTGGTCCTTGATGACCGGGTTGGCGAAGTCCTTCGCCTTTCGCGCCCAGTTGTCCCAGTTCTTCCAGCCGCCGTCCTTCCACTTCTTCAGGTCGTCGAGGCTGGTCGGTACGCCCTTGGGGAGCTTGAGGCCCCCGGTGCCGTGCTCGGCGGAGGCCGCACCGCCGGCCTTGTCGTCGCTGGGGCCGCAGGCGGTGACGGTGACCGCGAGAAGGGCGGCGAGTACCGCGGAGGCGGCGGCGGTTCGGCGGACGGACCGCCGCCGCGATATGTGCGACGTGGACGGCTCGGAAGGCTCGGTCGGTATGGGTGTGGGTGGCATGTGCGGTCCCCCTGGTACGTGCGTACACGGGCGCATCGCCGTGCGCGAGGCGCCGGATTGTCATGCCCCCGGTGACGGGGGCCGCGCTCCACTATGCCGTCCTGAGCCGCCGACGGGCAGACCGGGTCCGGCCCCTTACCTCGGGGCCACCCGCGGGTCCCCGTACGCCGGGCCCGTGCGGTGCCGGCCGCCGCCCGAGGAGCCGCGGCGGAAGTCCCGCAACTGCTGCGCCGTCGGATACCACCGCCGGTCGCAGCGGCGGCACCACCAGCGCCAGTTGTCCCAGTCGGTGTCGGTGGTGGTGGTGTCCTTCCACAGCCAGTCGTCACAGTCCGGGGTGGGGCACTTCGGCGGCAGCAGCATGGCGGGAGGCCCTTCGTCGGCGGCAGGCGGCCCCACACTGCTGCGCTCGCCGCCGCGCCGTGCGGAGGTTGGCCCGCCGCCATCCGGAAGGGTGACGGCGTTTTGCCCCATACGCCCGCGAGGCGGGGAGCCGTACGCGGAGGCGTGCGGCTCCCCGCCTCGCGGGGAAGGGGACGGCGCTACTTCTTGGGCAGCCACTTCTTCCAGACGTCCGGGTGCTTGTCCACCCAGCGCTTGGCCGCCTCGTCCGCGGACAGGCCGCTGGAGGCGATCGACTCGGAGACCTCGTTCTGGTCGTCCTTGGTCCAGCTGAACTTCTTCAGGAAGGCCGCGGCGCTGCCGCCGCGCTTGGCGAACTCCGTGTTGAAGAACTTCTGGAGCGGCGTGGTCGGGTACGCGCAGTCGATGGAGGACGGGTCCTTGGTTCCCTTGGCCGCGCAGGCGTCGGTGTACTTGGGGAGCTTGACCTCCACCATCGGCACCTGGTTGAAGAGCCACTGCGGCTCGTACCAGTAGGTGAGGAACGGCTTCTTCTGCTTGGCGAACTGCTGGATCTGGGTGATCTGCGCCGCCTCGGAACCGGCGAAGACGACCTCGTAGTTGAGGTGCAGGTTCTTCACCAGGGCCTTGTCGTTGGTGACGTAGGACGGCGAACCGTCCATCAACTGGCCCTTGTTGCCGCTCTCCGAGGTGCGCAGCTGCTGGGCGACCTTGTTGAGGTTCTTCCAGTTGGTGACCTCGGGGTGCTTGTCGGCCCAGTACTTGGGGACGTACCAGCCGATGTGCCCGGTGACGCCGTTGCCGCCGCCCGCGGTGATCGTCTTCTTGTCCTTGACGTAGCGCTGTTCCTGGTCGGGGTGGCCCCAGTCCTCCAGGATGGCGTCGACGCGGCCCTGGCTGAGCGCGTCCCAGGCGGGGATCTCGTCCACCTGGACGGTGTCGACGTGATAGCCCAGCTGGTGTTCCAGGAGGTACTTGGCCACGGCGACGTTGGACTGCGCGCCGACCCAGGTCTGGACGGACAGGGTGACGGACTTGGAGCCCTTGGCCGCCGCGAACGGCGAGGCCTGCTTGGTCATGTCCGCCTTGCCGCAGCCGGAGAGGGACAGCAGTACCGCTCCGGCCACCGCCGACGTGCCGACGAGCTTGGCGAGAGTACGAGTACGAGTACGGGACATGGTCAGGCTCCCTTCCCCGTAGTGCGGCGTTCCGTCGGCTGGGTGACGCGGTCGAGCATCAGGCCCAGGCAGACGATGGCCACACCCGCGACCAGGCCGAGGCCCAGGTCGCCGGTGGCCAGGCCGGTGACGACGTCGTAGCCGAGGGCGCCGCCGCCGACCAGGCCGCCGATGATGACGACGGCGAGGACGAGGACCACACCCTGGTTGACGGCCAGCAGCAGGGCGGGCCGGGCCAGCGGGAGCTGGACCTGGCGCAGCATCTGCCAGCGGGTGGCGCCCAGGGAGCGGGCGGACTCCATGGCGGCCGGGTCCACCTGGCGCAGGCCCTGGGTGGTGATGCGGATGACGGCCGGCAGGGCGTAGACCACGGCAGCGGCGGCGGCCGGGGCGCGGCCCACCGCGAAGAGGGCCACCACCGGGATGAGGTAGACGAACTGCGGCATGGTCTGCATGACGTCCAGGACCGGGCGCAGGATCGCCTCCAGGCGCTTGCTGCCGGCCGCGAGGATGCCGATGCCGAAGCCCAGCACCAGGGTCACCACCAGGGCGGCGAGGACCTGGGAGAGGGTGTTCATGGACGGCTTCCACACGCCCAGCACACCGATGGCGGCCATCGCGAGGACGGCGGTCAGGGCGGTGCGCCAGGTGCCGATCAGCCAGGCCAGGGCGGCGACGAGGAGCAGCGCGCCGTACCAGGGCAGTGCGGTCAGACCGTCGCGCAGCGGGTTGAGCACCCAGTTGGTGAAGTGTGCCGCCCAGTCGGCGGTGCCGCCGACGACGGGGACGCCGGAGTAGAGGTGGTTGACCATCCACTCCTTGAAGTCGTTGACGGGGTGGGCGATGTCCACGGCCCAGCCGGTCGGCCAGACCAGGGAGCCGGCGAGCCGGCCGACGAGGGCCAGCGCGGCGGTGATGACGGCGACGCCGGTCCAGGCCCGCCAGCCGCGCAGGAAGGCGGGGCCGGTGGCGGAGGCGTCCGCACCGATCTTCTCGCCCGCGGCGGCGGTGGTGCGGTCCATGACGATGGCCAGCAGGACGATCGGGATGGCGGCCGCCAGCGCGGCGCCGACGTCGACCGAGGCGAGCGCCTGGTAGACGCGGTCACCGAGACCGGCCGCGCCGATCACGGAGGCGATCACGGCCATGGACAGCGCCATCATGATCGTCTGGTTGACGCCGAGGAGGAGTTCCTTGCGGGCCAGCGGCAGCCGGGCGGTCAGCAGCCGCTGCCGTCCGGTGGCGCCGAGGGAGGCGGACGCCTCCAGCACCCCGGCGTCCGCGCCGCGCAGGCCGAGCGCGGTCAGGCGGGCCATCGGCGGCGCCGCGTAGATGACGGTGGCCAGCAGGGCGGCCGGTACACCGATGCCGAAGACCAGCACGACGGGCAGGAGGTAGGCGAAGGCCGGCAGGACCTGCATGGTGTCGAGGACCGGGCGCAGGATCCTGAAGAGCCGGTCGGACAGGCCCGCGGCCAGGCCGAGCAGGGCGCCGACGACGACCGAGACCGCGACCGCGACCACCATCAGGGCGAGGGTCTGCATGGTGGGGATCCACATCCCCAGCAGGCCGCTGACGACGAAGGACAGCAGGGCGGTCAGCGCGATGCGCCAGCCGGCCACGCGCCAGGCCAGGAGGGCGACACCGGCCGTCACACCGGTCCAGCCGAGCGCGAGCAGCAGCAGGTAGACGCCGCGGACGGAGAGCACCACGGCGTTGCTGAGGTGGCCGAGGAAGTAGACGAACAGCCAGTGGCTGTCGCGGTTGTCGATGATCCAGTTGCTGGTCTTGTCGAGCGGGCCGGAGACGTCGACGGTCAGCGCGTGCGGCCAGGCGGCGCCGTACTGGGCGTGCAGCAGCGGGACGGCGACGGCCGCGACGACGGCGAGCAGCAGCAGTTTGGCCAGGCCGCGGCGGTTCTTCAGGAGCTGGGCCGGGCCCTTGGGGGTGTCGACGCCGAGGGTGCCGCGCGGGGAGACCGGGGTTGCGGTGGTCATGCGCGCCCCCTCTTCACGGTGCCGGCGGCCACGTTCATCGCGGCGGCGCGCTGGGCCTCGCGCCAGCGGCGCAGCAGGGCCGTGCGCAGGCGGGAGCGGTGGGTCGCGACCGGGGCGCGGGAGCCGACGGCGCGCAGGGGCGCCGTGCGGTGGGTGGCGGTGGCGTACATCAGGCGGCCACCTCCTCCGGCCGGTGATCGACCCGGGCGACCACGTTGAGCAGGCAGGCGTGGTCGACGATGCCCAGGCAGCGGCCGTCGTCGACGACGCGGGCGGCGCCGCCCGAGCGGGCGACCGCCTCGATGGCGTCGGAGATCAGGGTGTCGGGGCCCAGCGCCGGGCCCTGGTCGGCCTCGCCGTCCTGCACCGGGCGCATCGCGCGGCGGACGGTCAGCACCTGCTCGCGCGGGACGTCGCGGACGAAGTCGCGGACGTAGTCGTCGGCCGGGGAGCCGACGATCTCCTCGGGGGTGCCGAGCTGGACGATCTCGCCGTCGCGCATCAGCGCGATGCGGTCGCCCAGGCGCAGCGCCTCGGCGAGGTCGTGGGTGATGAAGACCATGGTGCGGCCCTCCTCGCGGTGCAGGCGGACGACCTCTTCCTGCATATCGCGGCGGATGAGCGGGTCCAGGGCGCTGAACGGCTCGTCGAAGAGGAGGACCTCGGGGTCGACGGCGAGGGCGCGGGCCAGGCCGACGCGCTGCTGCTGGCCGCCGGAGAGCTGTCCGGGGCGGCGCTTCTCCAGCCCGCCCAGGCCCACCTTCTCCACCATCTCGGTGGCCCGCTCGCGCCGTTCGCTCTTGTTCACGCCCTGGATCTCCAGGCCGTAGGCGACGTTGTCGACGACGCTGCGGTGCGGCAGCAGGCCGAAGTGCTGGAAGACCATCGAGGCGCGGCGGCGGCGCAGTTCGCGCAGGGTGCCGCGGTCCATGGCGCGCACGTCCTCGCCGTCCATCTCCAGGTCGCCGCTGGTCGGCTCGATCAGCCGGGTCAGACAGCGGACGAGGGTGGACTTGCCGGAGCCGGACAGGCCCATGACGACGAAGACCTCGCCCTTGTGGACGTCGAAGGAGACATCGCGGACGGCGGCGGTGCAGCCGGTCTGCTCGCGCAGCTCCTGGGCGTTGAGCCCGGTGACGGAGGTGTCATCGGGGATCTTGTCGGCCTTCGGACCGAAGACCTTCCACAGGTGTCGGACGGAGAAAACGACCTCGCGGTCCTCGGTGGCGGCGGTCTTCTTGGACGGGTTTGCAGCGGATGCGCCGGTGGCGGTGCTGGCCATCACGCATCACCTCCTTGGGCAGTGGCTTGCTTGAGCAGTTCGGCGCACTTCTCCCCCACCATGAGTACGCCCAGCATCGGGTTGACGGCGGGCATCGTCGGGAAGACCGAGGCGTCGGCGATCCGGATGCCGTCCAGGCCCCGGATCTTCAACGCCGGGTCCACGACGGCAAGTTGGTCATCGGCGGCGCCCATCTTGCAGGTACCGGCGGGGTGGTAGACGGTGTGCGCGGCCTTGCGCACCAGCTCGCTGATCTCCGCGTCGTCGGTCACGTCGGGACCGGGGAAGACCTCGCGCTTGAGCCACTTCCGGAACGGCTCGGCCTGGGCGACCTTGCGGGCCAGCTTGATGCCGTCGACGAGCGTCTGCCCGTCGTAGTCGCCCTCGTCCTCGAAGTACCTGAAGTCGAGGGCGGGCTTGGCCTCGGGGTCCGCGGAGGTGAGGTAGAGGCGGCCGCGGGAGCGGGACTTGGGGATGTTCGGGGTCATCGACACCCCGTGCTCGGGGCGCTCGTAGCCCAGCCGCTCGGGGTTGTCGGTGAAGGGGATCTGGTAGAAGTGGAACATCAGGTCGGGGCCCTTGTGCTGCGGGTCCCGCTTGACGAACAGACCCGCGTCGGAGTCCATCGCGGAGTTGTCCGGGATCGGCCCGTCGGTCTCCCAGACGATCACCGACTCCGGGTGGTCGATCAGGTTCTCCCCGACGCCCGGCAGGTCCAGCACACACGGCAGACCCAGCGCCTCCAGGTCCTTCTTCGGACCGATGCCCGAGTGCATCAGCAGCCGCGGGGTGTCCACCGCACCGGCGCAGACCAGCACCTCGCGCGCGGCCTCGACGTAGACGTCCTGGCCGTCCTTGGTGCGGACGTGCACGCCCTTGGCGCGGGTGCCGTCCAGCTCCAGCTTGTGCGCCCAGGTCTCCAGCATCAGCGTGAGGTTCGGCCGGTCGCCGGCCTCCATGTGCGGGTGGAGGTAGGCGACGGACGCGGAGGACCGCTTGTTGTTCTCCGGGTGGTAGGAGAGGTCGAAGAAGCCGACGCCCTCCTCGAAGGGCCGGTCGTTGAAGCCGACGACCTCCGGGACGCCGAGGGCGCTCTTGGTGGCCTCGATCCAGTCCGTCGCGATCTGGTTCTGGTCCTTCTTCGCCACCCGCACGATGTTGTTGCGCAGCTTGCCGAAGTAGGGGTCCATCTCCTTGGCGCCCCAGCCGGCCGCGCCCGCCTCTTCCCACTCGTCCCAGTCGGACGGCAGCGGCTTGAAGGAGATCAGGGTGTTGTGCGAGGAGCAGCCGCCGAGGACCTTGGCGCGGCTGTGCAGGATGTGCGAGTTGCCGCGCGGCTGCTCGGTGGTCGTGTACTCGTAGTCCAGCTCGCCGCCGAGCAGGCCGAGCCACTTGCGCAGCGTCAGGACCTCCTCGCGGTCGATGTCGGAGGGGCCGCCTTCGATGACGGCGACGGTGACGTCCGGGTCCTCGACGAGCCGGGAGGCGATGACGGAACCGGCGGTGCCACCGCCGACCACGACATAGTCGTACACGGGCATGAGGGGTGCTCCTTTACTGCAAAGTGCGTGCGTGGCCTGGGAGGTGCGGGTCGGGACGGCCGTCAGCCCGCGAACCACCGGACCGGCTGCGGTCGGAGGTTCTCGTAAACGTGCTTGCTCTCGCGGTACTCGTCCAGACCCGTGGGGCCCAATTCCCGGCCGATGCCGGACTTGCCGAAGCCGCCCCACTCCGCCTGCGGGAGGTAGGGGTGGAAGTCGTTGATCCAGACGGTGCCGTGCCGCAGGCGGGCGGCGACGCGTCGGGCGCGGGCGGTGTCGGCGGAGAAGACGGCGCCGGCCAGCCCGTACTCGGTGTCGTTGGCCAGCGCGACGGCCTCGTCCTCGGTCGTGAACGTCTCGACCGTCAGGATCGGGCCGAAGGTCTCCTCGCGGACGACCTTCATCTCGCGGTGGCAGCCGTCGAGGACGGTCGGCAGGTAGAAGTAGCCGGTGGCGGGCCGCACGTCCGACGGCTCGGGCCGGGCGCCGCCGCAGCGCAGCTGCGCACCCTCGGCGAGCGCGGAGGCGACGTACGCCTCGACCTTGTCGAGCTGCTGCTGGGAGACCAGCGGCCCGCACTCCACGCCGTCCGCCGTGCCCCGGCCCAGCTTGATCTTCTCGGCGCGGCGGGCCAGCTCGGCCACGAAGCGGTCGCGCACCGACTCCTCGATGATCAGCCGGGCGCCGGCCGAACAGACCTGCCCGCTGTGGATGAACGCAGCGTTCAGCGCCTGGTCGACGGCGGTGTCGAAGCCTTCCTCCGTCGCGCAGGCATCCGCGAAGACGACGTTGGGGTTCTTGCCGCCCAGCTCCAGCGCGATCTTCTTGGCACCGGAGACCGCCGCCGCGCCCGCCTTCGTACCGCTGGCCAGGCCGCCGGTGAAGGAGAACAGATCCACGTCCGGATGCTCGGCCAGCCGCTGGCCGACGGGCAGGCCCGCGCCGGTGACGATGTTGGCGACACCGGCCGGCAGCCCGGCCTCCACCAGCAGCTTGATCAGGTGGACGGTGGAGAGCGGGGTGACCTCGCTGGGCTTGATCACGAAGGTGTTGCCGGCCGCGACGGCCGGGGCGATCTTCCAGCTGGCCTGGAGCAGCGGGTAGTTCCACGGCGTGATCAGCGCGCAGACGCCGACCGGCTCGTGCACGACCACGCTGTGGATGTCGGGCGATCCGGCATCGACGACCCGCCCGCCGCTCTCGTTCATCACCAGGTCGGCGAAGTAGCGGAAGGCGTCGGTGACGCAGTCGACGTCGATCCGGCCCTCCTCCAGCGTCTTGCCGGTGTCCCGGCTCTCCAGGAGCCCGATCTCCTCGCGGTCGCGCTGGAGCAGATCGGCGACCTTGCGCAGCAGGGCGGCGCGGTCGGCCACGGCGGTCCGGGGCCAGGCGCCGGCGCCGCCGTCGAAGGCACGCTTGGCCGCGGCGACCGCCGCGTCCGTGTCGTCGGCGCCGCCCTCGGCCACCACGGCCAGCACCGTCGCATCGGCGGGGTCGAGGACCTCCCTCGTGGCGCCGGATGCGGCGGGGAGCCACACCCCGTCTACGTGAATGGTCTCGCTTGCCGACACGTGTTTTCTGCCTTCCGCTTACCGGTTCGTGTTTCCACTGGTGCAACCACTCGCGCACTCAGCAACGGGGACCCCTATCCGAAAGCCCCCTACCTATGCCCAAACCTCTACGGAAAGTGAGCCGAGTCACTCGGCGGCCGCCCGATTGGCCCGTCCGGCGCCCAATGTGCGCCCGAAAATTCCGGAACGTACCCTGAATAGCCGTATGCCCGACCCGCATGCTCTTGGGGACCGGAGGTACCGCGATGGCCAGCAGACGCCGCCCAGCGACCGCGATCACCGTGCTGATCTGCGGCGCAGCCCTTCTCGCCGGCCCCTTCGGGACGGGCGCGGCGGCCGCGGCGGGCCGGGACGGCGGCGAGGGCGATCTCGCCGGCAAGACGGCCCGGCAGATCAACGACACCGCCCTCCGCGCGCTCGCGAGCGCCCACTCACTGCGGATACGGACCTACGCCACCGCCGACCCCGGCCGGATCGACCTCACCCTCGACCGGGCGGGCAACTGCACCGGCACCATCAGCAAGGGCTCCTACGGCCGCGTCGACCTCGTCAAACGCGGCAAGAACGTCTGGATGAGACCGAACACCGCCTACTGGAAGACCCAGGTGCCGGGCAAGGAGGGCGACGCCGCCGCCCGCCAGTTCTACGGCCGCTATCTGCACGGCACCACCTCCGACTCCTTCCTCAGGAGCCTGGCCACCGCCTGCGACCTCACCGCCTTCCAGAAGTCCGCCGCCGCCCCCACCGCCCCGCCGGCGCCCGGCCACCCCGTCCCCCACCTGACCAAGGGCAAACCGACCGTCCAGGAGGGCACCCGCGTCCTGCCCGTCATCAAGAAGACCGACGGCGTCGTCCAGACCCTCTACGTGACCATCAGCGGCAAGCACTACCCCCGCAAACTCACCGCCGAGGCCAACCACCAGACCGGCACGGTCCTGCTGAGCAACTACAACAAGCCGGTACCGACGAAGACGCCGCCGGCGAAGAAGACCGTGGACATCTCGGTGCTGGAGAACCTGGTGCAGGGGGCGCAGGGGGCGGAGGCGGTGTAGGGGCTGCTGCGGAGGTAACGCTTCGTACGTACGATCGTTGGACCGTGCGGCTGCCCGCATGCGCGTGGCAGCGGGGAGGGAGCGGCACGATGACCATCACCGAAGAGCGGACCCACACGGTCGAGACCGACGGGATCGAGATGGACGAGCCCACTGAGCAGTCCAGCGAGCTGAACCTGGCCGAGCTGGACGAGCTGTTTGCGCGGCTGGAGCAGATGCCTGTCCCCGAGGGCTACAAGGTCGAGATCATCGAGGGGACCATCTTCATGTCACCGCAGCGGAACATCCACTGGCAGACCATCCGCCGGATCGTGCGGGCAGTCGAAGACCGGTTCGGGATGGATGACCTCGTCACGTCGGATGTCCGAGTCGACTTCCCCGGTGAGCTGAACGGCTTCTGCCCGGACGTTGCCAAATTCACCGACGGCGCCAAGGTGGACGCGCGTGGCCGCTGGCGCTATCAGGACATCGAATTCGTTGCCGAAGTCATCTCCAAGGGCACCGCGGCGAACGACTACGGGCCGAAGCAAGCGACCTACGCCGCTGCCGGGATCCCTGTCTATGTGATCGCCGACCCATACATCGGCCGGATCCGGGTCTTCACCCACCCACAGGACGGCGAGTACAAGAGCGACCTGACGCTCGTCTACGGCGAGCCCATTGACCTCACGGAGCAGTTCCCCGGTTTCACCATCGCCACGGATACGTTCCCCAAGGACTGATCCCCCGGGCTCACTCGCCCGCAGGGCCGCCCAGCGGAATGTCGCAACTGTCGGAAAACCCCTGGCTCCGCAGCCCCATCGCCCCGTTCACCCGCGAGCGGAAGTTCTCCAGCGCGACCATCGCGGTCAGCTCGACGAAGGCCCGGTTGCCCAGGCTGCCGCGCAGCCGCTCGGCCATCGCGTCGGTGACCGTCGGCGGGGTGTCGGTCATGGCCTCGGCGTACTCCATGACCAGCCGCTCCAGCTCGGTGAACGACTCCTGGTGCGACCGCCAGTCCGGCACCTTGCTGATCTTCTCCAGCGGCAGCCCGAGCCGGTCGGCCTCCCAGTGGCCGAAGTCCAGGCACCACGAGCAGCCGATCCGCGCCGCCGGCACCATCTGCGCCAGATGCTTGAGCGTCGGGTCCAGGGCCCGCCACCGCCCCGTCTTGGCCTCGAAGGCGAAATAGGCGCGCAGCAGGCGGGGGTGGTGGCCGAAGACCAGGGCGGGCTCCAGGAGCTTGCCGTAGGTGCGGCGGGAGTACCACTCGGCCAGTCGCAGGGTGAGGGTGCGGGGCGGGTTGAGGGGGATCCGTGCGGTCCGGGTCGTGTCAGTGGTCATGGCGGTGCCTCCTCGTACGGCGGGTGTCCTCATTGCGTAGGACGACACTGCGTAGACGACACAGCCCGGGCGAATGTGACACGGCTCGGCGGATGCGCCCCGGACGGGCGGCGTACGCCGGGTGCGGCCACGCCGGGCGCGTGCGGGCGGCCGATCGTCGTCCGTCGGCGAGCCGCCTCCCGCACGCCCGGCCACCCGGACGACAATTCGGACATGGCTCAGCAAAAGGCTAACGCGACAGGCGGCGCGAGCGGGACGGCGGACAGGGCGGTGCTGGAGGGCGGTCCCGGTGACTTCCCCGGCCGCATCGTGGCGATCGATCCCCCGGGGACCCGCGAGCTGAAGATCCCGTATCTGGCCGGCTACGAGCACTTCCAGGCCACCGGCCGGACCAAGGAGACCGCGGAGGGCACGCTGCCGGTCTACGAGTGGTGGGAGCGCACCGAACTGCCGGGGTAGCGCGGCGGGTCGGCGGACGCCGCCGCACCACCGCGGGACCGACCCGCCGGTTCGGCCCGCCGCCGCTTCAGCCCGTTGCCGCAAAGGTGCGCAGGGCGATCCGCTGGATGTCCTCCTGGTGGGGCCATTCGGCGTCGGTGCCGCGGACGAGGACGGCGAACTGGCGGCCGTCGGTGGCCGTGAAGGCGCAGTCGACGACCTTGACGCGTTCGCCGACGTCCTTGCTGTCATAGGCGTAGATCAGCTGGACGGCGTCGGCGCCGGGCGCCTGATCGGTCAGGGGGGCCAGGGAGACCTCCTCATAGTTCGGGTTCGCGGCGGAGTGGGACAGCTGCTGCGACGTCTTCTCCAGGGCCTCGCGCGGGGTCTCGGTCGGGTGCTGGTCCTGGAAGATCTGGACCAGACCGTGCTGGTCGGGTGCGGTGTAGAAGACGCCGTTGGCGCGCTCGGTGCGCTGCCAGTCGCGGGGGACGGCGAGGGTGAAGCCCGCCTGGTCGTGGACGAGGCGATAGTCGGTGGGCACGTCGGTGGCCGCGGTCGGGCCGGTGGCGTCGGTGGCGGTGGCCGGGGCGGTGGGCAGGCCCGACGAGGACGTGGCGTGGTGCGCGGCGTGGGCCGGAGCGGGTTTGCCGCCGCCCCAGAGCAGGTAGCCGCCACCCGCGGCCGCCGCGAGGACGACCACCGCCCCGCCGGCCACCAGCGCCTGCCTGCGGCGGCGCGGGCCGGGCACGGGGCCCGGCGGCGCGGGGATGTCGGCGAGGCCGTCCGGTGCGGTGAAGTCGCCGCGTACGGCACCGGGGCCGTCCGGCGCAGGCGGGCCGATGGGGCCGGTCCGCGGGCCCAGGGGCGGCTCCGCGCCGCCCCTGGGGACGAAGACCGGGCGCGGCGGCATCGGCCCCGTATAGCGGGCGGGTGGCGGGGTGCCGTAGTCCCAGCCCTGTCTCTCGCGGTTCCAGTGGGCGGCGCGCCCGCTCGGCGTCGTCATCCGCTCACCAGGGCCGCGACCGCCTGGGCGACGGCCGCCCCCGAGGACAGCAGCCCGACGACGGCACCGGCATCGGCGAGGGCCGTGCGGAGCCGGGCCAGTCGCCCGGGTCCGGCCGCGCCGCTGTCGGTGATCTCCGCCTCGGTGTCGGTGAGTTCGGCGGTCAGGGCCGCAATCTGCGGGCCGGGCACCGCGCGCCCCAGGTCGTCGCGCAACTCCCGTACGGCACGCAGCAGTTCTTCCTGCGCGGGGTCGACGGCCGGTGCGGCGACGCCTTCGTTGTGGGTGACGGTGTTGTGGTCGCCGATGGCGAACGCACCCTGGACGCTGCCGATATGGATGCCGTTCCCCCGCTCGTCAGCCGTTGCCATGCTACTTCGGTCCCTTCCCGTCGGTGCCGCTGCGCGCCGTGCCGGTGTTGTGGGTGATGGTGTTGTGGTCGCCGATGCCGACGGCGCCCTGCGCGGACTCGACGTAGACGCCGCCCTTGGCGACGTTGACGACCCGCTGCTCGAATTCCTCGGTCTGGTAGCCGGCCGCGCGCAGCGCCGTGGTCACCCCGGCCGCCACCCGCTGCTGGATGGTCTCCAGATAGCGGGCGACGTCCATGTCCTGGAAGAGCGAGGACTCGCCGTAGGAGCCCAGTTCGCGGACGGACAGGGCCGGGCCCTCCGGCAGCGCCGAGCCGTGGCCGTCGGTGGCCAGCCGCCACACCGACGCCAGTCCGCGCAGCAGGGTCATCACGGCCGCGCCCGCCGAGCGCGGGGTGGCGGCCAGCGCCCAGACGGCCTTGCCGAAGTGGTGGTGGTGACGGTACTGGTGGGCGATCCGGTCGGCGTCCTGGAAGAGCTGCCGCAGCGGCCACAGCACATGCGGGGCGACCTCCAGCATCAGCATGCCGCCCTGGGTGTGGACGCGGACGAACACCGTGACCACGACGCCCTCGCGCCAGCCGCCCACCCGGATACGCAGCAGATGGCGGCGCCGCTCGCCGCCCTCCTCGACCGCCTCGGCCCGGTGGTGCGCGAAGTCGGGCGGGGCGTACGGCGCATGCGTACGGGCCTTGAGCCCCTGGGCCGGCAGGAAGACGCACTCCTCGATCTCCAGCGCGCGCAGCCGGTCGCGCACCGCGGCCGCCACCTCGGGCGAGCCGTGCGGGGACGGCACCCGCAGTGCGGCCACGAGCGGGACGATGCGCTCCAGGATGGCGGCGTTGTCCAGCGGTTCGGCCGTGCGGTCGGTGCGCGGGTTCAGCTCCACCGTCAGCGACCAGATCTTGAACGGCTGGCCGGCGCCGCAGAAGGGGTTGGTGTCGCGGTACATCACCAGCGGCCCGTGCTGCTCGGCGCGCACCAGGTCGCGCAGCCGCTGGAAGCGGAGGCCCTCGAAGCGTTCGGCGGGGTCGGACATCACATCGGGGAAGCGCTGTTCGGACAGTTCGCTGTGCAGGGCGCGGGCGAACTGGCCGCGTTGCAGGGCGACCAGGGCGGCCACCGCGGGCAACAGCAGCAGCGCGACCCACAGGGGGAAGGCGTTGCCGAGCGCGCCGCCGGTGTCCGGCACGTCGTACGAGCCGGTGTACGGGTCGTCGGCGCCCACCGCCGCAGTGGTCGAGGCGGTCGAGTAGCCGGAGTAGCCGGAGTCCGAGGTCGGCAGGCTCGGCCAGCTCGGCAGCGGCAGGCGCCCGAGCCCGGCCAGCCCGCCGCCGAACGCCCCCACCAGCAGCGCCACGACGAACAGCAGCAGGGAGATCCGCCCGTACCAGCGCAGCACGAAGGATCCGACCACGGACAGCCACGGCGGAAGGAAGGTCAGCCGCCGCACGAAGCGGCCGAGCGCCATCAGGGCGATGGGGAAGAAGTAGAGCGCCGCCACCCAGGACGACAGCGGGAGGGCGACGATCCACAGCAGCAGGATCGCCCCGGCCCAGGCCAGCTGGAGCCGGCGGGCGCGCAGCGCATGGGCGAGGACGCGGGCGGCGTCGATCCCGGAGGAGGGTGCGGCGAACCGCTCCTCGTGGACGTAGAGCTCGTCGATGACCTCGTCGCGGAACGTCTCGTCCAGGTATGTCCCGGCGCACAGCAGCCGGGTGGCCTCACTGGCCCCCGGCGGGGTCGGCAACAGCGGCGGCGGGGCCTCGGGCCCGGTGGGCGTCTTCCGTAGCCGCCCGCCGCCCTCCGGCTCTCCGGGCTGCGCGGGCACATCCGTCCGGGCCATCGGCCTCCCCCAAAAAAACGCCAACGAGCCGCTGCAACCGGCGAATTGGCTGGGAACCACCGGCCGCGGCGATACGGAAGCCGCAGCATAGGCGAGCGGACCGCTCCGTGTCAGCGCGATAACGGAAGGTCGCCGGCGCCGCCCCGTTCCGCGCCGGAAACGGCCGAGCCCGCACAGCCGTTGCGGGCGGTGCGGGCTCGGCGCGGAAGCGCGGTGGCTCAGATGAGGCCGAGGCCGCGGACGGCCTCGCGCTCCTCCGACAGCTCCTTGACGGAGGCGTCGATGCGCTCGCGGGAGAAGTCGTTGATCTCCAGACCCTGGACGATCTCGTACTTGCCGTCCTTGGTGGTGACGGGGAAGGAGGAGATCAGGCCCTCCGGGACGCCGTAGGAGCCGTCCGAGGGGATGCCCATCGAGGTCCAGTCGCCGGCGGCGGTGCCGTTGACCCAGGTGTGGACGTGGTCGATGGCGGCGTTGGCGGCGGAGGCCGCCGAGGAGGCGCCGCGGGCCTCGATGATGGCCGCGCCGCGCTTGGCGACGGTCGGGATGAAGGTGTCGGCCAGCCACTTCTCGTCGTTCACGACCTCGGCGGCGTTCTTGCCGGCGACCTCGGCGTGGAAGATGTCGGGGTACTGGGTGGCGGAGTGGTTGCCCCAGATCGTGAGCTTGCGGATCTCGCTCACCGGGGTGCCGGTCTTCTGCGCGAGCTGCGAGACGGCGCGGTTGTGGTCCAGGCGGGTCATCGCGGTGAAGCGCTCGCGCGGTACGTCCGGGGCGGCGGCCTGGGCGATCAGGGCGTTGGTGTTGGCGGGGTTGCCGACGACCAGGACCTTGATGTCGTCCGCGGCGTGCGCGTTGATGGCGGCGCCCTGCGGCTTGAAGATGCCGCCGTTGGCCTCCAGCAGGTCGCCGCGCTCCATGCCCTTGGTACGGGGGCGGGCGCCGACGAGCAGGGCGACGTTCGCACCGTCGAAGGCCACGTTCGGGTCGTCGGAGATGTCGATGCCGCGCAGCAGCGGGAAGGCGCAGTCGTCGAGCTCCATGGCGGTGCCCTCGGCGGCCTTGAGGCCCTGCGGGATCTCCAGGAGGCGCAGCTTGACCGGGACGTCCGCGCCGAGGAGGTGACCGGAAGCGATGCGGAAGAGGAGGGCGTAACCGATCTGGCCGGCGGCGCCGGTCACGGTGACATTGACGGGAGTGCGGGTCATGGCGATCTCCTGCGCGACGTTTTCTGGGGGCAAGCCCCCAAACCACCAGGGGTGGCGGTGGGTGTCCCTGCCCGGTTATCGAGGTCTCATCGAGGTCTCTTGGTGTCGAGAGACCCGCCCGTCAGGCTATCGGACCCCCGCCCGGCACAGGCGACGGGCCGGTGTGGGACACCTCACCGGGTGTCGGGACCCGGTGACGCGGACCCCGTACGGGGACGCGGTGGGGGCGGCGGTCGCCCGCTCAGGGAGGGGGGCGCAGGGCGACCGCCGGGTTGTGTCGCACCCGTGGGGGGTACTCGTTCGCCTGCCCGGGATCCCCACCGGCATGCCCCCGGCTTTCGGCCATATCGGATACGCCGCCGCCCGGCCAGGGCGCACCGAGGCATGGACGCCTCCGGCCAGGGCCCTTGTGCGCCGGTTGTGCCCCGGGGCGTACCGGTGCACCCCGGGGCGCGCCGCGCTACGGGGCCGGGGCGCGCCTCAATCGGCCATCCTCGCCCGCAAGGTGACCTCCAGCGCGTCCAGGAACTGCTCGGTGGTCAGCCACGGCGCGTCCGGCGAGATGAGCAGCGCCAGATCCCGGGTCATCTGCCCGCCCTCCACCGTCTCCGTGCACACCCGCTCCAGCGTCCCGGCGAAGCGGGTGACCTCGGGGGTGTTGTCCAGCCGGCCCCGGTGGGCCAGGCCGCGGGTCCAGGCGAAGACGGACGCAAGGGGGTTGGTCGAGGTGAGCTTGCCCTGCTGGCGGCGGCGGTAGTGACGGGTGACGGTGCCGTGCGCGGCCTCGGCCAGCACGGTGCGGCCGTCGGGGGACATCAGAACGGACGTCATCAGGCCGGGCGAGCCGAAGCCCTGGGCCACGAGGGCGGACTGGACGTCGCCGTCGTAGTTCTTGCAGGCCCAGACGAAGCCGCCGGCGGACCGGAGGGCGGCGGCTGCCATCTCGTCGATCAGCCGGTGCTCGTACATCAGGTCCCCGGCCCGGAAGTCCTCGGCGAACTCGGCGTCGAAGACCGCCTGGAACAGTTCCTTGAAGCGGCCGTCGTATTTCTTCAGGACGGTGTTCTTGGTGGAGAGGTAGACGGGGAGGCCGTGGGTGAGCCCGTAGCGGAAGACGGCGCGGGCGAAATCGCGGACCGAGGCGTCGTGGTTGTACATCGCCAGCGCCACGCCGGAGTCCGGGAAGTCGTGGACCTCCAGCTCGACCGGCTCGGAGCCGTCCTCCGGGGTGAAGGTCAAGGTGAGCGTGCCGGGGCCGGGGACGCGCAGCTCGGTGGCGCTGTACTGGTCGCCGAAGGCATGGCGGGCGATGACCAGGGGCCGGGTCCAGCCAGGGACCCGCCGCGGCACATTGGCCAGCATGACCGGCTCGCGGAAGATCACGCCGCCGAGGGCGGCGCGCAGGGTGGCGTTGGGCGAGGGGTACATCGCCTTGAGGCCGAATTCCTCGACGCGCGCCTCGTCCGGGGTGAGGGTGGCGCATTTGACGCCGACGCCGTGGCGGCGGACGGCGCGGGCCGCGTCGACGGTGACCTGGTCGTGGGTCGCATCGCGGTGTTCGATGCCGAGATCGAAGTACTCCAGGTCGACATCGAGGTAGGGCAGGATCAGCTTGTCCCTGATGAAGGACCACAGGATGCGGGTCATCTCGTCGCCGTCGAGCTCGACGACGGGGCTGGCTACCTTGATCTTGGCCATGCCGTCACGGTACTCACGCCGGGGCCCGCGCGGCCGGACGCCGGGCGCGCGGGCCGGGCGGTGCCGCCACCGCCCCTGCCGCCGCTAGCGCACGGTGAAGTGCACGATGTCGTCCAGGAACGGGAGATGGATCCACGGCCTGGGCTGCACCATCATCGACAGCAGCACGATCACCGCCCCCAGCACCCCGTACGTCAGCAGATCGGTGAAGCGGGAGCGGACGGCCAGCATCCCCACCGACGGGAGCGCCCAGCGCAGCGCCGCCCCCGCCAGCAGGGACAGCCCGATCACCAGCGTCCCGATGCGGAAGGCGTCGACCGCCACCAGCAGCAGCCCGACCGCGACACCGGCCATGACGGCCAGCAGCGGCCACTGTCGGGCGGGGGCCGAGTGCTCGCCGGAGGCGGCCCGGCCGCCGCCTTCCGGCCGGGCGGTGTCCCGGGTCAGCTTCGGGAAGCGGCGCGAGGGGCGCTGCGGCTCGGACGCCTGTTCCGAATGCGCTTCGGCGGCCATCTGGGGCACTCCCTTCGGATCGGGTGCGGACACGGTCGTACGGATGCGGGGGCGGTCGCGGGTCAGCGCAGGCCGGCCGCGCGCTCGGCGGCCTCGACCACGTTGACCAGCAGCTGGGCGCGGGTCATCGGACCGACGCCGCCCGGGTTGGGGGCGACCCAGCCGGCCACCTCGGCGACGCCCGGGTGCACATCGCCGACGATCTTGCCCGCCTCGTCGCGGCTGACGCCGACGTCCAGGACGGCCGCGCCCGGCTTGACGTCCTCGGGCTTGATGATGTGCGGCACACCCGCCGCGGCGACGATGATGTCGGCCTGCTTGAGGTGCGCGGACAGGTCCCGGGTGCCGGTGTGGCACTGGGTGACGGTGGCGTTTTCGGACTTTCTGGTCAGGACCAGCGGCATCGGGCGGCCGATGGTGATGCCGCGGCCGACAACGACCACGTCCGCGCCCTTGATCTCCACGCCGTGCCGGCGCAGCAGCTCGACGATGCCGTACGGGGTGCACGGCAGCGGCCCCTCGACGCCCAGCACCAGGCGGCCCAGATTCGTCGGGTGCAGGCCGTCGGCGTCCTTGGCCGGGTCCATCAGCTCCAGGATGCGGTTGGCGTCGATGCCCTTGGGGAGCGGGAGTTGGACGATGTAGCCGGTGCACTCGGGGTTGTCGTTGAGCTCCCGTACGACCGCCTCGATCTCCTCCTGGGTGGCCGTCTCCGGCAGTTCGCGCTGGAGGGAGGCGATGCCGACCTGGGCGCAGTCGCGGTGCTTGCCGTTGACGTACCAGCGGCTGCCGGGGTCGTCGCCGACCAAGACGGTGCCCAGGCCGGGCTGCACACCCTTGGCCTTCAGCGCCTCGACGCGGGCGGAGAGCTCGGACTTGATCGCTGCGGCGGTGGCCTTGCCATCGAGAATCTGGGCAGTCATACCCCCATCCTCCCGGATGAGGGCGGCCGCATTCCAATCAGGGCGCGCAAGCGGCCGTGCGGGGCGGCTTTCGGGACGGCAGCGGGATGACGCTGGCCGAAATTGATCATTGCGCTTGGACAACGCCTTAGGGCCTTGACTGGACAGAGCCAAGTGGTAACTAGAAGGATTGTCGTTCAGTGCCGCAGGCTTCATCGGGGGGTGGCCAGTGAAACCTGTTTTTCCTCCGAGTCACGCCGCGTCGTCCCCCACTGACACAACGGAGGAAAACAGCAGATGAGTTTCGGCGACCCGAACAACCCTTACGGCCAGCAGCCGCCGCAGGGCCCGTACGGCGCGGCCCCGCAGGGCGGCCAGCCGGGCTACGGCTACCCGCAGCAGGCGCCCCAGCAGCAGCCCTACGGTGCGCCGCAGCAGCAGCCCGCCCAGTACGGCGGCTACCCGCAGCAGCAGGCCGCACCGGGTTACGGCTACGGTCAGGTCGGTATGCCGGGTGTGCCGACGGCGTTCGCGAGCTGGGGCGCGCGCGTGGGCGCGGCTCTCCTCGACGGGCTGATCGTGGGTGCGGTGCCGATCATCATCGGCATCATCACGATCATCATCTCGGCGGGCGCGAACAGCGATGCGCAGAGCGCCGTCAACAGCTGCGGCAGCGACATCAACTGCCTGAACGACGCGCAGTCCTCGGCGCAGGGCAGCGCCGGCATCATCATCATCCTCAGCCTGATCGCCTGGGTGTGCGCCATCGCCGGCGGGATCGTCATCCTCGTCAAGGAGGGCAAGACCGGTCAGACCCCGGGCAAGAAGGCCCTGGGCATCCGGCTCGTCCGCGAGATGAACGGCCAGGTGCCCGGCTTCGGTCTGGCGCTGGGCCGCCGCTTCTGCCACTTCCTGGACACCCCGCTGTGCGGTCTGGGCTACTGGTGGCCGCTGTGGGACGAGAAGAACCAGACCTTCGCGGACAAGGTCGTCGGCACGGTGGTCGTGCGCGCGCAGTAAGCCGGTTCGCCGGCCGACCGCGGCCGGCCCCACCGCCCGAAGGCCCCCTCGCGCCGCCGCGACCGGGGCCTTCGCGGCGCCGTCCCGCTCCAGACGTCTGAAGGACTTTGCCCGTGAGCTACCCGAATCAGAATCCCTACGGTCCGCCGCCGGGCCAGCAGCCCGGCTACGGCTATCCCCAACAGCCCCCGCAGCCCTCGCCGTACGGGCCCTACCCGGGCGCCGGGATGCCGGGTCCGGGGATGCCTGGTCCCGGGATGCCGGGTCCGGGAATGCCGGGTCCGGGGATGCCGATGCAGAACGGGATGCCGGGCGGCGTCAAGGCCGCCCGCGTGATGCTGTTCGTGCTGTCCGGTCTGAACCTGATCGGTCTCGTACTCGCCGTGGTCGGTCTCGGCAGCCTGAGCAAGGCCTCCAAGAACGCCTCGGAGTACGCCACTTCCGACTCGATCACCGCACTGAACGTCGGCAAGGGCTTCATGATCTTCGCGATCGTGCTGATCGTGGCGCTGACGGTGCTCGCGATCACCTGCGCCACGCAGTTCGGCAAGGGCGGCAACGGTGTCCGCGTCGCCACCATCGTCTTCGGTGTCATCAACACCCTGATCAGCTTCTTCGCTTTCCCCGTCGGGCTGGTGCACACCGTCCTCGGCATCATGATCATTGTCATGATCTCGAAGGACGACGGCGAGATGTGGTTCAGGCGCCCGCGCTACTGACCTGACGCGGACGACGACGCCGAAGGGCCGCACCCCCTCAACGAGGGTGCGGCCCTTCGGCGTTGTCCCGCCGCGGCTCAGTGGAAGAAGTGCCGCGTCCCGGTGAAGTACATCGTCACGCCGGCCTTCTTCGCGGCCTCGACGACGAGTTCGTCGCGCACCGAACCGCCGGGCTGGACCACGGCCCTGATGCCCGCCGCCGTGAGGATCTCCAGGCCGTCGGGGAACGGGAAGAAGGCGTCCGAGGCGGCGTACGAGCCCCTCGCGCGCTCCTCCCCCGCGCGCTCGACCGCGAGCTTCGCGGAGTCGACGCGGTTGACCTGGCCCATGCCGACGCCGACCGAGGCGCCGTCCTTGGCGAGCAGGATCGCATTGGACTTGACGGCGCGGCAGGACTTCCAGGCGAAGGCGAGCTGCGCGAGCTCCTCGGCGGGCAGCGCCTCGCCGGTGGCCAGGGTCCAGTTGGCCGGGTCGTCGCCCTCGGCCTGGAACACATCGGTGTGCTGGACGACCGCGCCGCCGGAGATGAACTTGACGTCGCCGGGCTGGGCCGGTGTGCCGTCGACCTTCAGGACGCGGATGTTCTTCTTCTTGGCGAGGATCTCGACCGCGCCGTCCTCGTACGCCGGGGCCGCGATGACCTCGGTGAAGATGCCCGCGACCTGCTCGGCCAGCGCGACGGTCACCGGGCGGTTGACGGCGATCACGCCGCCGTACGCCGAGACCGGGTCGCAGTCGTGCGCCTTGCGGTGGGCCTCGGCGACGTCCGCGCCGATCGCGATACCGCAGGGGTTGGCGTGCTTGATGATCGCCACGCACGGCGCGTCGTGGTCGAAGGCGGCGCGGCGCGCGGCCTCGGTGTCCACGTAGTTGTTGAAGGACATCTCCTTGCCGTGCAGCTGCTCGGCGTTGGCGAGCCCGCCCGGCTGTCCGTTGCTGTAGAGCGCGGCGGCCTGGTGCGGATTCTCGCCGTAGCGCAGGCCGTTCTTGCGCTCCAGGGTCTCGCCGACGAACTCGGTGAGGCCGTTGTACCCGTCCTCCGGGGCGTAGGCATGGGTGAACCAGGAGGCCACCGCCACGTCGTAGGCCGCGGTGTGCTGGAACGCCTCGGCGGCCAGCCGCTTGCGGGCGGTGAGGTCGAAACCGCCCGCGGAGACGGCCGCGAGCACATCGCCGTAGCGGGCGGGGTTGACGACGACGGCCACCGACGGGTGGTTCTTGGCGGCGGCGCGGACCATCGAGGGGCCGCCGATGTCGATCTGTTCGACGCACTCGTCGGGGGTCGCGCCGGAGGCCACCGTCTCCCGGAACGGGTAGAGGTTCACGATCACCAGGTCGAACGGCTCGACGCCCAGGTCGGCCAGCTGCTGCTGGTGGGCGGGCAGCCGCAGGTCGGCGAGGATGCCCGCGTGCACCTTGGGGTGCAGGGTCTTGACCCGGCCGTCGAGGCACTCGGGGAAGCCGGTGAGCTCCTCGACCTTGGTGACCGGCACCCCGGCAGCGGCGATCTTCCCCGCCGTCGAGCCGGTCGAGACGAGCTGGACGCCGGCCGCGTGCAGCCCCTGCGCCAGCTCCTCCAGGCCGGACTTGTCATAGACGCTGACCAGCGCGCGCCGGATGGGGCGCCGGGTGCCTTCGGTGGCGGTCACGAGATACGTACCTTTCGTCCCTCAATGCGGTAGCCGTGCCGGGCCAGACGCCCCACGACCTCGACGAGCAGCGATCGCTCGACTTCCTTGATGCGCTCATGCAGCGCGGATTCGTCGTCCTCGTCCCGGACCTCGACCACACCCTGGGCGATGATCGGGCCGGTGTCGACGCCGTCGTCGACGAAGTGGACGGTGCAGCCGGTGACCTTCGCGCCGTACGCGAGCGCATCGCGTACGCCGTGGGCACCAGGAAAACTCGGCAGCAGCGCGGGGTGGGTGTTGACGGTCCGGCCGCCGAAGCGGGCGAGGAATTGCTTGCCGAGGATCTTCATGAAGCCGGCCGAGACGACGAGGTCGGGCTCATGGGCCGCGGTCGCCTCGGTCAGTGCCCTGTCCCACGCCTCGCGGCTGTCATGGTCCTTGACGCGGCAGATGTACGTCGGCAGACCGGCCCGTTCCGCACGCTCCAGCCCGGCGATGGCCCCCCGGTCCGCGCCGACGGCCACGATCTCGGCACCGTACGCCTCCGGGCCCTGCTCGGCGATGGCGTCCAGCAGCGCCTGAAGGTTCGTCCCGGAGCCGGAGACCAGGACGACCAGACGCGCCGGACGGCCCGGTCGCGCGGGTGGGGCGGGCCGGTCGGGCTGGGCGGGGGCTGGGGAGGAGGCCACGGCGGGTCTCTTTCTCTCTTCTCACGTGCTGGTCTCACGTGCCGGCACATCGTTTGTGTGGTCGCACAAGGCCGCGGGTACCGCAGATCCGGGGAACCCTACGAAGGCGCCGACCGTCAGCAACGATACCGGCACACCGAGCGGCCCCCGCGGGACGGGGGCGAGCACGGGAGGTAGCGTCAGGGCAGAGACTGCATGCAGTTCGTGGTAACGGGGCGCTGCGGCCGGCCGGCCCGCGTACCGACGAGACAAGGGGAAGACGCACTCCAGATGACGGACCGACGCCGCCGCGCGGCCCTCCCACCGCTGCCCGCCACCACCCCGGGCGCATTCCTGCTGCGCGAGCACAAGCCGTCGCCCTCCGGGGCCCCGCAGGCATCCGGCGGCCCGGACCGGTCCGGTACGGACAAGGACTCCCGCGAATCCTCCTCCGGCTCGCCCCAGGCCCCCTCCCCGGACTCTTCCTCCCCCGGCTCCTCCGCCGACTCCCCGCGCTCCGGCAAGCGGCGCCGGGCGCACACCCCGGACAAGGACAACCCCTTCGCGGCCCCGCCGGCCGGCACCCCCGACCAGGAGTGGCGGCCGCGCCATCCGCAAGGTCAGGACCGGCCCGGCGACCAGGAGCAGTCGCCGCAGGATGCGCCGCCGGCATGGGGCAGCCAGTGGAGCAGCCGACAGCCTGGGCGGCAGAACGGCGGCTTCGGGTCCCGGCCGGGCGGCCGCGGCCAGGGCGGGCCCGGGGGCCAGAACGGGCAGAGCGGGCTGCGCTGGGACCCCACCGACCCGGCCCAGCGCCGTGCGCGCTATGCCCTGCTCTCGGGCATGTGGTCGTTCTTCTTCGTGCTCTTCAGCCTGCCGGAGGTCGCGCTGCTGCTGGCCGCGCTGGCGCTGTACTGGGGCATCAGCTCGCTGCGCGCCAAGCCGGGCACCGCGAAGCAGACCGCGGCGGCGACCACCGCGGCGATGGAGGGCCGGCCGGCGCCCCGGCCCGGCCCGTCCGGCGGACCGTCCGGTCCGGCCTCGACCCGGCCGCAGACCACCGCGGCCGTCGCCGGAATCGTCACCGGCGCGCTGGCGCTGATGATGGTGGCCGCCACCTTCACCGTGCAGATCGTCTACCGCGACTACTTCACCTGCGTCGACGACGCCCTGACCCAGCAGGCCGGCAAGTCCTGCGAACGGCTGCTGCCGAAGCAGCTGCGGCCCCTGCTGGACACACAGCAGTAAAGCGACACCGCCGCACGCCACTGCCTCGCTTGCCGCACTTTCCTCACGGCAGTGGCCGAATGCCCGACGTGTCGCCATGCGTATGGTTATGCGCGTTTTCCACACTGCACGCATGAGCAAGCGCAAGCGGCAGCCGCCCCCGGACCCCGCGCCCGTGGACGCCGCGCCCTCCCCCACCGTCGTCTTCGACGAGCTGTGCGCCCGGCACGCCGACGCCCTCGTCCGTCAGACGTTCCTGCTCACCGGGCGGCCCCGGCTCGCGCGGCGGGCCGTCGTGCGGGCGTTCCAGCTGGCGTGGCAGCGGTGGCCGGAGGTGGCGGCGGACCCCGATCCGGCGGGGTGGGTGCGGGCGGTGGCGTACGAGCACGCGCTGGCGCCCTGGCACCGGTTCCGCCCGCGGCGCCGGCCCGCCGCCAAGGGGGCCACGCCCGAGGACCGGGCGCTGCTGCGGGCGTTCCTGGAACTGCCCGCCTCCTACCGGCGCACCCTGCTGCTGCACGACGGGGTCGGGCTCGGGCTGTACGAGACGGCGGCCGAGGTGGAGGCGAGCAGCCCGGCGGCGGCCGGGCGTCTGATGCATGCGCGGGAGCGGCTCGCCGAGCGGCTGCCGGAGCTGGGGCTGGCCGGCCGGTCGCCGGTCCGGCAGGGCGAGCTGCTGCGGGTCCGGCTCGGCGAGCTGGCCGCCGCCCAGGAGGTCAGGGTGCCCGCGCCACGGACCGTACGGACCAGGGGCACGCGCACCGCCCGCTGGACGACCGGCGCCGCGATCGGCCTGGCGGGGCTGGTCGCGGCGGCCACCGCGGTGACGGTGCTCACCGCCCCGGACCGCTACGCCCCGCCTCCGCGGCGGCCCGCGGCCACCTCGGGCCCGCGGCCCGCCCCCGCGGAGGCCCGGCTGACGCCCGCGCTGCGGTAGCCGGAACGACCACGGGCCCGCATCCCTGGGGATGCGGGCCCGTGGTGCCGGGTGGGGCGGTCAGCCGACGAGGATCTCGCGGACCAGACGCGCGGTCTCCGACGGGGTCTTGCCGACCTTGACGCCGGCGGCCTCCAGGGCCTCCTTCTTCGCCTGGGCGGTGCCGGAGGAGCCGGAGACGATGGCGCCGGCGTGGCCCATGGTCTTGCCCTCGGGCGCGGTGAAGCCCGCGACGTAGCCGACGACCGGCTTGGTGACGTTGGCCTTGATGAAGTCGGCCGCACGCTCCTCGGCGTCGCCGCCGATCTCGCCGATCATCACGATCAGGTCGGTGTCGGGGTCCGCCTCGAACGCCTCGAGGGCGTCGATGTGCGTGGTGCCGATGACCGGGTCGCCACCGATGCCGACGGCGGAGGAGAAGCCGATGTCACGCAGCTCGTACATCATCTGGTACGTGAGCGTGCCGGACTTCGAGACCAGGCCGATGCGGCCGGGCTTGGTGATGTCGCCCGGGATGATGCCGGCGTTCGACTGACCCGGCGTGATCAGGCCGGGGCAGTTCGGGCCGATGATGCGGGTCTTGTTGCCCTTGGACTTCGCGTACGCCCAGAAGGCGGCGGAGTCGTGGACGGCGATGCCCTCGGTGATGACGACGGCGAGCGGGATCTCGGCGTCGATCGCCTCGACGACGGCGGCCTTGGCGAAGGCCGGCGGCACGAAGAGGACCGAGACGTTCGCGCCGGTCTTCTCCATCGCCTCCTTGACGGAGCCGAAGACGGGCACCTCGGTGCCGTCGAAGTCGACGGAGGTACCGGCCTTGCGGGGGTTCACGCCGCCGACGATGTTGGTGCCGTCACCGAGCATCAGCTTGGTGTGCTTCATGCCGGTGGCGCCGGTCATCCCCTGGACGATGACCTTGCTGTCCTTGGTGAGGAAGATAGCCATGGTTGTGTAAGTCCTCGTCCTTCTTACTTTGCGGCCAGCTCGGCGGCCTTGTCGGCCGCGCCGTCCATGGTGTCCACGCGCTGCACCAGCGGGTGGTTGGCCTCCGAGAGGATCTGGCGGCCGAGCTCGGCGTTGTTGCCGTCGAGGCGGACGACCAGCGGCTTGCTGACGTCCTCGCCCTTGGACTTGAGCAGTTCCAGCGCCTGGACGATGCCCTTGGCGACCTCGTCGCAGGCGGTGATGCCGCCGAAGACGTTGACGAACACGGACTTGACGTCCGGGTCGCCGAGGATGATCTCCAGGCCGTTCGCCATGACCTCGGCGGAGGCGCCGCCACCGATGTCGAGGAAGTTGGCGGGCTTGACGTTGTTGTGGTTCTCGCCGGCGTAGGCGACGACGTCCAGGGTGCTCATGACGAGGCCCGCGCCGTTGCCGATGATGCCGACCTGGCCGTCGAGCTTGACGTAGTTGAGGTTCTTCGCCTTGGCCGCGGCCTCGAGCGGGTTGGCCGCGTCCTTGTCCTCGAGGGCCGCGTGGTCCGCCTGGCGGAACTCGGCGTTCTCGTCGAGGGAGACCTTGCCGTCGAGCGCGATGACGCGACCGTCGGCGACCTTGGCGAGCGGGTTGACCTCGACCAGGAGGGCGTCCTCCTTGATGAAGGTCTCCCACAGGGTCACCATGATCTCGGCGACCTGCTCGGCGACGTCGGCCGGGAACTGGGCCTGCGCCACGATCTCGCGGGCCTTCTCGATCGACACGCCCTCGTTGGCGTCGACCGGGACCTTCGCGAGCTTCTCGGGGGTCTTCGCCGCGACCTCCTCGATCTCCACGCCGCCCTCGACCGAGGCCATGGCCAGGAAGGTGCGGTTGGTGCGGTCGAGGAGGTACGAGACGTAGTACTCGTCCGCGATCTCCGGAGCCGTCTCGGCGATCATCACCTTGTGGACCGTGTGGCCCTTGATGTCCATGCCGAGGATGTCGGTCGCGCGGGCGACCGCCTCGTCGGGGCTGGCGGCCAGCTTCACGCCGCCGGCCTTGCCGCGGCCGCCGACCTTCACCTGCGCCTTGACGACGGAACGGCCCCCCAGCCGCTCGGTCGCCGCGCGCGCCCCCTCAGGCGTGTCGATGACTTCACCGGCCAGCACCGGTACACCGTGCTTGGCGAAGAGGTCCCTCGCCTGGTACTCGAACAGGTCCACGCGCGTCCGTCCCTTGTCTTCTCAGAATCGCCGTAGTGATCGCGGTTCGTTGTCTGCGATGCGTATGGGCGTGCCGCGAAGGGCAACGTGACGGCGCTGTCACAGGGGAGGCGTACACGGAGTCCGGATACGCGGCATGTCCGTCCCGCAGGTTATCGCCGCGTCGCTTGACCTCCTAAATCAGGGATCACACTCCGGCGGTGATTACGGTCACAGAGATTACGGTCACAGATCGTTTCGCCTAACCGGAGGCGACACCCGGGAGCCGTCGGGATCGCACGTCCGTTACCCCCGGGTGCGCCCGTTCCGGGATGATTTTCGGCGGCGGGGACGGGCGTCCGGCCCCCCGCCTCCGCTTTCCGTCTTTCCGCCGCATTCCGCTTGAGAGGAATCGGAAAGCGCCGCGCACAACCCGCCCTCAAGCGGTGTCCGGAAAGCCCTTTTGACCGCTCAACTCCCCGCAGCGCGGGATGCATTGTGAAATTGAGCACTTACGTGTCAGGAGTCACAAGCGTGGGGGCGGGCGTTCCGGGGCCGGTGACGGGTCCCGCGGTCGGGCGCCCCGGCCCGGACCGGAACGAGGCGCACCGCACGTCGTACGCCGCCTGGCAGCGCAAGCTCGGCTTCTCGGGCAAGGACGCGGACGGGGTGCCGGGGCGGGTGAGCCGGGAGCGGCTTCTGGTGCCCAACTCGTAGCGCTGCTCCGGCTGTTGGCGTCCGGAGGCGAAAAACACGAAGGCCGGGCGGCTCTCCCCCACAGAGAACCGCCCGGCCGTTCCGGGGCGCCGGGGTCAGCCGACGCGATCCACACCGTCCCGCTGGGGACGGCGGTGTCCGGTCCCACCACGCCGCCGCGAGGGCGGACCGGACTGCCTACCGGCCGGGATCACCGGCCGGCGGGGTTCAGAGGCCCTGAACGGGCAGGGTGGCGACGCCGGGCAGCGACGGGACGGCCGGGAGGGTGGCCGCGCCGGGCAGGGCCGGGAGGGCCGGGATGTTGGCGGCGTCGGTCAGGTTGCCGACCTGCGCGGGGGCCAGGCCCTTGGCACCGGCGGCGGTGTTGGTGGCGAGGTGCGTGCCATCGGTGGTGACGACGGTGACCAGGCCCTGCGCGAACGGGGTCGCATCGGTGGTGACACCCTGCGCGAACGGAGTGGCCTGGGCGCCCACACCCTGCGCGAGGACCTGCGCACGGCCGCCGACGGAGGTGGCGAACGGGGTGGCCTTGGCGGCCGCGTCACCGGCGAGCACACCGGTGTTGCCGACGGCGTTCTGGGCGACCGGCACGACCTTGACGACGATGCGCTGCGCGACGGGCGGGAGCACATCGGCGGCGGTGCTGTCGACGATCGGGCGGGCGCCGGCCAGCGCCGTCTTGGCCTGGTTCGTCAGCTGCTCGGGACGCACACCGGCACCGGCGAGGGCGGCCAGCAGGTTGGCCGAACCGGGGGCCTTGGGCAGCGCGGGGAGCTTGGGCAGCCCCTTGGTCAGACCGCCGAGGTCCGCGGCGGGCACGCCCGGGGTGGCGGGCAGCGACGGGACGCCGGGCAGGGCCGGGACGGCGGGCGCGGCCGGGACGCCGGGCAGCGCGACGTTGGGCAGCTGACCGACCTTGCCGAGCTTGGCCTTCTTGAGGGCCTTCTTCGCGGTCTTCTGAGCCTTCTTCACATCGGCGGCCTTGTGCAGGTCACCGGCGTTGGCGCCGGGCAGACCGGCGTTACCGACCAGCTTCTGCACGCCGCCGACGGCACCGGTGACGTCGCCCAGCTTGCCGGTGGGCAGGCCGCCGCCGGTCACGTCGCCGGCCGTCTTCTGCACCGCCTGGGTGGCGCCACCGACGGTCTTGGTGACGGTGCCGGTCACATCGCCGGTGGGCAGCTTCCCGGTGGCGTCGGTCACCGTGCCGGCGGCCGGCAGGTGCGGGGCGGCGGGCAGCTCGGCGGCGTTGGCCGCGACGGAGCCCAGTGCCCACAGACCGGTGGCGGCCGCGGCGACGACGATGGAACGGCGGATGTTGGAGCGCATGGTGGTGAAAGTCCTTCGAATTCAAGGGGTGTTAGGGCAGACCTGTCCCGCCCCCGCGCGGCAGGTCGGTGATACAGACGCGGAGCGGTCTGCCCTAGCCGGGGAATTCGAGGATGTCTTCGGCGCGGCGGCGCGTCGGGGCGCCATCGGCCGTACGGACGCCACCGGGCAGCAGCCGGAAGCGTGCCGGGACCGCCGCAGCGGCGGCGTGCTGGTCCCCGCCGCGGTGGCCGTGGCCGTTGCCCGCGGTCTGCGAGGAGGGCGCCACGGGGCCCTGCGGGGCCTGCCCGGGAAGGCCGTGGTGGCCCGCGTCCCGCTGCGTGTGCAGGGCGGGACGGGCGTGCGGTGCGGCCTGGTGCGCACCGGCGGTGCAGTGCGCCGGGTGCAGCGCGGCCGCCGGGATGGCGGCCGGGCCGACGCCGTGCGGACCGGCCCGACGGGCGCCGGCCGGCGCCTTGCCGTGCCGCGGCGCGGAGCCGTCGCCGGGCCGTCCCGTGTGGTCCCCGGAGGGGATGTGCACGGGCAGCGTGCCGCCGACGGTGGTGCCGATCTCGTGCACCACGCCGGTGACCGGGTCGGTGACCCGGTCCGCGACCGGAGCGAGCCGGTCGGCGGCGGGCCGTACGGCCTCGGTGACCGCCGTGGAGGCGGTGTCCGTGTGCTGGGCGAACTGATCGCGAGCCGCGTCGCCCTGCTGGGTGAACGCCTCCCGGGAGTCCGACAGCCGCTCGGCCCCGTCCCCGTCGGCCGCCCCGGCCGGGGTCGATGCCCCGGTCAGGGCCTGCGCGCCCGTGCGGTCGGCGGCGTGTGCGCCGGGGCCGAAGGCGAAGCCGAGGGCGACGAAACCCACCAGGAAGAGCCCCGCCAGCAGCGCACGCCGCGCGGCCACGGTGCGCGGCAGGCGCACGGCGGCAGGCGGAGCGAACACAGCGGACAAGGAGGGGACCTTCCCATACGGACGGGGACACACCAGCGCGCAGGTGCGCGTCATCGGTGTCACTCTCGTCGCGGGCGATCGAGCGATGAACTGATCCTTGCATGACCGGCTAGGTGCCTGGCAAGTCCCTTGGGTGCTCCTGTCACCGTTGCTCCGCCATGTCCGGTATGGGCAGCGGCCGTTTCTCGAGAGCGGCGGCCATCACGTCCGGAAAGAGATCCGGCGTACAGGCGAACGCCGGTGCGCCCAGGGCCGCGAGCGCCGCGGCGTGCTCCCGGTCGTAGGCCGGCGCGCCCTCGTCGGACAGCGCGAGCAGCGTGACGAACTGCACCCCGGCCGCCTTCATCGCGGCGACCCGTTTGAGCATCTCGTTGCGGATACCGCCCTCGTAGAGGTCGCTGATGAGGACGACGACGGTCTCGGCGGGGCGGGTGATCCGGGACTGGCAGTAGGCCAGGGCGCGGTTGATGTCCGTGCCGCCGCCGAGCTGGGTGCCGAAGAGGACGTCGACCGGATCGTCCATCTGGTCCGTCAGGTCGACCACGGAGGTGTCGAAGACGACCAGGCGGGTGTCGATGGCCCGCATCGAGGCCAGTACGGCGCCGAACACCGAGGCGTAGACGACGGAGGCGGCCATCGACCCGGACTGGTCGATGCAGAGCACCACTTCCTTCTTCACCGACCGGGCGGCTCGGCCGTAGCCGATGAGCCGCTCGGGGACAACCGTGCGGTATTCGGGCAGGTAGTTCTTGAGGTTGGCCCGGATCGTGCGGTCCCAGTCGATATCGCGGTGGCGGGGGCGGTGGATGCGGGCGGAGCGGTCCAGGGCGCCGGTGAGGGTGGCGCGGGTGCGGGTCGCCAGCCGCTTCTCCAGCTCCGCGACGACCTTGCGGACCACGGCCCGTGCGGTCTCCTTGGTGGTCTCGGGCATGACCTTGTTGAGCGAGAGCAGGGTGCCCACCAGATGGACGTCGGCCTCGACGGCCTCCAGCATCTCCGGCTCCAGCAGGAGGGAGTTCAGGCCGAGCCGGTCGATGGCGTCGCGCTGCATCACCTGCACCACGGAGGAGGGGAAGTACGTGCGGATGTCACCGAGCCAGCGGGCCACGGAGGGCGCCGAGGCGCCCAGCCCCGCCGAACGCCGCCCGCCCTCGGCCCCGTTGCTGCCGCTGTCCTTGCCGTAGAGCGCCTCCAGCGCCCCGTCCATCGCGGCATCGCGGCCCGTCAGCCCGCATCCGGTGCCGTCGGCCCCGCCGTCCCCGAGCACCAGCCGCCAGCGGCGGAGTCGTTCGGAGGGGGAGAGGGCGGGGGCGGTGGTGTCGGGGGGTGTGGTGGCGTCGTCGGTCGCTGCGGGATCGGTTGCTGTGGGGTCCGTTGTTGTGGGGTCCGTTGTTGTGGTGGTCATCTCCGTGCCCCTGTGAGGTCGGTTTCCGGTCGTGGGGTGGGGTGCGGGGGCGGATCGCCGTCCTGGTCGATCCCCAGCAGGAGGCGGAGGGTGGGCAGGACGGCCGCGGCGCGGTCGCGGTCCAGGCCGGGGCCGAAACCGGGGGCCGCGGCATCAACGGCACCGCCGGCCGGGTCGCGGCGAGGGGCCGCGGGCCCGCGGCGCACCAGCTCGCCCAGGGTGCGCCGCACCCCGGACTCGTAGGCAGCGAACGTACGGCGCAGCAGCGGCAGGACGTCCGTGAAGGCGTCGGCCGGTACGCCGGTCAGCCAGCCGTCGACCAGCGCGAGCAGCCGTTCGTCGTGGACCAGCAGCATGCCGCCGTCCCCGCCGCCGACGAAGCCCTCGATCCATCCGGCGGCGTCGGCGGGCGCCGCGCCCGGGGACAGTGCGAGGCCCATCAGGCGCTCGGCTTCTCCGTCGCCCAACTGCCCGTCGTCCAGCAGCAGCCGGGCGGCCCGGCCACGGAGCGGCCCCGGTACGACGTCCCGTGCGCTCAGCGTGCGCAGCACACCGGCCCAGCGGGTCCGCAGATCCGCCGCCCCGGTCCCGGCCGCGGAGCCGGTCGTGTCGTCCGGCAGCCGGTCCAGGAGGCCGACGGCCTGGTGGGTGGCGTCGAGCGGGCCGCGCATCTGGGCGGCGCCGTCGTCGTCCAGACCGGCGCAGGCGGGCGGCAGCCCGACGAAGACCCGCTCGGCCAGGCCCAGCGCCACCTCGCGCAGCGCCGCACCGTCCGTACCGCGGACATCGCCGTAGCGCACGGACCGGACGAGGGCGGGCAGCGCCCGGGCCAGCTGGCCCACATCGGCGTCCAGCGCCGCGCGGTCCGACAGGGCGCGCATCACCACCGGCAGCGCATCGGGGAGTTCGGCCAGCAGACAGCGCTCGGCGAGCGCCGTCACCTCGGCGAGCGTGGCGGCGTCCACCGCCTGCGAGGCCGCCTTGGCGGTGGCCGCCGACAGCACGGTGGTGCCCCAGATGCCCGCCTCGGCGACCCGTACGGACAGCTCGGGCTCCCAGCGCAGCTGCCAGGTCTCCCGGAAGGTGCCGGTGCTGCCCCGGGAGCGGGCGGGCTCGCCCCAGGGGATGCCGAGGAGCGCCAGCCGGTGCAGCAGGCGGCTGCGCGCGGCGTCGGTCTCCTTGCGCAGGTCCAGCTCCAGCTCCCGCTCCCGGGCCTCCGGTTTGAGCCGCAGCGCCCGTTGGCTGCGGGCGAGGTCGCGTTGCAGGGGGACGGCGGGGGCGTCCTCGGGGACCTCGCCCAGCACATCGCCGACCACGAGGCGGTCGTGGATCAGGGCGGACGGGGCGTCGGAGCCGTCGCCCATGACGGCGCGGATCGCGTCCTCGGCCTCCGTGAGCCCCGCCAGCGGGCGGCCGCGCACCGTGGCCAGGCCCTCGGCGAGCCGCACTGCCTCGATGACATGCGCCGACGAGGTGGCGTAGTCCTCGTCCCGCAGCAGCCCGGCGACCTTGGTCATCCAGCGTTCGAGGGGGCGGTCGGGCGAGGCGAAGAGATGGCCGTACCAGCCGGGCGAGGCGATTCCCGCGCCGTAGCCGCTGCGCCGGGAGAGCCGGCGGTGGGTCCAGGGCACCCAGGTCAGCGCGGCCTTCGCCTTGGGCAGTCCGGTGAGCAGCCGGCGGTCGGCGGTCACGGTGCTGCGGCGGGCCAGCGCCGGGACGTGCCAGGCGCCGCACACCACGGCGACGTCGTCGCCGAACTCCCGCCGCGCCTCGCGCAGTCGAAGCCGCATATGGGCCTCGCGCACCAGGTCTCGGCCGTGGTCGCCGTCGCCGTACGCCTCGCGCAGCGCCCCCATCGCCTCGGCCAGCGCCGCGAACGGCGCCAGCGCGTCCCCGCCCGCCGCCCCCGACGCCGCCCCCCGGTGCTCGACGACGTCCTCCCACCAGCGCTCGGGGTCGTCGTAACCGGCGGTCTCGGCGAGCACGCCGATGGGGTCGATCCGGACGTCGGGGGCGTCCGGGGTGCCGTCTCGCTCCCCGTCGGCCTCCTCCGCCGCCATGGCCAGGGAATGCGCCGCGGGCAGATCGATGAAACGGACCGGGATCCCGCGCTCCAGGGCCCAGCGCAGCGCCACCCACTCCGGGGAGAACTCCGCCAGCGGCCAGAACGCCGCGCGGCCCGGGTCGTCCACGATGTGGGCGAGCAGCGCCACCGGTGGCCGCATGTCCGTATGCAGGGCCAGCGGCAGCAGGGCATCCGCCTCGGGCGGGCCCTCGATCAGCACCGCGGCCGGCGCGGTCGCCTCCAGCGCGGCCCGCACCGCCCGCGCCGACCCGGGGCCGTGGTGCCGCACCCCGAGCAGCACCGGCTCCGCCGTCTTCCCGGTGGTCATGCGCTCACCTCGCGGCAGGCGCGGTAGAAGTCCTTCCAGCCGTCGCGCTCGCGGACCACGGCCTCCAGGTACTCCTGCCAGACGACGCGGTCGGCGGCCGGGTCGCGGACGACCGCGCCCAGGATGCCGGCGGCCACATCGCCGGGGCGCAGGACGCCGTCCCCGAAGTGGGCGGCCAGCGCCAGGCCGTTGGTGACCACGGAGATGGCCTCGGCCGTGGACAGCGTGCCCGACGGCGACTTGACCTTGGTGCGGCCGTCGGTGGTCAGGCCGTCGCGCAGCTCGCGGAAGACCGTGACGACACGACGGATCTCGTCCAGGCCCTCCGGGGCGTCCGGCAGGTCCAGCGAACGCCCTATCTGTTCGACCCGCCGCGAGACGATGTCCACCTCTTCCTCCGGTGTCGCGGGCAGCGGCAGCACCACGGTGTTGAAGCGGCGGCGCAGGGCGCTGGAGAGGTCGTTGACCCCGCGGTCGCGGTCGTTGGCGGTGGCGATCAGGTTGAAGCCGCGGACCGCCTGCACCTCCTGCCCCAACTCCGGGACGGGCAGGGTCTTTTCCGACAGGACCGTGATGAGGGTGTCCTGGACGTCGGCCGGGATGCGGGTGAGCTCCTCCACCCGGGCGGTCATGCCCTGGGACATGGCCCGCATCACGGGGCTGGGCACCAGCGCCTCGCGGCTGGGCCCGTTGGCGAGCAGCTGGGCGTAGTTCCAGCCGTAGCGGATGGCCTCTTCCGGGGTGCCGGCGGTGCCCTGCACCAGCAGGGTGGAGTCGCCGCTGACCGCCGCGGCCAGATGCTCCGACACCCAGGTCTTGGCGGTGCCGGGCACGCCGAGCAGCAGCAGCGCGCGGTCCGTGGCGAGGGTGGTCACCGCGACCTCGACGATCCGCCGCGGGCCGACGTATTTGGGGGTGATGACCGTGCCGTCGGCGAGGGTGCCGCCGAGGAGATAGGTGGCGACCGCCCACGGCGAGAGCCGCCAGCGCTCGGGCCGCGGCCGGTCGTCGGCCGCGGCCAGGGCCTTGAGCTCGTGCGCGAAGGAGTCCTCCGCATGGGGCCGCAGCGCCTGCTCGTGCGGTGCGTCGACGCTGTTCTCGGACGTGGTCTCCGACCGGGACTCGGACGTGATCTCTGACTTGGTCTCGGGCATGGCTCCCCCTTGTCGCAGAAATGCCGTGACAACGCCTGCGACCCGCCGCGCAATGCGTCGGCCGCGAGCTGGAATCCAGCCTGCACCACACCACTGACAACGCCCCGAATACCGTTTCTGACCTGCTGTTTCATTCCGCGCGAGGGCGATTGTCAGTGGCGGGTCGTAGCGTCGAAGACATGAATCCGCAGGGGGAACGCTGGACGACGGATCAGGTGCTGGCGCTGGCGCCTGACGATGCCTCACGCAAGGCGGGCGGCAAGCTCGCCGCGGCCGGTCCGTGGTCGGAGACCGGCGCGGACGGCGGCGCGGTGTGGGGGCTGTGCAAGGGCAGCGGAAAGAATCCGTATCAGACCGTCATCGATGTCACCGGGCCCGCTTTCACGTGCAGTTGCCCGAGCCGCAAATTCCCGTGCAAGCATGCGCTGGGTCTGCTGCTGCTCTGGGCGGGCGAGGGGGAAGCGGTGCCGGCCGGGGCGGCGCCGGAGTGGGCGGGCCCGTGGCTGGCGGGCCGCCGGGAGAAGGCCGAGCGGGCCGCGGCCACGGCCGCCGGGGGCGGCGGCACGGCGCGTACACCGTCCGATCCGGAGGCGGCCAGGAGGCGGGCGGAGCGCCGGCTGGAGCGGATCGCCTCCGGGGCAACGGAGTTGGAGCAGCGCCTGGAGGACCTGCTGCGTGCGGGCCTGACGGCGGCCGAGGGCGGCGGTTACCGCCAGTGGGACGAGACGGCCGCGCGGATGGTCGACGCCCAGGCACCGGGACTGGCCGCCCGGGTAAGGGAGTTGGGCTCGGTGGCGACCTCCGGGGCAGCGGACTGGCCGGCCCGGATGCTGGCGGAGTGCGCCCTGCTCCACCTCCTCGACCAGGGGTTCCTGGGACGGGAGCGGCTGCCGGCCCCGCTCGCCGCGACCGTGCGCGCCCGCGTCGGGCTGACCACGGATACGGCGGAGCTGCTCACCGGCCCCGAGGCGGCCACGGTCCGCGACCGCTGGCTGGTGCTCGCCCAACAGGACAGCGATGACAGCCGGTTGACCACCCGCCGCATCTTCCTGCGCGGCGAGCGGACGGGCCGGATGGCGCTGCATCTGTCCTTCGGGGGTGGGGGCCGGCCCCTGGACGTGGCCCTGCCGCCCGGTCTCGTCCTCGACGCGGATCTGGCCTACTACCCGGGCGCCCGCCCGCTGCGCGCCGCCCTGGGCGAGCGGCATGCCCCGGCGGCCCCCGGCCCGGTGCCGCCCGGCTGCGGCATCGACGCCGCCCTGGCCGCGTACGGCGATGCGCTGCGCGACGACCCCTGGCTGGAGTCCTGGCCGGTGGTGCTCGCCGACGTCACCCCGGTCCCGGCCGACGACGGATCGGGCTGGCAACTGGCCGATGCGGACGGGGAGTCGGCGCTCCCGCTGGATCCGCGCTTCCTGGGGCGTGCGGGCCTGTGGCAGCTGGCCGCCATATCCGGCGGCGCGCCGGTCACGGTGTTCGGCGAATGCGGCCACCGCGGCTTCATGCCGCTGACCGCCTGGGACCCGACCCCGGTGTCCCTGTGACCCGCCGCCCCGGCCCGGCCGCGCCCCCGCCCCCACCCCGCCGCCCGACCTTGGGAGAGACTCGATGACCACCACACCGACGAACGCACCGACGACCGCGCGCACCACCCCTCCGGCCGCGCCCGCCGCCACTGCGCCCAAGGCACCGGCCGCGCCCGCCTGGGAGGAGCTGGTCACCGCCGCCCTGCTCGGAACGGACCGGCGCACGCCGCCGGTGCCGTTGCGCGCCGGACAGAGCCCGGCGGCGGCGCTGCTGGACGCGGCCGCCGTGAGCACGGTCCGCCGCCGCGCCGCCCTGCGCCCGGCCCCGGCCGGTGAGCGGCCCGCCCCGGCGCCCGCCGATCCGCGGCCCCCGCTGCCGCCCGCCGCGCGGCGCCGGCTGTCCCTGCTGCTCGCCGACCGCGGCGGGGGCGGCGGCAGCCGACGCGGCACCGCCCCCGACCTCACCGAGCTGCTGCCCCAGTGGCTCGCCGCCGCCCAGGAATACGGCTATCGCGCTCCCGAGGCGCTGCTGCCCGCGCTGTTGGACGCCGCCCGCGCCCGTACGGATCTGCGGCCCGCCGCGCTCGCCCTGGCGGGCCCGCGCGCGATATGGCTGGCCCGGCTGAACGACGACTGGAAGTTCGCACTGCGCGGCTTCGGCGGCACGGCCGCGGTGCCCGGTCCCGAAGACCCCGAGGGTGTACGGCGCCTGTGGGAGGAGGGCCTGTTCGCCGAGCGGGTCACCCTGCTGACGGCGCTGCGCCGCCGCGACGCGGCCGCCGGTCTCGACCTGCTCGCCACCACCTGGGCCGCCGAGCGCGCCGAGGACCGTCTGATGTTCCTCGATGCGCTGCGCGAATGCCTCGCGCCGGCCGACGAGCCCTTCCTGGAACAGGCGCTGTCCGACCGCAGCCGTACCGTCCGCGCCACCGCCGCCGAGCTGCTCTCGGCGCTGCCCGGCTCCGCGCTCGCCGCCCGGATGGCACGTCGCGCCGTCGCCTGCCTCGGCCTGGGGCACGACCCGGGCCCGGTGATCACCGTCGAGCCGCCCCGGGTGTGCGATGCGGAAATGGAGCGGGACGGCGTGGCGCCCAAACCGCCCTCCGGGCGGGGCCGGGGCGCCTGGTGGCTGGGCCAGCTGCTGGAGGCGGCGCCCCTGGACGGCTGGCGCGAGGTGTTCGGGGGCCGCGGCCCGGCGGAGGTCCTCGCCCTGCCGGTGGCCGACGACTGGCGGACGGAGCTGCACGACGCCTGGTGCCGCGCCGCCGTACGCCAGCGCGACGCCACCTGGGCGCGGGCCCTGCTGGGCACGCCCGCCGCCCCCGCGCAGGCCACGGAGGCGGCGCCGGCCGGATCGTCCCGCGATGTGGCCAAACTGCTGACCGTCCTGCCCGAGGACGAACGGGCCGCGTGGGTGGCGCAGTTCATCGCCGCCCACGGCCTGTCGGACGCCTTCCGGATGCTGGGCGTGTGCGGCGTCCCCTGGGCCGAGCCGCTGGGCCGGTCGGTGGTCGACGCCTTGGACATCGCCCGGGACGCGGGCAGCTACCCCTGGAGCTTCAGCGGGGTGATGGGCCTGGCCGAGCGCTGTCTCGATCCGGCCGCCGCCGACCGCCTCGACATGCTCACGGCCGTCACCGAAGAGCCGGAAGGCGCCTCCCCCGGCTCCGGCGGCTACTGGTCCGAGGCGTTCCTGCGCCTGGTCGGCACGCTGCGGCTGCGCGCCACCATGCACGCCGAGCTCTCCGGCGGGGCCGTGTCATGACCGCCCGGTCAGACCGCCAGCGGCCGCACGTTGGCGTTGACCCACTCCACGATGGAGGCGGTCGTCGCACCGGGCGTGAAGATCTCCGCAACGCCCTGCTCCTTGAGCGGAGCGATGTCCGCCTCCGGGATGATGCCGCCGCCGAAGACCTTGATGTCCGCCGCGTCCCGCTCCCGCAGCAGCTCGATCACCTTCGCGAACAGCGTGTTGTGCGCGCCGGAGAGGATCGACAGCCCGATCGCGTCGGCGTCCTCCTGGATGGCGGTGTCGACGATCTGCTCGGGGGTCTGGTGCAGCCCGGTGTAGATGACCTCCATACCGGCGTCGCGCAGCGCCCGCGCGATCACCTTGGCGCCCCGGTCGTGGCCGTCGAGCCCCGGCTTGGCCACCACGACGCGGATCGGCCCCGGCCTGCCCGCCGCGCCCTGGCTCTGCGCTTGTGCTCCGTCGTGCCGAGCCACACTCATCACTGCCTCCAAGCCAAGTACGGCACCCGACGTGCGGTGCCGCCGAGCCGACAATCGATCGCGCGGCCACGATCGGCGGCCACGAGCGTGAACGAACGTTATCCCCAGCATCCCGCACCCTGCCGTTTCGTGACATGCCCCGAGGGGGAAATCACACGAGGGACACATCCGCCAGGCGCCACGTCCCGCGTGTTGCACCGCCACGGGACGGCATCGTGCGCACGGGGGCGGACGCACGGGAAGCCGCAGCCGCGCCATCGCGCCCTTGAGCGCGCCTCCCGCATGCCCTCCGGGAGGTCGACCATGCAGGCCCTGCTGCCCACCCGCCTTGCCTCCCTACCGGTTCTCGTGCGCAGCACCGCCGTGGACCTGCTGGTCCTCCTCGGCCATCTGTTCCTCTACCCCACCGGCATCTCCCAGGAGCAGCCCATTCCGCTCCCCGCACCCGCCACCGGCGCCGACGCGCTCTGCGTCCTGCCGACGGAAGGCCGCGCCCACCCGCCCGTCCTGCTGCTCCACGGCTTCATCGACAACCGCTCGGTCTTCGTCCTGCTCCGCCGCTCGCTGGGCCGGCACGGCTGGCGCCATCTCGAGGCGCTCAACTACTCCCCGCTGACCTGCGATCTGCGCAGGGCGGCCGAGTTGCTGGCGCGCCATGTGGAGGGGGTGTGCGCCCGCACCGGCCACCAGCGGGTGGACCTCGTGGGCCACAGCCTCGGCGGACTGATCGCCCGCTATTACGTCCAGCGCCTCGGCGGCGACGCCCGCGTCCGCACCGTGATCACCCTCGGCACCCCGCACGCCGGCACCCGTATCGCGCCCCTGATGTCGGCCCATCCGTTGGTGCGCCAGATGCGGCCGGATTCCCCGGTGATAGCGGAGTTGTCGCTGCCCGCGCCGAATTGCCGGACGCGGTTCGTCGCTTTCTGGAGCGAGGCGGACCAGGTGATGGTGCCGGCCGGCGCCGCCCGAATCGATCACCCGGATTTGCTCGCGGACAACGTCCATGTCCCCGGCGTCGGACACCTCTCGCTGCCGGTCAACGGCACCGTGGCGGCCGGAATACGCCGGGCCCTGACCTCGGCGCACGGCCTGGAGGGAAGGGAAAACGCCATTTCGGTGGCCTGAATGCATCGCACACAACGCCGCGGGCGGCCGCGTTTCCCGACCCGATCTTGATATTTCCTCGAACATGCGTCGAACGACGCGCCAAGAACGCGCATGCGGGCTCCCGAAAGGCGGCCAAATGCCCGTTCTCGTCGACTCGGAAACCTGGAGAAGATTGTCGCCGTCGCGTACCGCCGGGTACAGTCGCCGCTAATTCTCCTGCTGCCGAGGCGAAAGAGAAGTTGGTGAACGACCGTCACCCATCGGGCTACCCGGCCTACGACTCCTACGGGCAGCAGCACTCCGCGTCCGCCTACCCCGAGTACGGCGACGGGGACCCCCTCTTCGGCTCGCTTCCGGATGCATACGAAACCGGACAGCACGCGACCGGCGCATATGGCACGGCCCCGTACGACACGGGCGGCCACGCCTACGGCACCGGCGCGTATGCCACCGGCGGCTACGAGACGGGTGCGTACGCCACCGGCCCCTACGACGACGGCGGCATCCACGGCACCGCCTACGACACGGGCGGCTACCCCACCACGACGGCCTACGACACCGCCACGGCCGCGTATGACGGATACGACCCTTACGCCCACACCGCCTACGAAAGCGCCGGAGCCGAGCAGTACCCGCCCTACGGGCAGCACGGGCAGCAAGCGGCCTACGGACACCACGAACAGCCGGCGCACCACGAGCAGCACGCGCACGACGCCGCCGCCTACGGCACCGGCCGTTACGACTCGGGCAGTTACGACTCCGGCAGTTACGACACCGCCCCGTACGCCACCGGCGCCTATGTCGCCGCCGACCACGACGCCACCGCGATCTGGTCCACCGCGGACCAGGCCCTGATCGCCGACATCCCGTCGCAGCCCGGCCCGTCCCCGTACGAGAACGCCGCCTACGAGACCGCCGCCTACGACACGGCCGGCCTTGAGACCGCCACGTTCGAGACCGCCATGTTCGAGACCGCCGCCTTCGGCACCGTCGCGTACGAGAACGCCGAGCGCGAGGCCGGCTCCCCCGCCGACCCGCCCGGCGAACCGGCACCCGCGCCGGATGCCGCCTCGGTGGCCGAGGCGATGACCCAGGCCATGCCGGTCGCCGCCCCCGTGCCCGCCGCGCGGCGGGTCGTCGGTCCGGAGCCCGGAAAGGCCGTACGGGGCCGGGGGCGGCGCCGTACCGCCAAGCGTTCGGCGCTGCTGACCGTCGCGGTGCCGTCCGTCGCCGCCATGGGGGTGTGCGCGGCCGCGGCCGCCACCGTCACCGGCTTCGTCGGGAACGACGGCAAGGACGACAAGACCACCCAGGCCGCGGACGACACCGGATCGGTCACGGTCAAGGCGGCCGCCGCCAACAAGAAGCTCGACTCCCAGCTCGCCGGACTCAGCGCGGACGCCCGGGACTTCGGCGACCGCGCGAACCGCACCCAGGAGCGGCTCGACCTCAAGCAGCGCCAGGCCCTGGAACGCAAGCGGGCGGCGGCGGAGGCGGCCCGCAAGGAGGCGCTGCGGCCCAAGTTCGTACTGCCCGTCACCGAGCACGGCCTGAGCGCGCTCTTCGGCCAGGCCGGCGTGAACTGGATGTCCGTCCACACCGGCATCGACTTCCCGGTCAGCTACGGCACCCCGGTCATGTCGGTCACCGACGGCACCGTCCGCACCCAGTGGAACTCCGCCTACGGCAACATGGCGATCGTGACCGCGCCCGACGGCACGGAGACGTGGTACTGCCATCTGAGCAGCACCAAGATCCGTTCCGGATCGGTCAAGGCGGGCGAGACCATCGCCTATTCCGGCAACTCCGGCAATACCACCGGCCCGCATCTGCACTTCGAGGTGCGGCCCGACGGGGACGCGGCCATAGACCCGCTCCCGTGGCTGCGCAGCCACGGCCTCAACCCGAACTGACCGGCGGGCACACGGAGTTGACCGGCGCCCGCCCCGGCGGGCACGCCGTTACAGCTTCTCCACCGGCGCATACCGCAGCAGCAGCCGCTTGGGCTTCTCGCCGCCGAAGTCGATGGTCGCCTCGGCGTTGTCGCCGCTGCCCTTGACGCCGACGACCGTACCCAGGCCGAAGCTGTCGTGGGTGACGCGGTCGCCCACGGCCAGCGAGACCACCTGACGGTCCGCGGCGCGGCGGGTGGCGAAGCCGCTCGGCCCCTTGGCGCGCGACGAGGACAGCGAGGACCCGATGCCCCCGCCGAAGCCGCCACCGGTGCCACCGCCGCGCGACGACAGCCCGCCCATCGAGGCGGACGGCGTCGCGGGCCCCGTACGCTTCCACTCCACGAAGTCGTCCGGGATCTCCTCCAGGAACCGCGAGGGCGGGTTGTACGAGGGCTGGCCCCAGGCGCTGCGCATCGTGGAGCGGGTGAGGTAGAGCCGCTCGCGGGCGCGGGTGATGCCCACATAGGCAAGCCGGCGCTCCTCCTCCAGCTCCTTGGTCTGGCCCAGTGCGCGCATATGCGGGAAGACGCCGTCCTCCATGCCGGTCAGGAAGACGACCGGGAATTCCAGGCCCTTGGCGGTGTGGAGGGTCATGAGCGTGATGACGCCGGTGCCCTCTTCGTCCTCGTCGGGGATCTGGTCGGAGTCGGCGACCAGCGCGACCTGCTCCAGGAAGTCGGAGAGCGTGCCGGGATTTTCCTCTCCCCGCTCCTGCTCGAACTCCAGGGCCACCGAGGCGAGTTCCTGGAGGTTCTCGATGCGGGTCTCGTCCTGCGGGTCGGTGGAGGACTGGAGCTCGGCGAGATAGCCCGTGCGCTCCAGGACGGCTTCCAGGATGGTGGCGGGCCCTGCGCCGGACTCGACGATCGTCCGCAGCTCTTCCATCAGGACGTTGAAGCGCTTGACGGCGTTGGCGGAGCGGGCGGCCATGCCGTAGGCCTCGTCCACGCGGCGCAGCGCCTGCGGGAAGGTGATCTTCTCGCGGGAGGAGAGGGCGTCGATCATGGCCTCGGCGCGCTCGCCGATGCCGCGCTTGGGGACGTTGAGGATCCGGCGCAGCGGGACGCTGTCCTCGGGGTTGGCGAGCACCCGCAGATACGCGAGGACGTCGCGGACCTCCTTGCGCTCGTAGAAGCGCACACCGCCGACGACCTTGTAGGGCAGCCCGACCCGGATGAAGATCTCTTCGAAGACACGGGACTGGGCGTTGGTGCGGTAGAAGACGGCGACGTCGCCGGCCTTGGCGCTGCTCGCGTCCGCCAGCCGGTCGATCTCGTCGGCGACGAACTGCGCCTCGTCGTGCTCGGTGTCCGCGACATAGCCGGTGATCTTGGGTCCGGCGCCGGCGTCCGTCCAGAGGTTCTTGGGGCGGCGGTTCTCGTTGCGCTCGATGACGGCGTTGGCGGCCGACAGGATCGTCTGGCTGGAGCGGTAGTTCTGCTCCAGGAGGATCGTGGTCGCGTCCGGGTAGTCCTCCTCGAACTGGAGGATGTTGCGGATGGTGGCGCCGCGGAAGGCGTAGATCGACTGGTCGGCGTCGCCCACCACGCACAGCTCGGCGGCGGGCACCTCGGCCGTGCCCGGGCCGACCAGTTCGCGGACGAGGGTGTACTGGGCGTGGTTGGTGTCCTGGTACTCGTCCACCAGGACGTGGCGGAAGCGGCGGCGGTAGTGCTCGGCGACATCCGGGAAGGCCTGGAGCAGGTTGACCGTCGTCATGATGATGTCGTCGAAGTCCAGGGCGTTGGCCTCGCGCAGCCGCGCCTGGTACATCGCATACGCCTCGGCCAGGGTCTTCTCGAAACCGTCGGCCGCGGTCCCGGCGAAGGTCTCCTCGTCGATGAGCTCGTTCTTGAGGTTGGAGATCTTGGCGCTGAAGGACTTGGGCGGGAAGCGCTTGGGGTCCAGATCGAGGTCGCGGCAGACCAGGGCCATCAGGCGCTTGGAGTCGGCCGCGTCGTAGATCGAGAAGGACGACGTGAAGCCCAGCTTCTTGGACTCGCGGCGCAGGATGCGGACGCAGGCGCTGTGGAAGGTGGAGACCCACATGGCGTGGGCGCGCGGGCCGACCAGGTCCTCCACGCGCTCCTTCATCTCGCCCGCGGCCTTGTTGGTGAAGGTGATCGCGAGGATCTGGCCGGGGTGGACGTGGCGCTCGGCGAGCAGATGGGCGATGCGGTGGGTGAGCACCCGGGTCTTGCCGGACCCGGCGCCGGCGACGATCAGCAGCGGGCTGCCGTGATGCACCACGGCAGCCTTCTGCTCGTCGTTGAGCCCGTCGAGCAGCGCGGCCGGGTCGACGGCGGGGCGGGCGGCGCCGTCGCGGTAGTACGCCTCATGGGGCACCGGCGCGTCGTATCGGCCGCCGAAGAGGTCGGCGGGGATCTCCTCCGGGGCCGGGCCGTGCTCGTCCTCGGGAGGCGGAGGGTGCTCGTCCTCGCCCTTGGGGCCGAGATCCGCCAGGAAGCTGTCGTCAAAGAGGCTGCTCATCGCCCACCGAGTCTAGGCCGCCGCACTGACAGCGCGCCGCCGCGTCCGGGGATCCGGGGGCGAGGACGGGATCGGGGCGCGGATTCCGGCCCCGTGCCCCGGCCGGAATTCCCCGCCGCATTCTCTGCCGCATTCCCGCCGGATTCCCTGCCGGAGGGAGCGTCATCGCCGTTCCGGGACAGCGGTCTCCGCTCGGGTCTCCGCTCGCGCGGAACGACGGCACCCGTTCGTAGGAAACGGCCTCCCGTGCACAGGTCACGAAAAGGTTTCGGGCATATCGAACATCAGCCTTCACAGGAGCCACACGAGTTGGCTACGGTGCTCGCTCGGGCGGCTCGTACGCCGTCGGTGAAAGCACCGGCACGGGCCGCCTCCGCCGAGTCCAGACGCGCCGGACGATCCACACCCCTGGGTCCCTGGCCGGAGCCGGGGACCCACACGTTCCACCGGGGTGAATCGGTCGGTGCGGCCGCCAGTGGCGGACGCAGCGACCGTAGGGCAAGCCTTCCGTCAGCGACACCGCCCGAACCCGACAGCTAACCCGGTAGGCGGTCCACGGAAGGAGTCGCCGGCCTTGGCGTCGCACCGCAAGCCGCGCACCCGCGTTCTCACCACATCCCAAAGCCGTACGGCGGCCGGGCTCACCACCGCCGCGCTCGCGTCGGTCACCCTGCTCTCGCAGTCCGCCCAGGCCGCCCCCAGCGCGCCGCGGCCCAGCATCGAAAAGGTCAAGCAGCAGGTCGACGACCTCTACCGGCAGGCCGAGGTGGCCACCCAGAAGTACAACGCCGCCAAGGAGCGCGTCGACCAGCAGCGCACCACCGTCAACCATCTCCTCGACGCCGCGGCCAAGCGCGCGGAGCAGATGAACCAGTCCCGGCGCGAGCTGGGCACCTTCGCCTCGGCGCAGTACCGCACCGGCGGGATGGACCCCACGGCACAGCTGATGCTCGCCAAGGACCCGCAGGAGTTCTTCGACCGCACGCATCTGATGGAGCGGCTGACGGGGCGGCAGCAGGCGGCGGTCACCGACTACGAGCACCAGGCCGCGTCCGCCGCCCGGCAGCGGGCCGAGGCGAGCCGGAGCCTGGAGCAGTTGCAGACGACGCAGACGTCGCTCCAGGCGTCCAAGCGCTCCGTCCAGACCAAACTGGCCGAAACCCAACGGCTGCTGTCCCGGCTGACCGCGCAGGAGAAGGCGCGACTGGCGGAACTGGAGCGCCAGAAGGAGGCGGCCGCCAAGCGCAAGGCCGAGGAGGCCGCGCGGCAGCAGCAGGAGCGCGAGCGTCAGCAGCAGCAGAACGGCGGCGGCACCAGCACCGGGGGCCAGACCGGCGGGAGCACGGAGTCCTCCAAGGCCGCCAAGGCCCTCGCCTTCGCCCGCGCCCAGATAGGCAAGCCGTACGTCTGGGGCGCGACGGGCCCCTCGTCGTACGACTGCTCCGGCCTGACCCAGGCGGCGTACAAGGCGGCCGGGGTCGATCTGCCCCGGACGACCTGGGATCAGGTCAAGGTCGGCCAGCGGGTGGCCACCAGCGACCTCCAGCCCGGCGACCTGGTGTTCTTCTTCAACGACATCAGCCACGTCGGGATGTACATCGGCAACGGGATGATGGTCCACGCGCCGCACCCGGGCGCGAGCGTCCGCATCGAGTCGATCTATGTGAACCCGATCTACGGCAGCGTGCGGCCGTCCTGACCGGGGCAGGTGCCCCCGCCACACACACCACCGCGCGGTCGTCCTGTCGGCGACGTCCGCGCGGTGAGCCGTTCACACGGCCGTATTACGGGGGCGGGTGCGGGGCACCCGGGCATGGCCCGAGGCTCAGGTCCAGAGCACCGCGATGAAGATGTTCGCCATCGTGAGCCCGCCGACCGCGCCGAAGAGCGGCTTGGCGATCTGCTCGTCGTCCCGCTTGACGTAGACCAGCGCGAGGATCACCACCAGGACGGCCATCTTGATGCCGATCTTGATGTTGTTGAGGGGGTGGTCCTGGGCCTGGTTCAGCCCGACCAGGACGATGCCGGTGACCAGCATCGTCAGCGCACCGTGCAGCATGGCCGGCACGAAGCGGGCCGTCCCCGCGCTCATCGCCTTCATCTGGGTCAGGAAGCCGCCCAGGAGGGAGGCGATACCGATGATGTGCAGGCCGACGAAGAAATTGGTTACTACGTCCATAGTGCGGGATCGTATCCGCCGCATATCACGCACCTTCCGGCAGGGCGCCCGTAATCACCGCATCGGTCAGGCCGGGCCGGTCCGGGACCTGTCGATGGCGGATATGCGGTCATCGAGCCGTCACCCCCGATCGAAATCAACCACTTCCTGCCAACTGGGCGCACCCCCGTGACGTGCAGGTTTAGCGTCCTGGCGTCGACACCCGGTTGGTACGGAAGGAAGTGACGGCCACAGTGGCGTCGCACCGCAAGACCAGACAGCACCGCGGGGCCCGCCGGGCCGCCGCGCTGGCCCTGGCCGGCGTCGCCGGGGTCGGCGTCCTCAACGGCACCGGCCAGGCCGCTGCCCGCCCCACTCCCGCCCAGGTCAAGGGCCGGATCGACGCGCTGTACCAGGAGGCAGAGGTGGCCACGCAGCACTACAACGGCGCCAAGGAAGAGGCCGACACCGCCCGCGCGGAACTGTCCCGGCTCCAGGACGAGGCCGCCCGCCGGACCCGGAAACTCAACGCCGCCAAGGCCGAGCTGGGCACCATGGCCGCGAACCAGTACCGCTCCGGCGGCGTGGACCCGACCGTACGGCTGATGCTGTCCGCCGACCCGCAGCGCTATCTGGACGGCGCCACGGTCCTGGAGCGCGCCGGCAGCCACCAGGCGAACGCGGTGGCCGGATTCGCACGCCGGCTCGGCAGCATCCGCCAGGTCCGCGACCGCGCCCATGTCACCGCCGAGCGGCTGGAACGCACCGAGGGCGCGCTGCGGCGGGAGCGGATCACCATCGTGCGGAAGCTGGACGCCGCCGAGGCGCTGCTCGACCGGCTGACGGAGGAACAGCGGCGGCAGATGTCGCCCACGGGCCCGTCACGGGACGACGTGCCGGCCCCGTTGGTGGGCGACGGCGCCTCGGCGGGCCCCAAGGCCGCCGGATCCCGCGCCGCCCGCGCCGTCTCCTTCGCCTACGCCGCGCTGGGCAAACCGTACGTGTGGGGCGCGACCGGCCCCGCCGCGTTCGACTGCTCGGGCCTGACCCAGGCCGCCTGGAAGTCCGGCGGCGTCGCGCTGCCCCGGACGACCTACACCCAGATCGGCTCCGGCCGACGCGTCGACCGCTCCGAACTCGCCCCCGGTGACCTGGTGTTCTTCTACTCCGGCATCAGCCATGTGGGCCTCTATGTCGGCGACGGCAAGATGATCCACGCACCGCACCCGGGCGCGCCGGTGCGTATCGCCCCCATCGACGAGATGCCGTTCGCGGCGGCCACCCGCCCCGCGTGACCGGGGCCGCGCCCCGGCCGCGGTGCGTGCCTACGCCCTGACCTCCTTCCCCAACCACCGGAAGATCTCCGGCACTTGGGTTCGCCACACGGCCGTGGTGTGGCCGCCCGCGTTCATGGGGATCAGCTGCACCGTCACGGTCGTCGGACGCTTCGCCAGCTGCTTGAGCCCGATGCCGGCCTGGTAGCCATCGCCCGCCGCGCCCGAGACGAACAGCGCGGTCCGGGGCGGGTGCCCGGCGGCGTTGGCGGCCTTGAGGATGTTCAGCGGGTTGTTCGCGGCGCGCAGCTTCGGGTCCTTGCCGGCGAGCGAATCGGGCTCCAGCTTCGGGTCGTTGTAGCCGGACATGGCGACGGCGGCGCGATAGCGGTCCGGGTGGGCGAGGGCCAGTTTGGCGGCGCAGTGCGCGCCCGCCGAATAGCCCGCCAGCGACCAGGAGTGCGCCTTGTCGCCGGCGCGGAAGTTGTCGATGACCATCTGGCGTACGTCGACGCTCAGCCAGCTGTCGGCGTTGACCTTGCCGGGGATGTTGGCGCATCCGGTGTCGGCGCCGGTCAGGATCGTCGTCCGCGGGGCCACCAGGATGAACGGCTTGATCTCGCCGCGCTGCATCAGGGGGCGCAGTTGCTCGCCGACGTGCAGCGCGCCGAACCACGCCTTCGCCGAGCCGGGGTAGCCGGGCAGCACCTCGACCACCGGGAACTTCTTGTGCTGGTAGGCGGGGTCGTCGTACTGCGGCGGCAGCCAGACGTAGACCTCGCCGCTGACGCCGGATATCCGGCCGGTCAGATCGGTCATCTTCACGCCGGGGCCCACCCGCGGGTCGTCCGCCGGGCGGAACTGCTGGATCTGCTTGGGCTCGTTCTTGAGCTTCTGGCCGCCCATGCCGTCCGGGCCGAGGTCCTTCGCCGCCTGGACGTGATTGTCGGTGCCGAGCAGATCGCCCCAGTTGTCGTAGAGGTTGTTGGCGTTGTTGACCAGGACGAAGACCACGGTGATGGCGGTGGCCTGGGCAAACAGCAGCATCAGCAGGCGGGCCAGGACGCGGACCGCCGGCGGCCCGGATATCCGTCCCCATACGCCGAGCGGCAGGACGACGGCGACTATCAGAAGCAGGAGGGCAGTGAGAAAGAAGGGCGTGCCCGTCAGGCTCATCAAGAACTCGCTTCCAGGACAGTGACACGAAGGACTGGGGGTGGGGTGCCTGTGGTGGCCCCGTGGTTCTGGCCCCGCCTCCGGCAGTGAGCCTCTCCGCGCCCTTAGATGGCGATCTACGCGGTCCTGGTTGCCCGTCTTTGGTCCTTCTTTACGACACCTCTTTTTGCGACACCTCGTTGCGCCTCATGTCGATATCTCGGCACGGCGACTCGGTGCGGCGCCTGGTACGCCCCGCACGTCATCCCGGCACGCCCCTCGTGCGTCGGCTCTCAGACCAGCCGGCGGGCCGCCGCCCAGCGCGTCAGCTCGCTCCGGTTGGACAGCTGGAGCTTGCGCAGCACCGCCGACACATGCGATTCCACCGTCTTCACGGAGATGAACAGCTGCTTGCCGACCTCCTTGTACGCATAGCCCCGCGCGATCAGCCGCAGCACCTCGCGTTCACGCTGGGTGAGGCAGTCCAGGGCCTCGTCGACCGGCGGGGCGTCCGTCGAGGCGAAGGCGTCCAGGACGAATCCGGCCAGCCGCGGGGAGAAGACCGCATCGCCGTCGGCGACCCGGAAAATGGCGTTGACCAGGTCCGTACCGGTGATCGTCTTGGTCACATAGCCACGGGCACCGCCCCGGATGACACCGATCACGTCCTCGGCCGCGTCGGAGACGGACAGGGCGAGAAAGCGCACCGGGCGCTCGGGGTCGGCCATCATCGTGGCGCTGCGGCGCAGCACCTCGACGCCGCCGCCGCCCGGGAGGTGGACGTCCAGCAGGACGACCTCGGGGCGGGTGGCGGTGATGACGGTGACGGCCTGGTCGACGTCGGCGGCCTCCCCGACCACCTCGACGCGGGTGCGCTCGGTCACGCCGATCTCGGCCTGGACGCCCGTACGGAACATCCGGTGGTCATCGACCAGCACGACCCGTACGGTCCGCTCCTCGCCCGCCGCACCGGCCTGATCCGCGCCGCTCTGCGGTGCCTGCCCCTGCTGGGCGTCGTCGCTGCTCATATGGTGTCCGTCCGTCCCTCGGTGTCTGCTCGGTCCCGCATCGTCATGATCTCGCGCCCGGAGTGCCCGGCGGCCACCGCAGGGCCCACGGGCGCCGCCCCGTCGCTCCCGGCCTCTCCTGGCCCCTCACCCGCCCCCGCCCTCGTTGCGCTCCCCGCTTTCCTTGCCGTCCTTGCTCTCCCTGCGCTCCATCTCCAGCTCGACGACCGTGCCGCCCTCGGGCGCCGAGCGCAGCCGGGCGGTCCCGCCGTTGCGCTCCATCCGGCCGATGATGGATTCCCGTACGCCCATCCGGTCGGAGGGGACCGCGTCGAGGTCGAATCCGGGGCCGCGGTCGCGCACCGAGACGAAGACCGTACGGCCCTCCACCTCGGCAAACACCTGCACCGCGCCGCCCTCGCCACCGTACTTGGCGGCATTGACCATCGCCTCGCGTGCGGCTTGCATCTGGGCGGCCAGCCCTTCGTCGAGCGGGCAGTCGCCGACGACCACCACCTCTATCGGGACGCCGTGGTGGTCCTCCACCTCGGCGGCGGCCTTGCGCACCGCCTCCGCCACGGTCTGCGGTTCCTCGTCCTCCTCCTTGCCGCGGCCCTCGGGCTTGTAGAGCCAGGCACGCAGCTCGCGCTCCTGGGCGCGAGCGAGGCGGGCCACCTCGCGGGGGTCGTCGGCGCTGCGCTGGATCAGCGTGAGGGTGTGCAGCACGGAGTCGTGGACGTGGGCGGCGACCTCGGCGCGCTCCTGGGCGCGGATGCGCATCAGCCGTTCCTCGGAGAGGTCCTGCATGATCCGTACGAGATACGGGCCGGCCAGCAGCGCTATGCCGACGACGACGGCGAGCGCGGCCTGGAGCACCGAACCGAGATGCCGCACCGAGCCCTGGAGCACGACGATGCCCGTCACGCCCAGGCCGACCAGCGCCACTCCGGCCGCGCCGCGCAGCACCGGCAGCACGCCCTTGCGGCGGCCGATCTCCAGCCACTGGGCGCGGCGGGCGTTGTCCGCCTGGCGCCACACCAGGGCGACGCCTGCGCCGATGAGCAGCACCGGCCAGAGGTAGCCGTTGGCCTGGCCCAGCTGGAATCGGGAGGCCACGATCGAGGCGCCGGCCAGCAGCGCGATCAGCGCGAAGACCTGGCCCTTGTCGGGCCGGCGGACCGCCCTCCGGCGTCTGCCCTCGCCCGCCGCGGGCCGCCGCGCCTCCACTCCCCCGACGCCCAGCGGCACGAAGAACCAGAACGCGGCATAGAGCACGGCGCCCAGGCCGTCGGCCATGAAGAGCGCCACGAACACGATCCGCACCCAGGAGACCGGCAGTCCCAGATGCCCGGCGAGGCCGCGCGCCACGCCACCGAGCAGCCGCCCGTCGGCGCTGCGGTAGAGCTTGCGCACGGGCGGTTCTTCGGGGTCCGGCGCCGGGGCGTAGTGCGTCCCGGCGCGGGGCGGTGCGGTGGTCATGCCTTTGATGTTCACACGCCGCGCGGGCCTACGACATCAGGGTCGACCCTGATCAGACCCGGAAATCGTGTCGGGGTTCCTCAGGGTCGGCGGGCCCGCGTCGGGGTGCCGGGGCCCGCACGGGGGCTACTTGTAGCTGAAGCCGTCGCGCACGGCGGTGAAGACGGGCTGGTACTGCGCCCATTTGGCGTCCGGCGCGGACACATAGATGGCGTACTCGTTACTGCCCTCGCGCCCGAACCCGAGGTCCGCGGCACGGAATTCGCGCACCGAGCCCTGGAACCGCAGTTCCCAGATGGCTGCCGGTTCACCGCGGAAGGTGGTCTCCTGGAGCCGCATCCGCTCGTAGCTGTGGCCGTCCTTGGCCTGGTTCGCCTGAAACTGCTGCTCGACCTGCTCGAAGTGCTGGACCTGGTCCGGGCTCGCGAAGTCCAGCACGCTGATCTTCAGGTTCACCAGCCCGGTGGGGTCGATGTAGTCGACCTCGTTGGGCGGCTTGGAGAGCCGCCGCCAGCCGTCGGGCACGGGGAAGGAGACACCGAGCGCCTTTTCCGTGACGCGGTGGTACCCGGCCGGGGTGGGCGGCAGTTTGGCCGGGGTGGGGCGCGGCTTCGGCTTCGGCTTTGCGGAGGCCCCCTGGTGCGCGGGCGGATTGTCCGAAGCCTGGTCCTTCGACGAGTCCAGCTGCCCCGTCACGTAGAGCACGCCGCCCGCAAGGGCCATGACGGCGAGGGCGCTCACCACGCCCCAGACGACGGCGCGACGGCGTCCCGTCGGGGGCCGGACCACGGCACCCGTAGGGGCGTCCGGTACGGCCGTTGACCCGGTGGGCGAGGCGTCCTCGGGGGACCACGACGCCTGACGGGTGGACAGCCGCGTCCTGTCGGCCGCCGTCGTCGCACCGTGTCCGGATCCGCCGACGGCCCGGTCAGCGGTCGCATCACCGGGGTAGAGCGCCCCGCGTCCCAGCAGCGCCGTCTCCACTTCCGACTCCGCCGCCCGCAGCGCCTGCTCGACGACCTCGGCCGACGGCCGGTCCTCCGGCTCCTTGGCCAGCAGCGCCTCGATCAGCGACGTCAGCGCCCCCGCGTTGCGCGGCGGCTCCAGCGGGTCCATCGCGATGGAATACGCCGTCTCCACCGCGGTGGTCTTGCGGAAAGGGGGCCGTCCCTCGACGGCCTGATAGAGCGTCGCCCCCAGCGCCCACAGGTCCGACGCGGGCCCCGGGGTGCCGCCCTTGACCCGCTCGGGCGCCAAGTAGTCGATGGAGCCCACCAGCTCGCCGGTCTTGGTGAGCGTGGACGTCCCGGAGGCGACGGCGATCCCGAAGTCGGTGAGCACGACCCGGCCGTCCTCGCCGAGCAGCACATTGCCCGGTTTGACGTCGCGGTGCAGCACCCCGGCCGAGTGGGCGGCACGCAACGCCGCGATCATGCCGCGCCCGATGCGCGCGGCCTCCCTGGGGGACAGCGAACGGCTCGCCTGCGCCTCCTCCTTGATGGCGTCGCCGAGCGTCGAGGAGGGGACGTACTCCATGACGATGCACGGCAGTCCGGCGTCGTCGACGACGTCGTGCACGCCCACCACGTTCGGATGGTTGATACGGGCCGCGGCCTGCGCCTCGCGGGTGGTGCGCTCGTACCGGGTGGCGAGTTCGTCCTGGTCCAGCTGGGGCGAGACATGCAGACGCTTGACCGCGACCTGGCGCCCGAGGAGTTCGTCCCTGGCTCGCCAGACGGTGCCCATCCCGCCTCTGCCTATCCGTTCGACCAGTCGATATCTCCCGGCGACCAGTCGCCCCTCGTCCACCGACGCCGCCTCCGTCACCGCACGCCCCTTCGGAAACCCGTACCCATCCCGGGCGCAACGATAGTCTCCGGCGGCAGCGAATCGGCCCCCGCCTGCCGCCCGTCGGCGGCTCAATTTCCGCTCCACGGGGGGTCTCGGGGGATTTACTAGTATTGGGACGGCACGAACGGCCCGGAAAAACCGACCCGCGGGCCGGTGTGGTGGGGCGCGGGCCGACCTCACTTGTGGGGCGCGGGCCGACCTCAGGGCCGGTCTCAGGGCAGACCTCAGGGTCGATCTCAGGGATCAGCCAGGGTTTCCACGGATGCCGGGACTCCCCTGCCCTTGTCACCATGTGTCCATGAACGAAGCAGCCCCCGCCGAGGAGCCGACGGCCTCCGCGCCCTCCGACCCCGCCGGCCCCACCCCGCCTCCGCCGCTGCGCCGCAGCCGGCGGCACAAGGTGGTCGCCGGGGTGTGCGGCGGGCTGGGCCGCCAGTGGGATCTCGACCCGGTGATCTTCCGTATCGTGCTGGCCGTCCTCACGGTCGCCAGCGGCATCGGCCTGATCGCGTACGGCTTCGCCTGGCTGCTCATCCCCCTCGACGGCGAGGACGAGAACGAAGGCCGCCGGCTGCTCTCCGGCCGGGTCGAGGGCAGCGCCCTGACGGCGCTGCTGTTCGCACTGGTCGGCTGCGGCCTGTTCCTGACGACCGTCGGCAAGGGCAGCGTGCTGTCCTTCGTCATCATGCTGACGCTGGCGGTGGCCGGTTCGGCCTACTGGTCGCGCCAGCGGCACCGGGTGGAGACCGAGGGCCCGGGGTCGATGGGCGCCGCGACCGCCCAGGCCGTCGCCGACGCCCCGCCCGAGACCCAGGCGCCGCCCGCGCCGAACAGCCCGTCCTGGTGGCGCGACCCGCGCTCCCTAGAGACCTCGCGGCCGCCCTATCTCTGGGGCCCCGAGACCCTCCCGCTCGACCTCACCTACGACTTCGAGCACGGCCGGACCGTAAAACCCGGGCCGCACGACGCATGGTCTGCCGGGGCCCGCCCGCCCGCGGCCGCCCCCGACCGCCCCCCGCGCCGCGCCGTGCGCAAGGGACCGTCGATAGGCGGCTGGACGTTCCTGCTGGCGATGGTCGCGGGCGCGGCCGCCTACACCGCCGCCGTCCGGCACGAAACCTTCACCAACTCCCTCCAAGCCGGGCTGAGCTGCGCGCTGGTCGTCTTCGGCCTCGGCCTGGTGCTCAGCGCCTGGTTCGGGCGGACGGGCGGCGGCACGGTCTTCATGGTCGTCGTCACGACCCTGATGCTCGCGGCCGCGACCGTCCTGCCCGACACCCTCACCGCCGAGTGGCAGCGGAGCACCTGGGCTCCCACCAGCGCCGCCGCCGTCCAGCCGAATTACCACGTCGGCTCCGGCGACGCGCGGCTGGACCTCAGCGGCCTGTCGCTCAAGGGCGGGCGCACCGTCTACGCGAGCGCGGACGTCGGCGCCGGCCGGCTCCAGGTGACGCTGCCGCCGGGCGTCACCACGACCGCCCATGTGTCGATGGGCCTGGGCAATCTCCGTCTGCCCGGCGACGCCCCGCACCAGGCGCATATCTCCCTCGGCGGTCGGCAGCGCACGATCATCCTGCCCGCCACCGGCCTCAAAAAGGGCGAGAAGCCGCACGGAAAGCTGGACCTGGAGCTCTCCATGGGCGCCGGTCAGGTCGAGCTGCGCAACGCCACCCCCACCGCCGTGCCGTCGACGGTGCCGACCGCCCCCCGGGGAGCCGCCTCATGAAGCACCACCCCTTCGAACCGGCCCGGCTGATCTCGGGCGTCGCCGCCCTCTCCGTAGGCGTGGGGTACGGCCTCGACGCCCTCGGCATCTGGCACGCCCCGGGCCCCGGGCTCCTCCTCGCCGTCCCCGCGGGCCTGTTCCTCTCCGGCATCACCGCCGCCGTACGGGCCGCCGCCCGCTACCGCAGGCCGGAGGACACCTGATGGCCAACGCGCCCACCGCACCCACCGCGCGGCCTCCCCCACGGGCCGGACGGCTCACCCGGACGACCGACCGGGACAACTCACCCGAACAACTGGGCCCCGTGGCGCTGACGCCGGCTCCGCAGCGCCGCATCCAGCGAGTACCTCGGCGTGCCCGCCAGCACCAGCGGGATCCAGGCCATGAGGTAGGCGAGGTCATTGCCGTAGTAGTACGGCACGGTCGACCAGCTGACCGTCAGCCACAGCGTCAGCGAGATCAGCGCGCCGCCGCAGGCCGCCAGCCGGCCCAGCAGCCCGACGAGCGTCCCGACGCCCACCGCCAACTCCCCGATGGCGATGGCATAGCCGAAACCGACTGGGCTCTTCTGGGCCAGATCCACCAGCAGCGGCAGCGCCGCCGTGTCGTGCACCTGGGTCAGCAGCGCCCCGAGCGAGCCCGATCCGCGGGCCGCCAGAAAGCCGGAGTCCGTCAGCTTGTCCAGTCCCGCATAGACGAAGGTGACGCCCAGGAAGAGCCGCAACGGAAGCAGCGCATGGCGCGCGAGCATCCCCCGCGCCCCGGTACCGGAGCCGCCGACACCGCCCAGATCGGCACCGACCGTACGATTCGCGTGCACCATGACGTCCGCCTCTCCGTTGGCACCGAGCGCAGACGATTGTGCCCGCGCCCTCGCCTCCTGGGGAGGTACGTACGCACATACGTATCGGATTCAACCGATGACCTGCGGATGACCTCACGGCGCCCCGGCCTCATCACGGACCTCGGTACCCGCCGGCTCCCGGACCGGACCGGCCCACCGCCTCCCGGCCCCCGGTCGCCCCGTCTACTCCTGCACCTCGATCAGGTACCCCTCGGTCTCCACCCCCGCGGCCGTCACCACCCGCACCTCCACCTGACCCGGTTCCACATCCACCGGCACCGGCACGGTCAGCACGCCGTCCGACGGATTGGCGAAGCCGCCCGCCACCGGGACCAGGGGCACCGGCACATGCACCGCCCCGATCCGTACGACGGTACGGGCCAGCCGGTCCGGCGTCCCGGCGCCCGGCGGGACGAAGCCGGTGCCACGGATCTCGATGTCCTCACCGGTACGGATGGGCGCCGCGAGAGCGCCGAGCTCCCGGGAGCGGACGACCGACAGAATGACCGGCCGGCCGCCCGGCACCGCCGTCCCGGCCAGATAGGTGACACCGGAGAGCAGCAGAAGTGCCACCAACCCCCAGGGCAGATCCGGCAGTCGGCCGGGCTGCCGCGCCAGGTACACCAGCGCATACGCCGCCACCGCCGCGTTGACCAGCACATACTGCGCGCCGGGGAAGCTGCCGCGCCCCGCGTCGTCGGCCAGCAGATCGACGGCCCGCGGCCGGTCGGCGGGCACCTTCTGCAGCCGCCCCGCCCGCACCCGTACGGTCACCAGGGCGTGCCCCAGCACCGCCACCGCGCACCCGAGGAGCAGGGCCGCCAACAGGCCCGAGCCATGCGGGAGTTCGAGGAGCCGGACGGCGCGGTGGCGCGCTCCGGAGCCCGCCACCGCCAGCCGGGCGGCCGCCGTCAGCACCGCGTACAGCACCACGACCACCCATCCCGCCGCGACCGCCCGCGAGGCCGACAGCCGCCGGTCCTCGCCGATCAGCGGGGCCAGCACGCCGCCCTGTGCGCCGTGCCGCCAGGCCGCGACCGTCAGGGCGAGGGCGAGCAGTACGGCGGCTATCAGCCCCGCCGTACGGGCCGAGGTCCAGCCCGAGCCGACAGCGGTCAGCGCCTGCCCGAGCAGCAGCGCGGCCACCGCGGCCCACAGCGCCGGCACGGTCCGCCGCTGGACGGCCGCCAGCCAGGCGACCCCCTCGGCGGCGGCGCGTTCGGCCAACGTCCGTGCGGACAGGGTGAGTTCATCGGAGACCCACTGACGGGCGGCTCCGGCGGAATGCGCGAGTCCGGCCGGTACGCCGCGCCCGGCGGCGAATTCCTCGCGCAGCGCGACAAACGCGGCGACCGCCTGCCGGTGCCCCGCGCGGGCGCCGTGCGGACACCGCCCGCACAGGCAGGCCCCGCCCCCTTCCGGCCCGCCCGTTCCGGCTACCCTGCCCGCCGCCTCAACAGACACGTCCGCTACCGCCCCGCACCATCGTCATCACCGTCGTGATCGTGATCGTCATGACCCGCACCCGGCTCGCCCACCGACCGGGGTCATCATCAACTTGTCATTCCTGAAGGGGAATTGTGCCCCAGATGGCGGGGACGCCCACCAAACGGCCAGTTGGGGGCCGGGTGGCACGGCCCGCCGAAGGTTGACGCCGGAGCAGGACGGCGCGCGAGACCCGCACAAGACGCGCACTCGGCTCGCGCAAGGCTCGCGTAAGGCGCATACGGGGCCCGTTCGCGCCCCGCACCCGACCCGTACGCGAGCCCTGTAGACGACCCGTACGCCCCGTAGACGCCCCGTAGCCAACCCGAATGCGCCCCAGAGGCAACCCGCAGACAAACCCCCAGGCGCCCCGTACACACCACAATTCCCCCCTCCCGCCCTTCCGTCGCGCACGCCCAACTACAGCCGCATATGCCGCACTTACCCCCTTCGAGGGAACCGGAGCCCTGTGACGGCTGAGCCACGCCCCGGACGTGCAGGCTCTCCGTCGTGTGGGAAATAGAACGATCACGCCGGTTCGCCGCAGGTCTCGCGGCGGCCGCGTTCACCGTGCCCTTCGGAATCGCCGTACTGGCGATCCCGGCACCCTCAGCCAGCGCTCACGACCGCCTCATTCACGACCGCATCGCTCACCACGACACCCCCGTCAGCCCCAACCACCCCACCCGTGACACCTACACCTCCATCACAGTCCACGCCCACGGCGACACCTGCGCCTACGCCGGGACCGGCCCGGACATCGACGTACCGACCACCTGGCCGATGCCGCGCGGCTGGCACTTCCCCTGTACGAAGGCCACCCCGACGCACCGGCCGCGCCCGCCTGCCCCGCCGCCCAGGCCACGCATCGCCCCACCCTCACCCCCGGCGCCCAGGCCGACGCCCACGCCGGAGCCGCCCCCACCTCCGCGGCCGACGCCACCGCCCCCGCCCCCGCCGCCGTCCCCGAAGGCAACGCCCGAGCAGGCCCCGGCACCACCCCCGCCCGTGCTGCCGCACACCCGCCCCACGGTGGCCCACAAACCCCACCCCAGGCACTCGATGGTGACCCGGACCCTGCTGGTCACCGCCCCGGCCGTACTGGCCGGCGCCGCGCTCCGTCCCCGTTCGAGCACCTCGTCCGGCTCGTCCGGACGCCGCTCCTCGTAGGAGGTATCCATGTCGCAATGGCTGGTACTGACCATCGCCATGGCCGCCGTCTGCGGCGTCGTCCTGGCCATCACGGTCCTCAAACAGCGCCGGATCGGCGCGGACGACGACCCGTCCGAAACGCCCGACGTCATCGAGTACATGACGATGATGGTGGGCGTGGTCTACGCCATCGTCCTGGGCCTGGCCATCGCCGGCGTCTGGGAGGCCCGTAGCGCCGCGGAGGACACCGTGCGGACCGAGGCGCAGGCGTTGCACGAGGTCAGCACGCGGGTGGCGGCGTATCCGCCGCCGGTGCGGGACCGTATCCGATCGGACGTCGACGCCTATGTCGGCTACATCGTCCACAAGGAATGGCCGGTGATGACCGAGCAGCAGCGGCTCACCCAGCGCGGTACGGACCTGCTGGCCAAGGTCCGCTCCGACGTCATCGGCTACCACCCCCGCAACGACTACGAAGGGCAGTCCTACCAGCCCCTCGTGGACCAGGTCGGGGTGGCCGACGACGCCCGCAACAACCGTGCGGATGCGGCCGGTTCGACGCTGCCGGGGGTGGTGTGGTTCGGGCTGATCGCCGGGGCCGCCGTCACCATCGGCCTGATCTTCACCCTGCAGATCCGGCGTTCGGCACGCGAGCTGCTGATGGCGGCGCTCTTCAGCGCGCTGATCGCCTTCCTGCTGTTCCTGGTGTGGGACTTCGACGCGCCGTTCAGCAGGGCGATCTCGACCGGGTCGGGAGCGTTCACGGACCTCTTCCCCCACGTGTAGAGCGTTCCCGCACCCGCGCGTCGAGGAGGAGGCGCGGGCCGTGCACCGGCGCCCTGCGGTCCGCACCCGGCCGCAGGGCGCCGCCGTATCGGCCGCCTGCCCCCCTCGACTCCCGCCCCGGCCAGCCGGTCAGTTGAACAGATCCGGCTCGCTCCGCGCGATCTGCTGATACAGCGGCTGGTAGTTGATCCACGCGACGAGGTCGTTGCCCAGCTGCTCCCGCGTGTGCACCGCATTGTGGTGGTCGATCAGCACCGGTTTTCCGGCCGCCCGCGCGGTCAGCTGCACCTGGCAGGACCGCTCCATGGTGATGAACCACCAGGCCGCCGCGTCCACCGAGTCGCCGACCGTCAACAGCCCGTGGTTGCGCAGGATCACGGCCTTGTGCGGCCCGAGGGCGACGGCGATCCGGCGGCCCTCCTCCTCGTCCACCACCACGCCCGTGTAGTCGTCGAACAGGGCGTGGTCCTCGTAGAAGGCGCAGACGTCCTGGGTGATCGGGTCCAGCAGCTCACCCAGCGAGGACAGCGCCCGGCCGTACGTGGAGTGGCTGTGGGCCGCGGCGATCACGTCCGGGCGGGCCTGGTGGACCTGGGAATGGATGGCGAACGCGGCCTGGTTGACGTGGTAGCGGCCCTCGACCACCTGGCCCTGCGCATTGACCAGGATCAGATCGCCGACCGTGATGTGCTTGAAGGACATCCCGAAGGGGTTGACCCAGAAGCAGTCGGTGAACTCCGGGTCCCGGGCGGTGATATGGCCCGCCACCCCCTCCTCGAACCCGAAGCGCCCGAACAGGCGCAACGCCGCGACCAGGCGTTCCTTGCGGTACCGCCGCTCGTCCTCGACGGTCTCGTGCGTGGGCGGCATCGCGAACTGCAGCAGTTCGGTGGGTATGGGCGTCGGCTCGGGCATCGGGCTCTCCTTCGGCACGTACGACTCACAGCGCTTCCCCCAGGGCGGAAGCTACCCTCCGGTACTTGCGAGAGCCAGAGCTGCGACGGGCATCGATGCGCAGCCCCGTCCCGCACCGCCGGCACCACGAGCGGCCGACGGCTCACTCCACCCCGTATCCGCTCAGCAGCTCCACCCCGCGCAGCAGCGCCGAGTGGTCGAGGGCTCCGTCACCGCGGGCCACGGCGGAGGCGATGAGCTGGGCCGCGACGGCGCCGACGGGGAGCGGGGCGCCGACGGTGCGGGCGGCGTCGAGGGCGTTGCCCATGTCCTTGTGGTGCAGCTCCAGTTTGAAGCCCGGGGTGTAGTCACGGGCCAGGAGGGTGGCCTTCTTACGGGCCAGCACGGTGGAGCCGGCCAGTCCGCCGCCCAGGACCTCCAGCGCGGCGGCGAGGTCGACGCCGGACTTCTCCAGGAAGACCACGGCCTCCGCGACGGCCTCCAGATTGACGGCGACGATCAGCTGGTTGGCGGCCTTGACGGTCTGCCCGGCGCCGTGCGGCCCGCAGTGCACCACGGTCTTGCCGACCGCTTCGAGGACGGGCCGGGCCGCGTCGAAGTCCGCCTTGTCGCCACCGACCATGATCGACAGCACGCCCTCGACGGCGCCCTCCTCACCGCCCGAGACGGGGGCGTCCAGCACCCGGATGCCCTTGTCGGCGGCGGCCCTGGCCAGGTCGATGGAGGTCTGCGGCGTGATGGAGGAGTTGTCGATCAGCAGGGCACCGCGCCGGGCGTACTCCAGGATGCCGTCGGGGCCGTACGCCACCGCCTCGACCTGCGGGGACGCCGGGACCATGGTGATGACGACGTCCGCGTCACGCACCGCCTCCGCGATCGACGCGGCCTCCTTGCCACCGGCCGCGATCAAGGCGCCGGCCCGGCCGGGGCTGCGGTTCCAGCCGACGACGGTGTGCCCGGCCTTGGCGAGGTTGACGGACATGGGGCTGCCCATGATGCCCAGGCCGATGAAGGCGATGGCGGCCATTGCACCCACCTCTAACTTCCGTATTGCGAAACCAAGTCATCGCTATCCGGAATCCATGATGTGGGGCGCAACAATCAACGTCAACTGTCAGAGCTCATCGATGCCGGTCAGGTCGATGTCGATGTCGTAGGGGACGGACAGTGCGAGCCGGTCGCGGTGCACGCCGGTCGGGACGTAGGCGCCGCCCGCCGGGTCCAGCACGTACGTGTAAACGACCGGCCGGTACTCCTGATCCGCCTCCACCCGCCAGAAGTACGGGATCCCGGCGTCGGCATACAGCCGTGGCTTGCGCCGCCGGTCCCGCTCCTCGGAGTCCGGAGACACCGTTTCCAGGGCCAGCACCACATCACTCGCGGCATAGCGGTCCGTGTCCGGTCCTCCGCGGGCCTCGGCCGTGAAGCCCTCGTACGGCGGCCTCGGCCAGTCCGGGAACAGTTCATGGACATCCATGCCTCACTCTCGGCACAGTCGCGCCGCGTCCGAGAAGAAACGACAACGCCGCCACTCAAACGAATGAGCGACGGCGTTTCGTCAACGGCGGTGGGAGATCACCGAGCGATGGTCACTCCCACTCGATCGTCCCCGGCGGCTTGCTGGTCACATCCAGCACCACCCGGTTCACGTCCGCGACCTCGTTCGTGATGCGGGTCGAGATACGGGCGAGGACGTCGTACGGCATCCGCGTCCAGTCCGCCGTCATGGCGTCCTCGGACGAGACCGGGCGCAGCACGATCGGGTGACCGTAGGTGCGGCCGTCGCCCTGGACGCCGACCGAGCGGACGTCGGCGAGCAGGACCACCGGGCACTGCCAGATCTCACGGTCCAGACCGGCCGCGGTCAGTTCCTCGCGGGCGATGGCGTCGGCCTCGCGCAGCAGGTCCAGGCGGTCCCTGGTGACCTCGCCGACGATGCGGATGCCCAGGCCGGGGCCGGGGAACGGCTGGCGGTGGACGATCTCCTCCGGCAGGCCCAGCTCGCTGCCGACCATCCGGACCTCGTCCTTGAACAGCTGCCGCAGCGGCTCGACCAGCTCGAACTCGATGTCGTCGGGCAGCCCGCCGACGTTGTGATGCGACTTGATGTTGGCGGTGCCGGTGCCGCCGCCGGACTCGACGATGTCCGGGTAGAGCGTGCCCTGCACCAGGAACGCCACCGGGTGGTCGTTCGGCGCCTCGGCCACGATCTCGGCCTGGGCCTGCTCGAAGACGCGGATGAACTCGCGGCCGATGATCTTCCGCTTGGTCTCGGGGTCGGACACCCCGGCCAGCGCGGCAAGGAAGCGCTCCTGCGCGTCGACGACCTTCAGCTGAACGCCGGTGGCGGCCACGAAGTCCTTCTCGACCTGCTCCGACTCGCCCTTGCGCATCAGGCCGTGGTCGACGTACACGCAGGTCAGCTGGTCGCCGATGGCCTTCTGCACGAGGGCGGCGGCGACCGCGGAGTCCACACCGCCCGACAGCCCGCAGATCGCGCGCTTGTTGCCGACCTGCTCGCGGATCGCGGCGATCTGCTCCTCGATGATGTTCCCCATCGTCCAGCTGGGCTCGATGCCCGCGCCACGGTAGAGGAAGTGCTCCAGGACCTGCTGGCCGTGGGTGGAGTGCAGCACCTCGGGGTGGTACTGGACTCCGTACAGCCGCTTCTCGTCGTTCTCGAACGCGGCGACCGGCACCACGTCCGTGGACGCGCTGACCGTGAAGCCCTCGGGGGCGGCGGAGCAGGCGTCGCCGTGCGACATCCAGACGGACTGCTCGGCCGGGGTGCCCTCGAAGAGGGTCGAGCCGGGCTTGGAGACGGTCAGCGGCGTACGGCCGTACTCGCGGGCGCCGGTGTTGTCGACCGTGCCACCGAGGGTGGTGGCCATCAGCTGGAAGCCGTAGCACATGCCGAAGACCGGGACGCCGGCCTCGAACAGGGAGCGGTCCAGGCGCGGGGCGCCCTCCGCGTAGACCGACGACGGACCGCCGGAGAGGATGATCGCCTTCGGGTTCTTGGCGAGCATTTCGGCCACCGGCATGGTGGACGGCACGATCTCGCTGTAGACCCTGGCCTCGCGGACGCGGCGGGCGATGAGCTGGGCGTACTGGGCGCCGAAGTCGACCACGAGGACGACGTCCGGGGCGGCGGCAGGGGGTCCTGATGACACTTCGCGGCCTTCCGGCGGTGGAACGAGGGGGTTGGACTTTCGATTCTAACGGGCTCATACTTGGCGCCATGTCCACGCAGCAGACCTTCGTCTTTACCTATGGCACCGGCCCGTCCGGCTGCCATGGTCGTGCTGCTTGATCGACTGACAAGCGACTTCCCCAGGCGCCCCGGGCCGACAAGGCCCGGGGCGTTCTGCATTCGGGACCACGTCGGCTCCGGGGCCCGTACCCCAGGAGATACGGATATGAGCACCGACACCGCGACCGCCGCCCCCGCCGCCCAGGCCACCGCGCCCGACACCGGCGCCAGCACCCAGGAGGCGGCCGGGCTGATCAGCGATGCGCGCAGCCGCATCGACGATCTCGACGGCCGCATCATCGGCCTCGTCCAGGAGCGGATGGCCGTCTCCGCCGTCATCCAGCGCGAACGGATGGCCTCCGGCGGCCGCCGGGTGAACCTCGCCCGCGAGATGGAGATCCTGGCCCACTACCGCAACCAGCTCGGCAAGCCGGGCACCGCGCTGGCGATGACCTTGCTGGAGCTGTCGCGGGGGCAGGTCTGAGAGGGGGCGGGTCTGAGAGGGGGCAGGCAGGGTCCGCGTGGCCGGAAATCGTCGGCTCCAAGGGCCTGGCGAGGGCGCGGGACGAGGCGGCGCGTGCCCGGCTCAGAGGCCGGATCTGAGTTCGGTTGCCGACTCACCCGTACGGCGCGTGACCGGCCGCCGAGGGGGTTCGTTGTTCCCGGTGCCGCGTCAGCCAGGCGCGGCCTGCAGGACTACGCGTAGACGCCGCCCCACGGGCGGAAAGCCGGAGCGATGAGACGCCGACCGCTTGCAGCGGTCCGCGTCGTGGGACCTCGCTCCGGTGCCGTGACCGGTCAGCAGGGGACAGCAGCCCGGTCACATCCGATGGGGTGGTCGGTCCTGGGGACGCCCGGGACCGACCGCATCCGGTCGAAACGGTTGCGCCGGGTGAGGCGCATCCAGGACGATGCTCGACGTACCGCTTTCCGCGCCCGGTTACGGCCTTCGACAGTGTCATTGGTCCACACCACCGCGCGGCCCGCACCACCTGAACCACACGCACCACTCCAGAGCCAGCGGCGCTACCCCCCCCCAGCGCCGCCCGTCGGTGCCGGCGCTGCCCTGACGCCGGCACCGAAAGCCAAGGGCCCCGTGGTCGTCCGCATCCCCCCTCGCGGACGGCATCCGGGGCCCTTCGCTCTGCCGTTGCTGTGCTTCCGCCGTGCCTTGACGGGGCCTTCGCCGAGTCGTTGCCGCGCCCGGACCGTGTGGCGCCAGCAAAGCTCACCGGGCCACGGGCGAGCCGCGGGCCCTCGGCCATGCATCGACGCGGCGACCACACTCCGGCGCGCGCCACCGGCCCGTCCGCGGCTCGCTGCACGGCTCATGCGGGACCTCTGCATGAGCTGTGAGTGATCTGTGCGATCCCTGTGAGCCATGTGACGGGCATCACCTTCCGTCACCCCCTCCGCCGAGCAACCATTTTCAGCCATGGCTGGTCATGTACCTGCAATCGCACGGCCACCCCGCGCCCCACCGCGACGGCCCGCACCTTCACGTGCCGCACCCCACGGCACTTTGGACCCCGAGAGGTCTTCTCGATGAAGCTTCGCCGTGCCCTGACGGCCGCTGCCGCTGCGGCCGTTATCACCCCCGCCGCCCTGATGGCGGCCCCCTCCGCGTATGCGACCGGTGCCGGCGCCGGGTCCAGCGCGAGCGCGGACCCGGCGCCGGCCACCCCCGGCCCGGAGCAGAGCGACGACACCGCCACGCCGGCCGAGACCCCCGCCGCCGGCGACGCCACTCAGCCCGCCGGCAACAACGACGGGACCGGAACGGCAACCGGTGACCAGACCGGGACCAGCACCGGCACCGGCGACCAGGCCGGGGCGACCGCCTCCGCCTCCCCGAGCGGCAACACCGAGCCCGGCGGCTCCCCCACCCCCGCCGCCTCGCCCAAGCCCACCGCATCGGCCGCCCCGTCCGACGTCCCCACGGACGAGCCCGACTGCAAGGTCGACGACAAGGCCGTCAAGGTCACGGTCGTGGACCTGCCCTCCAAGCTCGTCGCGGGCGCCGGCTGGTCCCGTTTCTCGGTGAAGCTGGCCAACACCACCGACAAGACGCTGAACGAGGTCCTCCCGGTCGTCGCCGCGGCTCCGGCCGAGAACATCGACCACCCCAAGTCCCTCCTGAACCTGGAGTACCAGGACCCGGACACCGGTAAGTGGACCTCGTTCGACGAGTGGACCGACGGCGCGTACTTCCTCGCCTACGAGATGGACCCGCACACCACCACCTCGCTCAAGCTGCGCATCCGCGCCGACAAGAGCGCCAAGGCGGGCGCCGGTTTCGCGCTGGTGACCAGCGACTACTACAACGAGGACGGCTCCTGCGGCTGGGCCCCGGAGCAGTGGTACGACTTCACCATCCTGGCCGCCGACAGCACGCCGGGCACGGTCCCGCCGGCCAAGCCCGGCGCGCCCGGCAACCACGCCGGTGCGCAGGGCAGCGAGAAGCCGATCAAGCACACCCGGCCCACGGGCGATATGAAGAAGGTCCCGGTGACCGGCGACCTCGCCGAGACCGGCTCGTCCTCCATGCTGCCGACCATCGCCCTGGTGGGCGGCCTCGCCCTGGCCGTCGGCGCGGGCGCCGTCTTCACCGTCCGGCGCCGTAGGACCCCCGGCACGGACGGGGGCGCGGCCGCGTAGCAGCGCTCGGCGAAGGGCCGCACCGTGCTGGAGGGTGCGGCCCTTTGTCGCGGGTGGGCCCTTAGGGGGCGTTCGCACGCATCCCCTAGGGGATGCGTGCGCCCCTTGCAGGCCACAACGTGGGGCGGGGGGAGGGTATTCCGGGTATCCCGGATACCCGGGTATCCCGAGTGCCAGGGGCCACTTCGTCGACGGGGCCAGTCCGGCGGCGGGGCTGGTTCCTCGGCGGGGCTGGTTCCTCGGCGGGGCTGGTTCCTCAGCGGCGCTGGTTCCTCAGCGGGGCTGATTCCTCAACGGGGCCAGTTAGCCGGCGGAGCTGGTTCGTCGAAGGGGCTACTTCTTCGGAGGGACCGTAGGCACCGGTACGAACGGCAGGTTCAGGGCGCCGAAGGCGTGTGGGGGGACCGCGGGGTGGGTGGGGGCGATCGGGGGGATGCGTTCGTAGGGGTGGCCGGGGGTGGGGCGGGGGTCGGGGTCGCCGTTGTTGGGCCAGAGGGACATGGCGCGTTCGGCCTGGGCGGTGATGGTGAGGGACGGGTTGACGCCCAGGTTGGCGGAGACCGCGGCGCCGTCGACGACCGAGATGCCCGGGTGGCCGTAGAGGCGGTGGTACGGGTCGATGACGCCGGAGTCGGCCGAATCGCCTATCGGGCAGCCGCCGAGGAAGTGCGCGGTGAGCGGAGTACCCATCAGTTCGCCGATGTTGGAGCCGGCGAAGCCGTTGATCTCCTCGGCGAGCAGGGTCGCCGCCCGGGTGGCCTCGGGGATCTGGTTCGGGTTCGGTGCGCCGTGGCCCTGGCGGGCGGTGAGCAGGCCCTTGCCCAGCCCCTTCGGCTTGCGGTACGTCGTCAGGGAGTTGTCGAGCGACTGCATCACCAGGCCGATGATGGTCCGCTCCGACCAGCGGCGGTTGGAGAGCGAGCGGACGGCCAGCCAGGGGTGGCGGACCAGGTTGGCGAGCCAGCCCGCGACGCGGCCCGTCGGCCGGTACGGGACCTGAAGGATCGTCAGGCCGCCCATGGAGTTGGATCCCTTGCCGTAGCGGACCGGCTCGATATGGGTGTTCTCGTTGGGGTGGATCGACGAGGTGATCGCCACGCCCTTGGTGAAGTCGACCTTCGGCGCGCCGTGCCGCGTGCGGTAGCGGCGGTTGTCGCTCTGCGCGCCCACCAGGGCCTCGGAGTTGGTGCGGGTGAGCGAGCCCAGCCGGCCGGAGACGTAAGGGAGCAGGCCGCTGTCCTTCATGCGGTGCAGCAGGGTCTGTGTGCCGTAGGTCCCGGCCGCGATGACGACGCGGCGGGCGGTGAACGTCCGGCCCGTGCCCTTCTTCTTGTTGTCGGTCGGCAGGGTGCCGACGGCGAAACCGCCGCGGGAGTCCTCGGTGAGGGTGACGACGGAGGTCATCGGGTGGATGACCGCGCCCGCCTTCTCGGCCAGGTAGAGGTAGTTCTCGTTGAGGGTGTTCTTGGCGCCGTGGCGGCAGCCCGTCATGCACTCGCCGCATTCGGTGCACGCCGCGCGGGAGGGGCCCGCGCCGCCGAAGTACGGGTCGGCCACCGTCGCTCCGGGCGCGGCCTTCGCCGCCCCGTCCGCGTCCTGCCCGTCCCCGAAGAACACCCCGACCGGCGCCATGTGGAAGGTGTCGCCGACGCCCATGGCCTGCGCGGTCGCCTTCAGATGGACGTCGGAGGGCGTCATCGTCGGGTTGAGCCGCACCCCCAGCATCCGCTGGGCCTGGTCGTAGTACGGCTTCAGCTCCTCCTGCCAGTCGGTGATGTCCTTCCACTGGGGATCGTCGAAGAACGGCTTCGGCGGGACGTAGAGGGTGTTGGCGTAGTTGAGGGAGCCGCCGCCGACGCCCGCACCGGCCAGGACCATCACCTTGCCGAGGAGATGGATGCGCTGGATGCCGAAGAGGCCGAGTGCGGGGGCCCAGAGGTAGTTCTTCAGGTCCCAGGAGTTCTTGGGCAGCGTCTCGCGGGTGAAGCGGCGGCCGGCCTCCAGGACGCCCACACGATAGCCCTTCTCGGTCAGGCGGAGCGCGGAGACCGATCCGCCGAAGCCTGATCCGATGACGAGGACGTCGTAGTCGTAGCCGCCGCGCTCGTCGGCGTGGGCGCCGTCCGCCGCCGCCTCCGGGGCCTGTTTTTGGGCGGAGTTCTCCTGGGGCACTGGCCCTCCCTGGTGATATGTCTGAGATATCCGGGTTGCCGGAGGCTGATGATCGGGTACGGACGGTCGGGGGGCGGCTTGTGGGGACGGCTGGTAGGGGCGGATCTACCGGAGCCGGAACGCCTTCATCGCGCGCAGGCTGCGGGTCATGAACTGGGCGTACTTCTCGTCCGTCATCCCGAAGGACGGCGCGAGCGGCATGATCCGCTGATGGGCCACGGTCTGGGCCTCGGTGTACTTGAGGATGCCCTCGGAGCCGTGGCGGCGGCCGAGTCCGGAGTCGCCCATGCCGCCCATCGGGGACTGCACGCTTCCGTAGCCGGCGGCGTAGGACTCGTTGACGTTGACCGTGCCGGTGCGCAGCCGTGCGGCGACCGCCCGGCCGCGGCGCCCGTCCTTGGTCCAGACGCTGGAATTGAGGCCGTAGGGCGTGGCGTTGGCGAGCGCGATCGCCTCGTCCTCGTCGCGGAAGCGGTAGATCGAGACGACCGGACCAAAGGTTTCCTCGCTGCACACGGCCATCGGGGCGGCGACGCCGTCCAGAATGGTGGGCTCGTAGAAGAGGGGGCCGATGTCGGGGCGGGGGCGGCCGCCCGCGACGAGCGTGGCGCCCTTGGCGACGGCCTCCTCGACATGGCGGGTGACGGTCTCCAGCTGCCGCTCGCCCACCAGGGAGCCCATGTCCGCCCCGTAGGCGAGGGCGTTGCCCAGGCGCATGGCCTTCGTACGGGCGGCGAAGCGCTGGACGAAGTCGTCGGCGACGGACTCGTGGACGTACAGCCGCTCGATGGAGATGCACAGCTGGCCCGCGGAGGAGAAGCAGCCGCGGACGGCGCCGGAGGCGGCCTTTTCCACATCGGCGTCGTGCAGCACCAACATGGCGTTCTTGCCGCCCAGTTCGAGGGAGCAGCCCACCAGACGGGCCGCGGCGCCCTGGGCGACCTCTCGGCCGGTGCGGGTCGAGCCGGTGAAGGAGACGTAGTCGGCGTGCCGCACGACCTCGGGGCCGACGACCGGGCCGTCGCCGAGGACGACCTGCCACACCTCCGGCGGCAGCCCGGCCTCGATGAGCTGCTCGCGCGCCCACAGCGCGGTCAGCGCGGTCTCCGTGTCGGGCTTCATGACGACGGCGTTGCCCGCGACGAAGGCCGGGAGGGCGTCGCCGACGGAGAGCTCGAAGGGGTAGTTCCAGGGCGCGATCTGGCCCACCACGCCCCGGGGCTGACGCAGTTCGGTGACCTTGGTGAGGGTCGGTACGACGCCGGTGTGGCCCTTGGGCCGGAGGTAGGCGGGGGCCTTGCGGCCGTAGTGGCGGGCGGCGACGGCGACCGCCTGGACCTCTTCGTGGGCGTGCAGCCGGGCCTTGCCGGTCTCCAGCTGGATGAGGTCGAGGACCTCGGCCTGGCGCTGGAGGACGAGGTCGTGGAAGCGGAGGAGGACGGCGGCACGCTTGCGCACGGGGACGCGCGCCCAGCTCTCCTGGGCGGCGCGGGCCCGCTCGAAGGCGGTGGCGACGTCCTCGGGGGTGGACTCGGGCAGGTCCGCGAGCTTCTCGCCGGTGAAGGGCGTGTGGTTGGCGGTCTTGCCGGTGCCGACCACGCCACGGGTCAGCCGGGCGACCACCTCGGGGGTGACCACATCTGCGGCGGTACGGGTACCGGGGGCGGCGGGTGCCACGGGGTTCCCTGCGGGGCTTGCGGGGCTTTCCTGGGCGCTGTCCTTGGTGCCTTGCGAGTCCGTCATGCGGGGGAGCGTATTCCTCCCCGGGCGCTTTGTGTACCCGGGAGTAATAGGTTTTCACGCCCCACCCACAAACGTGCCAGTGATTGCTGGCCGTAAAGGGTCTGGTCAGCGGGTATGCGCGGGGGCCGGGTGCGAGGCCGGGTGCGGATCTCCGGTCGGCGGCCGGGGCCGTGCTAGGAGCCGGTGAGCCGGAAGGCGTTCACGGCGGTGTCGAAGTGGCGTTTGGCCTCCGCGCGGGAGCCTACGGGCGCGGAGATCCATACGTCGATCATCTTGCCGCTCTCGGTCCAGCTCAGGTCGTAGGTGTAGCGCGAACCGCCGTCCTGGGCGCTGCCGCTCCAGACGAACGTCCAGAGCCCGGCCTGGAGCCCGTTGTGCGTGGTCTCGGTGACCTTGCCCTGGCGGTAGCCGTCGTAGTCGCGGGGGCCGTTCGCGTCCGCCGTGCGCATCGCGCCGATCGGCCCCTCGGGCACCGGCTTCTGCAACTGGACGCCGATCCGGAAGCGCTTGCCCTGGGAGTAGTAGTAGACCCGGTGCTTCTCGTAGGAGCGGGTGAAGCCGTCCGGTACAGCCATGGAGAAACCGGCCGGATCGTGGACGAGGACGTAACCGGTGGGAATTTTGGGGGCGTTGGAGCCGGACGGCCTGGAGGTGATGGCGACGGTCGCACCCGGTTTCGGCGTACCGCTCGCGGGCGCGCCGGACTCGGCGCCCGACTCGGCACGGGACGGGGAGTGCCCGCCGTCCCGGGACGCGGCGGGGGTGCCCTTGCCCTGGGTGCCCGGGTCGCCGTTCCCGTTCATGAGCAGGGCCGTCAGGCCCGCGCCCGCCCCGCCGAGGACGACCACCGCGAGCGCGATGAGCAGGGCGATGGGGGTGCGGGAGCGGCTGCCGGGGCGGCCGGGGACGGCTCCTGCGGGCGTGTGGGGGGCGTGGGCGGGGTCGTATCCGGTGCCGTAGGCAGGGCCGTATCCGGGGTCGTGTCCGGCGCCGTATCCGGTGGGGGCGACGGGGGTGCGGCCGGGGGTACGGGCCTGGGGCGGGCCGCCTGCGGCGGGCGGGGGTGTGGGGCCGGGGGGCGGGGCACCGGGCAGCGGGGTGCCGGTCGGCGGGGGTGGTTCGTTGCTCGGCCGGGGCGGTGTCCCACCCGGCGAGAGCGGTTCCTCGCTCGGCGGGTGCTCGCCCGGGAGGCCGGTGCCGGGGAGGACGCCACCGTGGAGGGCGCCGCCGGGGACGACGTCACCGTGCGGCTCGCCGCCATGGAGGCCGCCGCCATGGACGTCATCGACGTCATCGTGTCCGTCGGCGAACGGATCGGCCCCACCGGAGAACGGATCGGGGCCGTCCGAGAACGGATCGGCCGCACCGGGGCCGGGCCGCCGGGGGCCCGCGCCCGCCGCGGCCGGCTCGTCGAAGCCCGCGGACCGGCTGCGCCCCCAGTGCCCCGGGGCGCCGCGCTGCGGGGTGCGCCCGGTCCGTAGATAGCCGCGCAGCAGCCGCTCGGCCTCCGCGATGTCCATCCGGCGCTCCGGGTCCCGCTCCAGCAGCCCCTCGACGACGGCGAGCAGCGGCCGGGCCGCCGGTGGGATCTCGATCTCGTCGTACACGACGGCGTGCAGCACCCCGCCGATCGAATCCCGGCGGAACGGCGATTCCCCGCTGAGCGTGGCGCACAGCAGCACCCCGAGCGACCACAGGTCGGCCTCGGGGCCGGTGCCGCGACCGGCCATCCGCTCCGGCGCGGTGTATTCGGGCGAGCCGACGAACCCGCCGGCCTCGGTGAGCGTCGTCGCGCCCGGAACCTGGGCGATGCCGAAGTCGGTCAGCACCACCCGGTTCGTCGCGGACTCGATCAGCACGTTGGCCGGTTTGATGTCGCGGTGCAGCACCCCGCGGGCGTGCGCCGCCCGCAGCGCGCCCAGCAGCGCGAGCCCGATCCGGGCCGCCTCGCGCGGGGCGAGCGGGCCGCCGGTGTAGAGCCGGTCGGCCAGCGACGGGCCGTCCACCAGCTCCATCACGATCCACGGCCGGCCGTCCTGCTCGACCACGTCGTGCACCACGATCACCTGCGGATGCTTGACCTGGGCGACGGTCCGGGCCTCGCGCATCGCCCGATCCCGCTGCACGCGCGCCTCGGACTCGGCCGTCGTTTCGTCCAAGTGCAGTTCTTTTACTGCGACATGACGGCCCAACAGTTCGTCGGTGGCGCGCCAGACCGTTCCCATTCCGCCGCGGCCCAGCCGTAGTTCCAAGCGGTAGCGGCCGCCCACCAGTCGGCCCTCGCCCCCGAAGATCCCCATGGGCCCATCTTGCCGCACCGCGCCCGGCCCGCAGGGGGCAGTCCCCCTTCCCCCGCGGCCAGTTGTGCGCGCGTGCGCTCTGACCTGGGAGCCCCTTGATCCACTGGTCTCCTGTCTTCCACCGCGCCCACGAAGGCAGTTACGAAGGCAGTTGTGGCAAGCACCGTCGCCGGCACCGGCACACCGCCGCGTTCCGGCTCCCGTTCCTTCGGCCGTCGCACGACACGGGAGGGAACCTCCCCCGCCCCTCCCGCCGTCCTTGACACAGTGAGGCCAATGAGGTCGTCGTACGGGAGCGGCGGCCGGTGCGTACGGCGGCCGGTACGGCGGAACGGGGGTCGGCCATGGTGATGCAGGACGGCGGAACGGTGGACGTCCGTCCGGGCTCCGACCCGGGCCGGGCAGCCCCGGAGCACAGCGGTGCCTATCTGGCGAGCGGTCTGTGCCTGGTCCTGTACGGCGCCGCACTGCTGGCCTGGACGGTCTACGGGCTCGGCCAGGCCGACACCACCGCCTGGGACTTCGTCGAGGGCCTGTTCAATCCGGGCGCGACCCCAGCGCCCCAGGTGCTCGGCCCGTACGAATGGGCCTTCACCGTCGCGTTCCTGGCCGTCGGCGGCCTCACCCTCGCGCAGCGTCGCACGGCCCGCAGCGCGGCCCTCCTGTGCGGCTTCCTGCTCCTGGCCGTCTCCCTGCGCGAGGGCGTCGGCCTGTTCAACGCCGCCTACCGCGACCAGTACAGCAACGATCCCCTGGGCGGCTGGGCCCTCGCCACCCGTGGGCTGGGCCTGGTGACCGCGCTGGTCGTCCTGGCCGTGCTGCGCTCCGCCACCGAGCGCGCCGCGGACGCGGCCCCGGTATCCCCCATGTCGGCCCGCCGGCGCCGCCACTCCCGTATCTGCGGCGTCCTGTTCCTGATCACCGCCGCCGTCCGCGTCATCTGGACCGTCCGCGCGCTGAGCTCCAGCGAGATGGCCACCACCCGCTATCTGCGCGGCGCGGTCGACGGCTCCGTCCTCGGCACCCTCGACCTTTCCGCCTCCACGGAGTTCACCACCGTCAGCTCGGTCCTCGTCCTGCTGATCCTCGGCGTGATCGCCCTCCGCGGCCACCGGGACATCCGCGGCGCGCTCCTCGTCTTCGCCGCCGTCGAGCTGTATCTGACCGTACGGACCGTGGTCTTGCTGGCCGTCACGGACTTCTTCAGCCTCTCCTCCGAGACCCCGGAGGGCGCGCTGTCGATGGCCACGACGGCGTATGCGCTGGCGGCGATGACGTCGGTGGTGGTGCTGGCCACCGGGCGGGCCTACGGGCCGTACGGCGGTGTACGGGGGGCGCTGGGGCCGGGGGTGCCTTCTTCGGAGTGAGGCGGGGGTGGGGCGAGCCGCGCCTCAGTCGTGTGCCCTGAGCTCGTCCGCGAGCCTTCGCCCTTGTGGGGCCTTCCGGCGCAGCAGCACCGCCGCCGTGGTGTGCAGTTCGTTCCACGCGTGCGGCCGTCCGATGTCCGCCGCATCGGGGACGCTTGTCAGGGCGGCGATCAGGGCCTGTTCGGCCTCACCGGCTTCGGCGTGGGCGTGAGCGAGGCAGGAGAGGTACCAGGCGCTGTCGCGGCGGTAGTTGGCCGGCAGGGCGTGGAGGCCGGTGGTGATGTGGCGGGTGGCGGCCGCCCACTCGCCGAGGTGCATGGCCGCCATGCCGCGCTGGAGGGTGAACCAGGTCTCGTCGTAGAAGTACATCCAGGGCGGCTCGTCCTCGGGGTGCTGCGCGGCGCGGGTGATCAGGTCCTGGGCCTCGTCCAGGAGGCGGTGGGCCTCCTCGGGCACACGGCTGAGTGCATGGCCGCGTGCCTGCATCTGGGCGGCCATGCCCTGCACTCCCAGGGATGTATCGGGCGCCGACCAGCGGGCCGCCTCCGCCAGCCGTGCGCATCGCCGTCCTCGGCCTCCGGACCAGGCCATATGCGCTTTCATGCTCAGGGTTGTCGCGGCCATGTTGGCGTCACCGGCCTCGAGCGCCCACTCGTGGGATCGGTCGTACCAGGCCAGGGCCGCGGCCGACTGGCCTTGGTCCTGGGCCATCCAAACGAGGAACTGGGCGTGTTCCGAGGCGAGCCGCACGACGCGCTGCTCCAGAGGTCCCCGCGCACTGGCATAGAGGTTCACGACCGTACGCAGCTGCTGTCCCATCACCTCGACCAGTGGCCGGGAACCGATGAAGTCCTCGGCCCGCCGGTGTTCCGCCAGGAGGCGGTCGAGCCAGTCCAGTGTGGCGCCGTCGACCCGGTGGGAGCCGTCGACGGCATTGGTGACGCGATCGAGCAGATCCTCGTCCGGGGCGGTGCCCGCGAACGCGAGCCCCGGGACGGGCAAGGAGACCGCGCGCGGCCCCGCGTTCGGCAGTCGCTCGGCGGGGATGCCCAGCCCCGTGACGATCCGCTGCCGCACCTCCACGGAAGTGACCCGGCGCCGTCCACGCTCGATCTCGGAAACATCGGGCTGGACGAGTCCAACGCGCACGCCGAGCCGCATCTGGCTGGTGCCGGTGAGGCGTCGATACGTACGGAAGACGGCGCCCCAGTCCTCGTCGGCGAGGGCGGCCACGAGCCGCGGGTGAGACCAGAGGCCCGTGTCAAAATCACCCATGGCTCCAATATAGGGCGGGCCTATAGGGACTTGGGATGGGTCGGGGCGGGATTCGGGCGCGAAGGTCGTGACCGACAGATTTCCACAACCGCGCACCGGACAGGAGCCGCCCCCATGACCACCCCCTTCCCCAGCCCCTCCATTCCCCCCACCCCCCGTCTCCTCCCCTGGACCACCCCCGACGGGGACAAGCCCTGCTATCTGCTCACCGATGCCGAGGGCGGCTATCTCTCCGACCGGGCCGACCGGATGGAGGCGGTGCAACTGGACATGGGGAAGGGTCTGCTGGAGCACGCTCAGGAGATGGTCGACGATCCGGCGACCGATACGCGGCAGTTGCGGTTTTTGTCGGTGCAGCTCGGGGCGGCGCTGCGGGATGCCGTACGGATCGCGGAGAGCCGGGGAGGGGGAGCGACCGCGAGGGGGTAAGGGGAGCAGCTGGAAGGCGGCTGGCGGGGCGCTGAGCGGCCCGTGAGGGGCCCTCTGGGGCGCTGAGGGGCCCGGGATGGCGGTGCGGGGGAGATCCCCCTCCGAACCGCCCCCGCACGCCAGCGGCGGCCGCCGCGTGTGGGGGTCGCGGCGGCCGCCGATGTGAACTGCAACGCGTCGTGGGCTTGTGGCCTCTTCAGTGGTGCAGCATGTGAACCACTCTGCCCGCGGTGACCCTCCCGCGGCATCCTTCGCAGGTCGCGGGATCACCCCCGCCGGTCGGCGGGGGTGCGGGACCGCCCAGTGGCGGGCTCCGGGACAGGGGGTACGGAGTCGCGCAGCGCCGGGTGGTTCCGTGAGCTCGGATGGGTGCGAAGGAGAAAGGGGCGGCCGGTGATCCGTGTCGCTGTGGTGGACGACGAACGGCTGGTCAGGTCCGGGTTGCGGATGATTCTGGGGACCGCCCCGGACATCGAGATGGTCGCGGACTGCGGCGGCGCCGAGGCCGTGGACACCGTGCTGGGCAGCGGCGCGGACGTCGTGCTGCTGGACATCCGGATGCCGGACGTGGACGGGCTGACCGTACTGCGACGGCTGCGGGCCGCGCCGGAGCCGCCGGCGGTGGCGATGCTGACGACCTTCGACGCGCAGGAGTATCTGACCGCGGCGCTGCGGGAGGGGGCGGCGGGCTTTCTGCTGAAGGACTCGGATCCGGAGCAGCTCGTACGGGCCGTACGGACGTTGGCGGCGGGCGGCAGCGTGCTGGACCCCGGGGTGACGCGGGCGGTGATCGGCGGCTATCTGACGGCCGAGGACCAGGCGGCCGCGACGCGGGCGGTCAGCGGGCTCACCCCGCGCGAGTCACAGGTGCTGGCGCTGCTCGGCGAGGGGCTGGGCAACGCCCAGATAGCGGAGCGGATGGGCCTGGCACCCAGCACGGTCAAGGACCATGTGCGGGCGCTGCTGGGGAAATTGGGCGGGATCAACCGCGTACAGGCCGCGATCGTGGCGGACCGGGCCGGCCTGGTGACCGGCGTCCCCCGGGGCGCGATATGAGCGCCCCGGGCAGAGCGGGGCGCAGACGGGAGCGGGCGGCGGCGCGGCTGCGGGCGCTCGCACGGGGGGTGTGGGGGCAGCAGGTGCGGCGGATCGCCCCGGTGGTCGTACCGGTGCTGCTGGCCGTCGCCGACGCGGTGCTGGTCAACGGGCTGAAACTGGCCCTGGAGCTGGGCGTCTCGGTGGTGGCGGCGACGGCGTTGCTGCTGCGCCGACGGTTTCCGCTGCTGGTCTTCCTGGTGACGCTGCCGGGGCTGTACATCGGCTACATCTGGTTCGCGCCGATGATCGGGCTCTATACGCTGGCCGCCCGCCGGCCGGGCCGGGTGCGGCTGGGGATCTGCGCCGTCCTGCTGATCGCCGCGCACTTCCTCCCGTATCCCATCTCGGACTTCGAGCCGACCCACTACCGGGAGAACACCCTGGTGCTGATCGACGCCTGCGTCACCGCGGCCGCGCCGATCGCCATGGGGCTGCTGGTGCGGACCCGCGGGGAGCTGGCACAGCGGGTGGAGGATCTGACCCGCAGCCTGGTCCGTGAGGACCGGCTGCTGGCGGACCGGGTCAAGACCACCGAACGGGCCCGGCTCGCCCGGGAGATGCACGACGTCGTGGCCCATCAGGTGAGCCTGATCAGCCTTCAGGCGGGGGCGGTGCAGGTCAGCACGGAGGACGAGGCGGCGCGGGCGGGCGCCCGGACCATCCGGGAGCTGTCCGTACGGACGCTGGAGGAGCTGCGGCACATGGTGGGCGTGCTGCGGGCGGACGGCGGCGGGGGCACGGCCGGGGCCCAGGGCCTGGCGCCGCAGCCGGACTTGGAGGAGCTGCCGCGGCTGATCGAGATGAGCGCGCTCGATGTGACGTACGAGGGGGGTGTGGTCGCGGGGGCGACGGGGACGAAGACGGTGGAACGGGCGGCGTTCCGTACCGTCCAGGAGGCGCTCACCAATGTGCGCAAGCACGCACCGGGCGCGCAGGTGCGGGTCCGGGTCGGGCCCGAGGGCTCCGGGGAGGCCGAGAGCCTGCGGGTCGAGATACGCAACGGGCCGCCGGACGAGACGGCCATGGCGCCCGCACTGCCCGGCGGCGGACACGGGCTGGTGGGGCTGCGCGAGCGGGCCCAGAGCCTGGGCGGGACGCTGGAGGCCCGGCCCACGTCCGACGGGGGGTTCGTGGTGCGGGCGGTGTTTCCGTACGGGGGGACGGGGGCGGCGGCCGCGGGGGCGGGGTGACGGCCGGGGGACGGGGCCGTCCGGTGGGGCCTCGCGTCCGGTGGCGCGTGCCCCGGCTTCAGGCCGAGAGCGGCGCCGCCGCCTCGTCCACGGCCGTGTGCAGATCCGGGTAGACCTCGAAGAGCCGGCGCACGCCCAGCGCGGCGAGGACGCGGTTGACGTGGGAGCCGTCGACGGCGCCCTGGGCGGGCAGGATCAGCCGCAGCCGACCCTGACAGGAACGCATCAGACGGCGGGCGGCGATCAGCACGCCGACGCCGCTGGAGTCACAGAACCGGACCTCGGAGAGATCGAGGACCAGACTCCGCCGGCCGTCGGCCACCGCGTCGTGCACATGCTGGCGCACCGCGGGCGACGTGACCAGGTCCATTTCACCGGAGACCTGAAGTACCGCCCACCGGCCCTGTTCGCCCTCTGCCACCTTCAACGACACGCGCTCGAAGCCTTTCGCTCGCTTTCGGACCGGATGCACCACGGATCTGTCCGGAGCACACCCTTCCCCGGCTCGACTGCCCGGCCTCTCTCCCCTGAAACTCTTCCGAATCCTTGGCGCAACAGGCCGTTCCCCCCAAGGCTATGCCCAGAGCGGAGCACCACTTCTCCGGTATCCGGTCACACACGGATAACACATCGGCCGATACGGGCACGAACGAAGCACATTGAATCGCTCAACGCGCGTCTACCGGTCGCTTTCCCTCCCCTTCGATCGGGGGATACCACCCCATGGTGACAACTCCCTTACTATCCGCTCCCTTACCATCCCCACCCCCGAAGAACGCGGTTTGCGGCAAAGGAGCATGCGGTGTCAGACCCTCGCATTACATTCGATGTGGGCACGACCGAGGTGTGAGCACGGCGACGACGGACAGGGATAGGGGTCCGATGGGAAACGACACACCCCCGCGCTGGGACAGGCGGATGCAGCAGCGGCTCGCCCGTGGTGAGGCCGCCGCCCTCGGCGAGCTCTACGACCGCTTCGCTTCGCTCGTGCACAGCCTCGCGCACCGCGTCCTGGACGACGAGCACGCCGCCGACCGCATCACCCGCGAGGTCTTCGCCTACATCTGGGAGCACCCGCACTCCTACGACCCGAAACAGGGCTCGCTGCGCTCGTGGGTCGCCGCGGTCACCCGCCACCAGGCCGTCCAGCGGCTGCGCCAGACCGAGGCCGCCTCGGCGGGCGACGGCGGATCCGGTGCTCCCGCGCCGGCCGAGATGGAGCAGAAGATCCGCGAGGCCTCCGCGGCCGCCCGCGCCGACTACATCGTCACCTCCATGCCCGCGCCGCTGCGTGCCGCCCTGGAGCTGGCCTACTTCCAGCGCCGGGACTACCGCCAGACCGCCGCCGACCTGGGCGTCACGGAGGACGAGGCCCGCCGCCGGCTCCGCCTGGGGCTCCAGCTGCTGTCCACCGCCCACAACCACCCGACCCTGCCCCCGCCCTGCTCACCCCATCTGCCGCGCAGCACGCCCGGTGCCCGTGCGCCCTCCCGCACACCCCAGACGCCGCATGCGCCCCAGGCGCCGCATGCCCCGCGCGCACCGCACGCACCCCATCCGCCGCGGTACCCCGGCCCGGGCAGCGCCCCGCCCGGCACCGGCCACGGACGGTCGTTGTGAACGGCCCGGACAAATGGGAGGGCCCCGAGCGCCCCGACGGCCCCGGTGGCCGTCCCCGCATACCGGCCCCCCGCACCGCCGCCGAGGACCGCGGCCCGCTGCCCGACATCCGCCCCGCGCCGGGCCCGGAGACCGGACGGGAAGCCGGAGCCGACGCCGGACGAGAAGCGCGGCCAGGAGCCGCACCGGAAGCCGTGCCGGAAGCGTCCCCGGAGCCGGGACAGGAAGCCCACCCAGAAGCCCAACCGGGAGCCCAACGGGAGGCCCCACCGGCAGCCCGGCCGGAGGCCCGACCCGGAGCGCAACACGAAGCCCCACCGGACGCCCACCCCCCAGCCCAACGCCCCACCCACCACACCGCAGTGCCGGAAACGAAACCGGAAGCCATGACCGACACCACCGGAGCGGGCCCCGGGTTCCCGGCCGCCGCCGTTCCCGGGGGCGCGCCGCCCCCGCAGCCCGCCCCGCCGCACACGGTCCTCAAATCGCTGCTCGGCGCCTGGGCGCTCGCCGCGTGCAGCGCCGAGGAGACCGCCGCGGTGGAGACCCATCTGACCGACTGCGCGTCCTGCGCGGACGAGGCGCTGCGGCTGCGCGACGCCGTCGGCCTGCTGCATCCCGCCGACAGCCTCGACCTCGATCCGCTGCTGCGCTCCCGCGTCCTGGAGGGCTGCCTGGGCCGGCGTCCGCCCCGTATCCCGGTGCCGGAGTGGGCGACGCCGTACGACGCGGAGACCGCGAAGCTCGATGCGCTGCTGCACGACATGGGCGAGGCGGAGTGGCGCGCCCCGGTGCGGCTGCGGTGGTTCGAGAGCGAGCGGCCGGTCGAGCGGGCGACCACCGTCGCCGGTGTCATCGGCCATCTGCTGACCGTCGACGGCCTGGTGGCGACGTCGCTCGGGCTGCCCGATCCGCTCGGCGACCGGGCCCCGCAGGGCGCTCCGGGCCCCACGACCCGTACGGAGGCGTACTGGCAGATGGCCGGCGAGGAGCCCGGCCGGCTCGCCACCCACGGCCCGTGGCGCGAGCAGAGCTACGCGCTGATCAGAACCGTCTCCTTCGCGGGCGGCGGCGTCGGCGAACTGGCCGTGCCCTACGGCCGGTTGCAGCTGCCCATGTGCGATGCGCTCCTGGACCGCGCCTTCGGGTGCTGGGTGCACGCCGGGGACATCGCGGACGCGGTGGACTATCCCTACGAGCCGCCGGCCGCCGGCCATGTCCACCAGCTGATCGATCTGGCCACCCGGCTGCTGCCCACCGCGCTGGCCCACCGCCGCCGGGCCGGGCTCGCCGCGCAGCCGCAGAAGCTGGTCGAGGCGGGCGCCCCGGGCCGCACCCTCCACCTGGAGGTCGAGGGCAGCGGCGGCGGGCACTGGTACATACCGCTGGACTCCCCGGCGGCCCTGGGCGCCAAGGAGCTCACCGTCGCCCATATCGCCCTGGACAGCGCGGAGTTCTGCCAGCTGGCCGCGGGGCATGTCTCCCCGGAGGAGGCCGCCGCGGGCCAGGACGGCGAGCGCGAGGCGATCCGCGACGTGCTGTTCGCGACCGCGTCGTTGTCCCGGCTGTGAGGCCGTAGGCGAAGACGGTCCCGGGCGGGGGCGGCCCTAGGCGAAGACGACCGTCCGGCTGCCGTTCAGCAGCACCCGGTGCTCGCTGTGCCACTTCACGGCCCGGGCCAGCGCCTGGCACTCCACGTCCCGTCCGATCGCCACGAGCTGGTCGGGCGTGACGTCGTGCCCGACCCGCTCGACCTCCTGCTCGATGATCGGGCCCTCGTCGAGGTCGGCGGTCACATAGTGGGCGGTGGCCCCGATGAGCTTCACACCGCGCGCATGCGCCTGGTGGTAGGGCTTGGCGCCCTTGAAGCTCGGCAGGAAGGAGTGGTGGATGTTGATGATCCGCCCGGAGAGCGCCTTGCACAGATCGTCGGAGAGGACCTGCATATAGCGCGCCAGCACCACCAGCTCCACCCGCTCCTCGCGCACCAGCTCCAGCAGCTGGGCCTCGGCCTCCGCCTTGTTGTCGCGGCTGACCGGGATGTGGTGGAAGGGGATGTCGTACGAGCCGACCAGCTCGGCGAAATCGGTGTGGTTGGAGACCACGGCCGCGATCTCGACCGGCAGCGCCCCGATCCGGGAGCGGAAGAGCAGGTCGTTGAGGCAGTGCCCGAACTTGGACACCATCAGGACGATCCGCATCTTCTCGTCGGCCCGGTGGATCTGCCAGTCCATCTGGAAGGAGTCGCCCACCGCGGAGAAGCTGGCCCGCAGCTTGTCCAGGTTCACCGAGGCGTCCGCGCCGAAGTGCACCCGCATGAAGAACAGTCCGGTGTCGCGGTCGCCGAACTGCTGACTGTCCTCGATGTTGCAGCCGGTGATGAAGAGATAGCTGGACACGGCGTGCACGATCCCCTGCTTGTCCGGACAGGACAGCGTGAGGACGTACTGATCGCTCCGGTCGGGCCGGCCGGGCTGCTGGGTGGGCTGCGTCTTGCTCATGACCTCATAGGGTCGCACACCTGCGGGGATGCTCAGGCCGGGACTCAGGCCGGGGCGCCCGGCGCACCCGTCATCAGGGCCAGCACCTCCAGCGAACACGGCGGCGCGTCGGGGTCCTCGCCGTCCGCCGTCGCCAGCCGGACATGCGCCTCGCGGGCCACCCGTACGGCCTCCGGCCAGGCCGGATGCTCGATGTACGCGGTGACCGGTGCGTCCGCGCCGACCTGGTGCATGATCCGCAGGACGTTCAGCACGGCGGCGTCGACCAGCTGCGCCTCCTGGGCGTCGCGGAAGATCGTGCCCAGGTATTTGTCGGCGGACCAGTTGTCCAGCCAGGTGTCCTCGACGAGGCGGTAGACGGCGTCGGTCACATCGCCGTACCCGGGACGCCCCGCCAGCCAGGTCTCCTGCTGGAAGGCGGGGTCGGAGAGCATGTGCAGCGCGGAGCGCACATTGCTGCGCCAGCGCCACCACGGCATGTCGGTCAGTGGCATACCGCCCATGGTGGTCGAGCGGCGGCCGCGACGGGAAGACTTCTCCGAACCTTGCACAGTATTCGATCGTACGTTCCTCGGAAACGATCTCCCGGGGACCCCCGGAGTTCACCTCCACGTCACTGTCCGTTGCCCCCGCGTCACTCAGTCGTTGACGGCAGGACGCCAGGGTGGTGCGCCATGACCGGTCGGCGACGCTCCTCCCCCCGCCCCTTCTCCTCTGCTCCCGCGCTCGCTTCTGCGGTGGCATGCACGGCGGTCATCGCGTCGCTGCTCTCGGGCTGCGGCTCCCTCCCCGGGGCCTCGGGGGACTCCGGGGAGAAGGCGCCGGTCACGGTGATGACCTGGGCGCCGGAGGGTACCAAGGCGACCAACATGCCGGGCATGCCGGCCATGGCACAGGCGTACGCCCGGTGGGTCAACTCCCGGGGCGGGATCCGCGGCCACCACCTCAGGGTCCTGACCTGCAACGAGCGCAACGACTCGGTCGCGGCCGCGCAGTGCGCCCAGCGCGCGGTGGACGAGGGCGCGGTCGCGGTGGTCGGCTCCTACAGCCAGTTCGGCCGCTCGTTCATGTCGCCGCTGGAGATCAAGGGCATCCCGTTCATCGGCGGTTACGGCGCCTCGGGCGAGGAGTTCCAGAGCCCGCTGTCGTATCCGGTCAACGGGGGCCCGGCGTCCCTGCTCGCCGGAAACGGACGGCAGTTGGCGGGCGCGTGCCGGCGCGTCGCCCTGGTGCGGCCGGACACCATCCAGGGCGACCAGATGCCCTCGCTGCTCAACTCCGGTCTGCGCAACGGCCACAGGCCGCCGGCCGAGGACATCAAGGCACCCGAGGACGGCACCGACTACTCGCGCCAGGTCACCCGCGCGCTGGACGGCGTCGGCGCGGACCCGTCCGTCTACGGCACCGCGGCCGACGGCGGCAAGGCGGCCGGCTCCTGTGTGACCACCGCGCTCGGCGACCACACCGACACCTTCTTCGACGCCTTCCAACGGCTCCAGGAGGACAGCCCCCGGGTCCACGTCGCCTCCGTCCTGGGCAGCGTCGGCCAGGCGCTGGTGAACCGCATGGGCGGCTCGTCGGGCCCGCTGGAAGGGGCGTATCTCACCGGCTGGTACCCGGTTTCGAGCGATCCGCGCTGGGGACCGATGCGCAAGGTCGTCGACGACTTCGCCTTCAACGACAACCGCATCGATCCGGCCGACCAGGGCGTCCAGACGACCTGGATCGCCTATACGGTGCTGCGCGCGGTGATCGAGCAGCTCGACGACGCCGGCGTCGAGGACATCACCCCGCATGCCCTCCAGACCACCCTCGACGACGGCGACCACGCCATCGACACCGGGGGCCTGACCCCCAAACTGCGCTGGCGCGAGGGCGACATGCTCGCCGTCCAGAACTTCCCGCGCATAGTGAACGGCATGGTCACCTATCAGGTCGTCCGGGACGGGGAACTGGTCGCCGCGCAGGACGGGTTCGTGAACGTGACCACGACGATGGAGCGGGGAGTCACGAACGACGAGTGAGCGGGTGCCGGACGGCGGCACACCGCCGTTCCGGCACTCCCCACGCCGGCCGCGGGCTCACAGAGTGATCGGCGGGCGCTGCGTCAGGCCGTACTTCTTCGCGATCGGGTTCCAGATCGCCGCCGCCTGCTGCTTGGCCTTGGTCGCCTCGCCGCTGGCCGCGACACCCTTCCCGTACTGCCCGGTGTTGCGGGCCTTGCCCTTGTGGCAGCCCTTCTTCGAGTGCACCTGACCGGCCCAGGCCGCGAAATGGTTGTCGGCGGCGGCCGAGGACTGCCATGCCTTGGTCAGCGCGGCGGTCAGCTGATCATGCTGGGGGATCTTGTCGACGGGCAGCTGCTTGAGCCGCGTCACCAGGTCGGCGCGCTGGCCGGCCGCGGACCGCAGATCCTTGGCCGCGCCGCCCAGGTTGTCGCAGGACCCGATGCTGCGGACGGCGTTGACCACGGACGTACGGCTGTCACCGCTGTCGCCGAGCAGCGCGTCCAGGCCCTTGGCCTGCGGCTCGGCCGGATCGGCGGCCGCCGACGGCTGCGTCTTCCCCTTCGCCGACGGGGAGCTGCTGGTGTCGGCGCCCTTCGTCTTCGCGGAGTCGTCGCCACCGCCGCTGAGCATCCAGCCGAGGCCGAGACCGGCGCCCGCCAGGACGACCACGACGACGCCGACGATCACGGCGGTGGGCACCCGGCGGCGGCCGCCCTCGTCGTCGTACGGCTGCTGGTCGTAGGGCTGGTCATAGCCCTGCTGGCCGAAGCCTTGCTGGCCGAATGCCTGCTGCCCGTACGGGGGCTGGCCCTGGTCCTGGAAACGGGGGAGCTGCGCGGTGGCGTCCGGCGCGCCCACGGCGCCCGGTGCGCCCGGCCCGTCCCGGAACAGGCCCTCGAACTCGGCGGGCGTCGAACGGTCCCCGGGTGCACCGGGAGGGGCCCCGTAGGGCGCGCCGGGCGGCGGGGCGGGCGTCCCCGCGCCGACCGGGGAGATCAGCTGGGTGGCCTCGGAGTCGCCCGCCGGGGCGGCCCCGGGCATCGGCTGGGACTGCGGCTGCGGCATGGGCTGGGCGGGGCCGCCCTGGCCCGGGCCCTGGGACGGCTTGATCACCCGCAGCATGGTGGTGGACTCGCCCGGGGTCTCGGGCCGCCCGCCCCCCTCGGGCGGGAGCGCGGCGCCGGACCCGTCGGGTATCTGGCGTATCAGCGCGGTCGCCGCATCGCCCGTGGTGGGCGGCAGCGGGGCACCGGTCTGCGGGGTCGCACGCACCAGCTCGCCGGCCCGCTCCGGCTGGGGCTGCGGGGGCTGCTGGCGGTACGGCTCCGGGCGCGGCACCTGCTGCTGCGGGTCGTAGGGCTGCGGCTCGGGCTGGGGCTGGGAGACCGGCTGCTGGGGGCTCTGGGGGGTCTGGGGCTGCTGTCCGTACGGGGCCTGCTGGCCGTACGGCTGCTGGGGCTGCTGGGGCTGCTGCGGCGGCACGGGCGGGACCGGCGGCTGCCCCTGGGGCGGCGGCGGGAAGCCCTCGCCCTGCGGCGGGAGCTGGCTCTGAGTCTGCGGCGGGAGCTGCCCCTGGGCCTGGGGCGGCTGGGCACCGTAGCCCTGTCCCTGGCCGTATCCCGGCTGCTGGCCCGGCGGCGGGCCGGCCTGCTGGCCCGGGCCCCAGGGCTGGCCCCACGGCTGGCCGGCCGGCGGCGCGGCCTGCTGGTCGGGGACATACGGCTCACCGTTGGCGGGCAGCACAATGCCCTCTCGCGCGGGGCCGGCCGCAGCATTGTGCGGGTCGGGGCCCTGTCCGCTCTCCGTCACCGGAACTCCTGCCATCGTGCAACCTACGGAACCGTCGACTCACGCTACCGGGTCGCAGCTGCGTTCGACCACGAGCCCTGGTCACCACCCCTTCCGCCCCTGGTGGCACCGGGCGGGGCCGCTCGTTTCCGGCCCCGCGCCGATGCCCCGTCAGGCCGCCGCGGCCCGCAGTTCCATACGTGCGCTGAATTCCCTTACGACCGGTTCCTCCCGATACGGCTCCAAACGGAGCTGAAGGTCCTCCAGATACTCCGCGCCCCGGTCGGACCGCAGCCCGCCGAGCAACTCCACGGCCTGGGTGCCCGTATGGCAGGCCGCTTCGATCTCGCGCTGCTGCACCTGCGCACCGGCCAGCAACACCATCCCGATGGCGCGGCGCCGCGCCCGGCCCTCGGGATGGCCGTCCAGTGCCTCCTGGGCCCGCTGGGCAGCCGGGCCGGGCTGGCCCAGGTCCCGGTGGCAGTGGGCGAGTTCATCGGCGAGATATGCCTGGTCGAAATGGCTGATCCAGGCCGGGTCGTCGCCCGCGTCGGCGCCCGCCTCGGCCCGTTCCATGGCCGAAAGCGCCCGGCCCGCCGTCGTCTGGAAGGCGCGGCCGTCGCCCATCAGGGCGTGCCCGCGCGCCTCCGCGGCGAAGAACATCGCCTCCGCCCGTGGGGTGACGTGCCCGCGCGCCCCTTCCTGCGCGGCCCGTGCGAGCTGGGAGATCTCCCGCGGATTGCCCAGCGAGGCGGCGAGATGGCTCATGCTCGCGGCCAGTACGTAGCCGCCGTAGCCGCGGTCGCCGGCCGCCTGGGCCAGCCGCAGCGCCTGGATGTAGTAGCGCTGCGCCAGCCCCGGCTGCCCGGTGTCGACGGCCATATAGCCGCCGAGCTCCGTCAACCGGGCGACGGCGGCGAACAGTTCGCGCCCGACGGACTCGCGGTACGAGCCGGCGAGCAGCCCGGAGACGACGCTGTTGAGGTAGTGCACCACGACCGGCCGCACATGCCCGGCCCCGAAGCGGTGGTCGAGTTCGCTGAGCGCCGCGGTCGTGGCCCGTACGGCCTCGACGTCCGCCGCGCCGACCCGGGCGCCGGCGTTGCGCGCGACCTGGGTGTCCGCCCCGGTGATCAGCCAGTCGCGGCTCGGCTCCACCAGGGCGGAGGCCGCCACCGTGGAGCCGCTGAGGAAGTCGCGCCGCCCGACGTCGCTGCGCCACAGCTCGCAGACCTGCTCGATCGCCCCGAGGACGGTCGGGGAGAACTGGAGCCCCACCCCGGATGCGAGGTTCTTGCCGTCGGCCATCCCGATCTCGTCGATGGTGACCGTGCGCCCCAGCTTCCGGCCCAGCGCCTCCGCGATGATGGCCGGGGCGCGGCCGCGCGGCTGCTGGCCGCGCAGCCACCGGGCCACCGAGGTCTTGTCGTACCGCAGGTCGAGTCCGTGCTCGGCGCCGCACATGTTGACGCGGCGGGCGAGCCCCGCGTTGGAGCACGCGGCTTCCTGGATCAGTGCCTGCAACCGTTCGTTGGGCTGCCGTGCGACGAGTGGCCTGGCGGCCATGCTGTACCCCCTGTACTGCTGCGCGTTCACCGTCGAACGCCGTTCCCCGTGATCAATGCCCCGCACATATGCCGGATATCCGAGACATCACGGATACCGGTGATGTCGTCCCGGATACGGGCGATGCCTTCCCGAATGCGCGCTGTATGGGCGCGAATACGGGCGAAGCCGGTGGCATCCGGACGCGCGATGCCGGTGCGCGGTGCGGTCCACGGGCGGCGCGGGGGCCGGACCGTGGGGTGATCCCGAGAAGGAGCGTGGCGCGCGGTGCCCGTGAGCGCGGCGCCGCCGTGGCCCGGACCCTCCGGTGCGCACCGCGGACCGCCGCATGGGCGGCCTCTCCGCCCGTCACGCTGGTGGCTACCCGCTCATTGGAGGACGGCCGCATATGCGCCCCCGCCCGTGCACCCATGCGCCCCAGGTGGAGGAACGATGCGCCGGGGGGTGTCCCCCATTCGGCCGTAACCGTTGGTGAGGGGCGAAGTTGTTTTCTGCGTGGAAGAGACCATCGGAGTCACAGGAGCCCCGCCGATCCCCCAGCAGCGCGGCGAGCAGCTGATCGAGACCGCGGTGCGTTACGCGGAGGAGCGGCATTGGGATGTGTTCCCCGGCGCATCGCTGGAGCACGACGGTGATACACCGCGCTGCTCGTGCGACGCCGACGCCTGCCCCGCGCCGGGCGCACACCCCACCGCACCCGGCTGGGCCGGGCTGGCCAGCGGCAGTGCGTCGGCCGTGCGCCGGATGTGGAGCAAGCAGCCGCGGGCCTCGATCCTGCTGCCGACCGGCCGCGCCTTCGAGGCGCTTGAGGTACCGGAGATGGCGGGCTGTCTGGCGCTGGCCCGTATGGAGCGGATGGAGGTGTCGCTCGGCCCGGTCACCCGTACCCCGCACGGCCGGATGCTCTTCCTCGTCCTGCCCGGTGCCTCGGCCAAGGTGCCCGAGCTGGTACGGAACCTGGGCTGGGTGCCGGCGGCCCTGGATCTGATCTGCCGCGGCGAGGGCGAGTACATCGCCGCGCCGCCGACCCGTATGGCGCCGCACGGTTCGGTGCAGTGGGTGCGCCGGCCCACCGCCACCAACCGCTGGCTGCCGGACGCGGAGGACCTGATCAGCCCGCTGGCGTACGCATGCGGGCGGGACGCGGCGGCGCTCCGGGGGCGCTGAGGGCCCGCCTCCCGCGGGCCGGGGCGCCGGCCTGAGCCGCGGCTCTGAGCCGCATGCGCGGTGCCGGACGGTGGTGTCAGTGGCCGCCCGTATCGTGGAGGGCGTTGGACGGGGGCCATGACCGGGCCCCTGCCGAGACGTCGAAGGAACGGGGGACCGGTGAGCGGTGAACCGGAGCAGAGCGGGCCTGTAGGGAAGGGCGACGGCGCGGAGGGGGCGGCCGGTGCGGCCCCCGGCGGCGGTCGGCCGCCGGCCGTTCGTATCCAGGGCCTGTGGAAGAAGTTCGGCGAACAGACCGCCGTCTCCGGCATCGACCTGACGCTGCCCGCGGGCCGCTTCATAGGGCTGGTCGGGCCCAACGGTGCGGGCAAGACCACCACCTTGTCGATGGTGACGGGGCTGCTGCGGCCGGATTCCGGGCAGGTCGAGATCGGCGGCCACGACGTATGGCGGGACCCGGTGGCCGTCAAGTCCCGTATCGGCGTCCTGCCCGAGGGCCTGCGCCTCTTCGAGCGCCTCTCGGGGCGCGAGCTTCTCGGCTATATAGGGCGGCTGCGCGGTCTGCCGGGCGACGAGGTCGACAAGCGGGCCGGTCAGCTGCTGGAGGTGCTGGACCTCTCCGGCGCCCAGCACAAACTGGTCGTCGACTACTCCACCGGTATGCGCAAGAAGATCGGCCTGGCCGCGGCGCTGCTGCACAACCCCGAAATCCTCTTCCTGGACGAGCCGTTCGAGGGCGTCGACCCGGTGTCGGCCCAGACCATCCGGGGCGTCCTGGAGCGCTATACCGCCTCCGGGGCGACGGTCATCTTCTCCAGCCATGTGATGGAGCTGGTGGAATCGCTGTGCGACTGGGTCGCGGTGATCGCCGCCGGCCGGATCCGCGCGGACGGCCCGCTGGAGCGCGTACGGGGCGAGGCGCCCTCCCTCCAGGAGGCGTTCCTCGGCCTCGTCGGCGCGAGCGGCCGCGGCGCGGGCCAGAATCTGGACTGGCTGGGCGGCGGCGCCCGATGACCGACGAAGCCCTCGCCGCACCGTCCCCGACCGGCCCCGCCATGAGAGCGCCCTCCCTGACCGGCGTTTTCGTCCGGCTCAAACTGTCGCTGCTGCGCAACGGCCTGCGCCAGTCGCCGGGCCGCGCCGTCGCCTACGTCGCCTCCCTCCTCGTCGGCCTGCTGGCCGCGGCCGGTGTCGTCCTGGCCCTGACCGCGCTGCGCGGCAACGCCCACGGCAGCGCCCTGGCCGTGCTGCTCACCGGCCTGCTCACCCTGGGCTGGGCGGTGATGCCGCTGTTCTTCCCCACCGGTGACGAGACCCTGGATCCGACCCGGCTGGTGATGCTGCCGCTGCGGCCGCGCCCGCTGATCGCCTCGCTCCTGGTGGCGTCGCTGGTCGGCGTCGGTCCGGCGTTCACCCTGGCCCTGGTGACGGGCATGGTGATCATGCTGGCCCAGGGGGCGGCCGCCGCGGCCGTCGGCGTGGTGGCCCTCGTCCTGGTGGTGCTGGTCTGCGTCTCGCTGGCGCGTGCCGTCGCCACCGCCTCCGTACGCCTGCTGACCAGCCGTCGCGGCCGCGATCTGGCCGTGCTGAGCGGGCTGTTCATCGCGCTCGGCTCCCAGGGCGTCAACATCGCCGCCCAGAAGCTCGGCCGCCCCGACGGCCTGACCGTCCTGGAGCCGCTGGGTGCGGTGCTGCGCTGGGTGCCGCCGGCGTCCGCGATGGCGGCGGTGGACGACGCGGGCCGGGGGTCCTACGCGCGTGCGGCGGTGGGCCTGGCCCTGACCGCGCTGGCCCTGGCCCTGCTGCTGTGGTGGTGGCAGCGCACCCTCACCACCCTGATGACCTCGCCGGACTCCTCCACCCTCCAGGCGGTGGAGAAGGACAGCGCACGCCGATCCGGCAGCGGGGAGCGGGGACTTGCGCGTCTCCTCCCGAGTGGGCGCACGGGCACGGTCATGCTCCGGACGCTGCGGTACGCCTGGCGCGACCCGAAGTCCAAGATGGGCTGGGCCACCGCCCTGGGCGCCGGCCTCCTGGTCCCGATCGTCTCGTCCCTCCAGGGCCGGGGCAGCATCTACACCGCCTTCTCGGCGGCCGCCCTGCTCGGCATGCAGATGTACAACCAGTTCGGCCAGGACACCTCGGCCTTCTGGATGGTCGCCTCGACCATCGCCACACCGCGCGATGCGTACGAGGAGCTCCGGGCCCGTGCGCTGACGCTGGCCCTGGTGGCCGTCCCGTACGTCACCCTGGTCGTCATCGGCACCGCGGCGCTCATCGGCCCGTGGTCGGACTTCCTCGAGGTGTACGGCCTGTCGCTGGCCCTGCTGGGCGCGCTGCTGGCCACCGGAGCGCTGTCCTCGGCGCTCTTCCCGTACTCGATCCCCTCCGAGGGCAACAAGAACATCGCCCCGGGGCAGGGCGCCATCGCCTGGTTCAGCCTCTTCGGCGGACTCCTGATGGGCGCGGTGCTGAGCGCGCCGCTGATCGGGCTGACGATCTGGCTGCATCTCGCCGGGCTCAACAGCCTGTTGTGGGTGCTGCTGCCGGTGGGCGCCGCCTATGGCATCGGCGTGGCGGAGCTGGGGCTGCGCGTGGCGGCGCCCCGGGTGGCGTCGCGGCTGCCGGAGATTCTGGCGGCGGTCAGCAAGGGATGAGAGGCGTGGGGCCGGTCCGGTCGGCCGGCCCCACGACGACGGCCGCCGCCCTCGAGTGGGCGGCGGCCGGACGGCGCCGAGGGTCAGACCTTGGTGAAGCACCAGGTGGTGCCGAGGCCGAGGCGCCTGCGCTGGTGGATGACGGTCGTGTACTCCGGCCCACAGGCCTTGCCGTCCACGTGCGTCTCGCCCGTCTTGTACTGGGCGTCCGAGGAGTCGCAGGCGACGACGGTCATCTGGGAGTCGTCCTTCGGTCCGGTGATCTTGACGCAGTCGCCGACCTGCGGGGTGTGCTTCCTGTCGTACGCCTTGCGGTCCGCCTCCTCCTTCGCCTTACCGCCGTTCGGATTGGTGTTGTAGTCGTAGACGTAATAGCCGACGCCGCCGAAGAGGGCCAGCAGGATGACGGCGGTGATCAGCCCGCGCAGGGGGCTGCGCTGCGGCTGCGGCCGGCGCGGCGGCTGCGGCTGTCCGTACGGCTGCTGCGGCTGCCCGTACGGAGCCTGCGGCTGCTGCTGGTACCCGTACTGCTGCTGCGGCTGGTTCTGGTAAGGCGGCGGTGCGGACACGACTTTGCTCCCCCATGGATGGCTGTTGGCTGACTGCGGGTTGACTCCGCGGACGAAGGTCAATGCGATGTTGACCGGTGCAGGGTACCGGTCGCCCCCGTCACCGGTATTCCGGGTCCCCACGGCCACGCGGCCTCGCCGGAGTTGTCCACAGGCTTCGGCGGGGGAATCGGCCAGGCGATAGCGTCATGGGAACAGATGAACGAGCGGGGGGGCGGAGCGGTGCGACGCATCGGATGGGTGCTGGTGGCGGGGTGGTTGGCGGTGCTGTCCACCGCCGGGGTGGGACATGCGGCGTCCGCGGGCGGTGATGCGCCGACCCGGACCGCCTATCTCGCCGAGCGCCTGCGGGAGAACCCGGTCTATGTGACCGACCAGCTGCCACGTGCGGTGCCGCGCTCCACGGCCCCCGAATTCGCCGAAGAGGCCCGGCGCCTGGGCGTTCCCACGTATGTCATCGTCCTGCCGAGCGAGGTCGATATGGGCTCCGATGCGTTGCTCGCCGGGGTGCACGACCGGCTGGGCCGCAAGGGCCTCTATGTCTCGCTGGACGAATCGGGCCTGACGGATGTGCAGACCTACGGCGTGAGCGTGCCCGGCGCCCAGGACGCCCGCCGGACGACGATGTACGAGTCGCCGTACGACGCGACCGCCCACGAGGAATTCCGGTATTTCGTCGACGTCCTGAAGTCCGGACAGGCGGCACAGCGGGCCAAGGCGGCCGAGAAGGAGTACGGCGGCGCCTACCCCGCGCACGAACCGGCGAACTGGCACACCACCCAGACCGACCGCGAGGACCAGAGCTTCGGGACGGGCGTGGTCGTCGCCGGGGTCCCGCTGCTCGCACTCCTGGTCACGGTCTCTCTGCGGCGCCACCGCGATACCCGACGCCGCACGGTTGCCGTGGCCGCCCTCGCTCTGTCCGGGGTGCTCGCCTTCACCGCCTCGCAGATTTTCGACGACACCACCACCGGCGACGGCTCGTATCCGACGGTCGCCGATATGCGGGCCCGTATCGACCGGGTGGCCGCCGGTCTGCGCCGCGACCCGCTCTATGTCGATCCCGAGAGCCCGCCGGTGCTGGATGCCGCCGCCCGGGCCCGGCTGCGCAAACGGCTCGGCGCGCTGCACCTTCCGGTGGTGATCGCCGCGCTCCCCACCCCGATGGACGACGAATCCCGCGGCAGCGCCGACCTGCTGGCCAAGTCGCTGCACGACCGGCTGCATCGCAGTGCCCTGATCGTGCTGGCCGACCCGGCGAGCGGCATGATCGACACCTTCAACTACGGCGCCCGGATCGACGGCGGGTATCTCTTCGACCGCCCGCACGACCTCTCCTACGCCGAGTCGTCCGCCCGCCCCGGCGCCGACCTCGGCTCCCGTCTGGACAAGCTGCTCGGCTATGTCGCCAAGACCCCGCCGGCCAAACCGAACAGCGAGGTCGCCCCCACCCCGGCGCCCGACCCGAAGCAGGACCTGACGCTGCCCGGCCTCTTCACCGGGGACTTCAAGCCCGGCCTGTTCATCGGCACCGTGCTCGCGGCGCTGCTCTTCGGTCTGGTGGCGGCGGTCGCCGCGCTCGTCCGCCGCATACGGCGACGGGGCGGGCACCAGGCGGACGCTCCCGACCGGCCCTCGCAGTCGTGGCTGCGGCAGACGGCTGCCAGGGAACTCGACGCCCTGGGCAAGGCGGTGGACCCGGCCGGCGCGCCGTCCGCGAAGCAGGAACGCCGGGCGTGGGAGTGCCTGGACGCCGCCGTGCTGCTGCTCGACGGGGACAGCGACGCCCGGATCGACGCCGACGCCTCCCCGGCCGACCTGGTCTGCGCGATTGTGTTGGCCCGCGCCGGACTCGCCGCCGCCCGGGACGCGTTGCCGACGCAGCACGTCTGCCATCGCAATCCTCTGCACGGCCCCGCCCGTAAGGTGCGGCCCGCGGGCCGCAAGGGGCGCGTGTCCCCGGTGTGCGAGGCGTGCCGGGCGACTCCGGGGACCGTGCTCCGGCTGCGCCCGACGGCCTCCTCCGGGTCCGGCTCCGCCGTCCCCTACCCGACGCTCCCCGGGCCGCTGGCGGTGCTGGGCGACGGCGCCGGAATCGATCAACTCACCCGCGAGATACGGGAGCACTACGGTGTCCACTGATCCCCGCCGCCCGGTCCGGAGCGCCCTGGGGCGTGTCCTTGCGATCGCCGTGGCGTCCCTGGCGCTGCTCGTGTGCGCCGCGACTCCGGGCGCGGCCACCGAGAGCCCGGGCCAGAAGATCGCCAACGCGCTGCGCGCCTCGCCCGTTTACGTCGATCCGTCCCTCGCCACGGCCGTCGACGCGGCCCAGCAGCGCAAGCTCGTCGCCCAGATCCGGGGGACCCGTCTGCCGATCCGGGTGGCCCTGGTGCCGCTGGTCAAGGGGGACAGCTGGAACGGCGATCCGCAGCAGCTCGCCTCGGTGGTGCATGACCGGATGGGCGGCGGCCCGGCGATCCTGATCACCCTCGGGACGTACGGCGACGACATCGCCGCCGCCGAATGGCCGGACGACGCCCACCAGGCGGGGAACGCCGCGTTCGCGGTCTCCCTCCAGGACGATATGAAGGACGCCGGTACGGCGCGGCAGATCGCCCGCGCCATCAAGATCATCAAGGCCGGGACCGGCGACGCGGAGTTCAAGAAGGTCACCGCCGATACCAACGGCCCCTCCGTGCCCACCGGCAAGCCCAAGCCGTCGGGTTCGGGGTCGGGTTCGCCGCTGCCGCGGATGCTGGCCCTCGTCGTGGGGCCGCTGCTGTTGCTCGCCGCCGCGGGCCTGCTGTTGCGCCGCCGCGCCCGGCTGCGCGGCGAGCTCGCCACGCCCTTCGCGCTGCCGCGCGCCGTCTTCGCCGCCGCCCGCAGCGCCGATGAGGCCGAACTCCGCGAGCGCGCGGGCGAGGAGGTCGTGCGGTTCGGCGAGGAGGCCCGCGCCGCGCAGGGCGACCCGAGCGCCATCGAGCGCGCCCTGGACGCCTATGCCGCGGCGGGCACGGTTCTGGACCGCGCCCGCGGAATCCCCGACCTGGCGGGCGTGTTCGCCCTGGTCGCCGAGGGCCACGCGGCCCTGTCCGGCACCCGTCCCGCACTCCCCCTGTGCTTCTTCCACCCCCTGCACGGCCCCGCCGCCCGCCGTATCCCCTGGCGCCCCCTCGGCCGCCGCGAACAGCTGCGGGTGGCCGCCTGCGAGACGTGCATACGGGCGATCCGCACCCACAGCGCACCGGAGGTCCTCCTCGACCGCCACGACGGCCGCCCCGTCCCGTATTTCGAGGTGCCCGCGGCGAACAGCCTCTGGGCGGCGACCGGTTACGGCTCCCTGCTCGGCGGCGACTCGCTGGCCGCCCGGGTCCAGCGGGGGGATTTCACCCGGACGGTGACGTAGGGAGGGTGGCCGCGGCGTACCTCGCAACGTCGTGGCCCTGGCGGCCACTTGCCGGCCGGTTCCCCTTTCCGGAAGTTTATTGCCCGAGCATTACCCGAGGGCCAATGCCGCTGAATTCATCCGCAATGGGGCGGGCGTATTGACGGTGCCGGGCAAGCGTTCAGGGCGAATTACCGCGAATCCGCTCCGAATGGCGCGGCGAGGCATGCGAAGCCGTTTCGACAAAGGCGAAACGGTGCTCTTATGCTCCGCTCACAGCCGTTCGCCTGCGCACGTGGCATCGCCAACTGTGGTGCGAAACGGGGGGATCTGCGAGGAGAACAGTTTTGCTGCACACCAAGTCCGCCTGGCTGCGCGCGGCCGCCCCCGTCGCCGTACTGGCCATGCCCCTGGCTCTGACTCTGACCGCCTGCGGCGGCAAGGAGGACGCCTCCGGCGCCCAGGTCGACGCGGCGAAGTCCGGCTCCGGGGCGGCCTCCGGGGCGACGGCGCAGAAGAATGCGGCGGACCGGGTGGTGAGCAGCGGGCTGAAGCCGGGACAGAGCGGGACCCGGAAGTTCCGGGAAGGGTCCGGGAAACTCACCGTCACTTATGAGATTGCCGCCCAGAAGGTGCATGTGGGCACCGAGGCCGATGCCCAGAAATTGGTCTCCGACCCCAAGGACGCCAAGGGGTTGGTCGCCGCGACCGCATTCGTGAAGTACACGAACAAGGGCGGCGGAGAGGTCACGGGGCTGCCGGACGTGGACAACCAGGCGGAGATCTACGCGGACGGCCGCCGGGGCGGCCTGCTCATCGGCGCCGCCGAGAACCTTCCCGGCTGCGACGACCCGATCGACATCGACAGCTGGAAGACCGGCCAGAGCCATGTCATCTGCCAGACCTACATGATCCCCAAGGGCGCGAAGTCCATGGAGGTCCACTGGGCGGCGGACGACGCCGACGGGGACCCGCTCATCTGGAAGTTCGCCCAACAGGGCTGACAGACGCCGGACCCCGGCTTCCCGGAAACCCACGGAACGTGGGCATCCGGAAAGCCGGTGCGCTCCGGAAACCGGAGGGGCACGGAGCTGGCGGGGGTTCAGCTCCGCGCCCCGCCGCGCCCGCACGCCTCAGCCCGACGCCGTCGCCGTACGCAGGAACGGGTCGATGGCGCCATACCAGGCGTCGGGCGCCTCCCAGGGCAGCAGATGACCCGCGTCGGGTATTTCGGCGTACTCGCCGCGGGGCAGCACCCGGACCATCTCCTGCGCCTCGGCGCGGCCCAGTTCGGCGTCCAGACCGCGGACGACCAGCGCCGGGCACTGCACCTGCGCCAGCTCTTCCCAGTGGGCGTCATGGACCCAGGTCTCGCGCGCCCGCAGCATCTGACGCCGCGAGAAGACCGGCCGCCAGCCGTCGGCCCGCTCGGCCATCACCTCGGCGAAGAACTCGCCCCGGACCGGCCGGGGGCGCTCCAGCGTCGGATCGTCCTCGCCGAACCATTTACGGACATCGGCGAGCGTCGCGAACGGCACCGGCCAGGAGCGGAACCATTCGGTCCATTCGCGCTGCGAGGCCGCGCCCAGCGCCGACGCCCGCATATCGCAGATGACCAGCGCGCTCACCAGATCCGGCCGCCGGGCCGCGACCTGCCATGCCGTCAGGGCGCCCATGGCATGCCCGATCAGGGCGGACGGGGCCAGACCGAGCTGCTCGATGGCCGCGATGGCGTCATCGACGTATGCCTCGCGGTCGTACGGCCCGTCCGCGGGCTTCTCGCTGCGGCCGTGGCCGCGCTGGTCGAGCCCGACCGGGCGGTGCCGCGCGCTGAGCCGCCGTGCGGTGTCCGCCCAGTGCGAGGCGCGCCCCATCAGCCCGTGGAGCATCAGCACGCCCGGGCCGCGCCCGGCCGCTTCCGCCCCGCCGCCGCTCTTGGGCGGATCGGTGAATTCCCAGGCCGCGAGTCGCGTCCCGCCGACCCCTGTCACATCGATGCGCCGCACCATGTGTCCCGCCACCCCCAATCGTCCATGGCCAGCCCCACGCCCCTCACCACACTATCGAACCTCTATTCGAACGCGCCGCTCTCGGCCACAACACCCCTCGTTCGAGTGACCTCGCGCAAGGATTGACCGGGTCCGGCAGGGGGAGACATGTGCCGGGAGGCGGGCCCTACCGGGAAGGGGGCCCGTGGGGAAAGACCCTGGGAGCTCGGGGCTCCGGGTCTTGGCGGGGGGACATGGGGAGGCAGGGCCCCGGCTGCTCGCAGCGCCGGGGCCCTGACCGTGTCGGTGCACGGCCGGCCACGGCACAGCCAGCGGACGGATCACAGCCCCCTCCCCACCCCGGAGAGCCGACACCCCACAAGTGAGGCCCGCGTACCTGAGCACCGCGCCTCGTGCCGACATATGCCACCGCGTCAGCGCCAGGGTGGCACGACACCGCCGGAATCGCACGGGTTCCCACAAGTTCGTTCAATGAGAAATCACCAAGCGAGCCCGCCGGCGGCGCATCGGCGCAGCTCAACGGGCTCGTGGGAAAACAGCGGGAAAAGAAAGGGATGTTGCGGAACGCTGCGCGGCGGCGGTGCGATACGGGGCATCGGCCCCTGCGCCCCCGAACAACATCAGCCCCGGGCGACGCCGTCAGCGGTCGGCGATGACGTCTGCACCGGCCCGACGCTCTCCGCGCTTCGCGACAACCTCAGCGCTTCGCGACGAACACATGCGAGGCGATCTCGGAGTGCAGTTCGGCGGCCTCGCCGCTGCTGCCGACCAGCACCCCGCCCGCCGACTCCGTCACGCTCACCACGGCGCCCGGCTGCACACCGGCCCGCCGCAGGGTGTACATCAGCTGGGCGTCGGCCTGGATCGGCTCGCCGATGCGGCGCACCACGACCGTCTTGCCGTCGGCCCCCGGGTCCAGATCCATCAGGCTCACCATGCCGGCGTCCAGGAACGGGTCGGCCTCGGACTTCTCGCCCAGCTCCTCCAGGCCCGGGATGGGGTTGCCGTACGGCGATTCCGTCGGGTGCCGCAGCAGTTCCACGACGCGGCGCTCGACCGCCTCGCTCATCACGTGCTCCCAGCGGCAGGCCTCGGCGTGCACCTGCTCCCACTCCAGCCCGATGACGTCGACGAGCAGGCACTCGGCGAGGCGGTGCTTGCGCATCACCCGCGTCGCAAGCCGTCGGCCCTCTTCCGTCAGCTCCAGATGACGGTCGCCCGCGACCGTCAGCAGGCCGTCTCGCTCCATGCGCGCCACGGTCTGGCTGACCGTGGGGCCGCTCTGTTCGAGCCGCTCCGCGATGCGGGCGCGCATGGGGACCACACCTTCCTCTTCCAGTTCGAGGATGGTGCGGAGATACATCTCCGTGGTGTCGATCAGTCCGGACATGCGTGCCCCTCATGTGTCGTGCGGTGGCCCTGGACTCAATTCTGACGCATCCCACCGACAACGGGGGCGCCTCGTCCGTACACCGGACTCGTACACCGGCCTCATACGACGAAGGACGCGGCACACCGGATGCCCCCGTGTTGACAGCGTGCCGGTCCGGACCCCACCGTGATCCGCGCCACGACTGCCGCGCCCGGCGCACCGACCGACCGAGCCGCCGCGGAGCGTGCCGTGTGCGGCTGCGCAAGGATCCGGGGCGATCGAGAGGGGACCGCGGCAATGGCCGACACCGACCGGAGCGACCACCTGGCCGGGGAGTACTTCGATGCGGCGATTGCGCTGCTGCGGCGGGTGCGGGAGGACAGCGGCGGCGCGATCACCGCGGCGGGGCGGCTGATCGCCGACACCGTCGAGGCGGGCGGGCGGGTGTTCTCCTTCGGCGCCGGGCACTCCTCGCTGCCCGCCCAGGACACCGTCTACCGGGCGGGCGGCCTGGCGGTGATGAATCTGCTGTGCGTCCCCGGGGTCGTCGGCGTGGACGTACGGCCCGCCACGCTCGGCAGCGCCCTGGAGCGGGTGGACGGGCTCGCCGCGGCCGTCCTGGACACCAGCCCGCTGGAGGCCGGCGACGTCCTGGTGATCGTCTCGCTGTCCGGGCGCAATGCGCTGCCGGTCGAGATGGCGATGAGCGCACGGGAGCGCGGCATCAGGGTCATCGGCGTGACCTCGGTGGCGTACGCGGCGAAGACGACGTCCCGGCATGCCTCGGGCGGCTTCCTCAAGGACCACTGCGACCTCGTCCTGGACAGCGCGATCACGGTCGGCGACGCGGAGTTGACCGCACCGGGCATCGACGCGCCGTTCGCCCCGGCCTCCACGGTCGTCACCAGCGCGATCATGCAGGCCATGGTGGCCACCGCCGCGGGAGCGCTGGCCGAACGGGGCGTCGAACCGCCGCTGCTGCGGTCGGGGAACGTCGACGGCGGGCATGAGTGGAACGCCCGGGTGATCGCCGCGTACGCGGACCGCATCTTCTGGGAGTGACGCCCGCCGGGACGGCACCGGTGCGCACCGGTGCCGTCCCGGTACGGCCCCGGTACGGCCCCGATAGGCCCCGGCCCGTCAGCCGCCCGTCGCCCCCGCCAGGTCCAGCGCCGCGGCGATCCGGGCCGCGACCTCCTCGGCGTAGTCCGCGTCCGCGCGGTCGAACGGGCGGCGCGCGGGCGCCCGCAGGAAGGTGGCGACGCCCAGCGTGCGGCCGCGGCTGCGCAGCACCACGCACAGCCCGTGCACCGTGCCGTCCGGCCATTTGCGGGCGGCCGCCCAGCCTTCGGCCGCGTGCGGGCCCGCGCTGGTGCGCACCGAACCGCGCCGCTCGTAGGCCTGGGCCGCCGGATGGCCCGGCGGATACGCCATCGGGATACCGGTCGCCGCGAACGCCTCGGCCGGGCCCGGCGCCCCGGCCGGAGAGGCCAGCGCCCGCACCAGCCGCGGCGCCTGCACGGCCCTGGGCGCGGCCGTCGGATCGCAGCCGTCACCGTCGTCCGCGGCCTCGTCGAGCGCCCCGCACGGGGCCGGCGCGGGCACCGGGGCGAGGTCGACCAGACCGTGATCGGCGAAACCGGCCAGCGCGAAGTCCAGGTGGACGGCGGCGGCCTCGCACGGGTCCGGGCACTCGGCGGCCGCCCGGCCGGCGCGGTGCAGCTGGTGGGCGCGGAAGCGCAGCAGGGAGCCGTCCTGTTCGGCCCGTTTGGCGTCGGTCACGTCCTGGAAGAGCCAGGCGACGCCGAGCGGCACCGGCTCCTCGGCCAGCGGCGAGGCCAGCCGGACGAAGCCGCTGCGCCAGCACCGGCGCGGCGCTTCGACCTCCTCGGAGCGCAGCGTCACCCACAGCTCGGCGGCCGCCGGCGGCGCACCCTCGGCGAGGACGTGCTGGAGCGCGCCCTCCACCTCCTCCACGCCCTGTGTCAGCAGATCGCCCAGGGGGCAGCCCAGCAGCGCCGTACGGCCCACCCCCAGGGCACGGGCGGCGGGGGCGTTCAGCAGGGCGAGCCGCAGATCGGCGTCCACCAGGACCACGCCCCACGATCCGTCGTCGAAGAGCGCCTCGCTGAGCGCGATGGACCGCTCCAGGTCGAGCTGGGCGTGCACCTCGCTGAAGGCGCAGTAGACCCCGCCCGCCCGGCCCCCGGGCCCGCGGACGGCCGACACCTGGGTGCGCACGAGGACCCGGTGGCCGTCCTTGGTCAGCAGGGCGAACTCCTCCACCTGGCGGCCCGGGGAGCGCCGCGCGGCGGCGAGCACCGTACGGATCTCCTCGGCGTCCTCGCTGCGGGCGGCCCAGCCCGCCAGGCCGCTGCGGCCGACGGCCTCGGCCGCGGTCCAGCCCAGGATGCGCTCGGCCTCGCGGTTCCAGTGGGTGACCGTGCCGTCGGCCCCGAAGGCGGCGAGGGCGGCGTCCATGCCGTCCAGGAGGGCGGCGAGCAGCGCGGAGTCGTCGGCGAGGCGGCCGGCTCCGGGGGCCCGGCCGTCCGTATCGGGTGAGGGGCGGTCGGACGGGGACGCGGACGAGGCGGAAGAAGCCGACGAAGCCGACGAAGCAGTCACTGGCACCCCTTAAGAACGCCGCCAAGATCACCGTCGCACGTGCTGCACCTGGCCTTATTCAACTGGAACGTGACCCAGCACACACCCGATTCACGGAAATCGTTGCGCCCGGGAAATTCGGTTGTCCGAGACCATGCGGCTGCCTAACGTGTGGAGCACACGAGAAGGGAGGTGGTTCCGGAAATGATCAAGAACCGGACGCGTGAGGTGGCTGCGGGCTAGCGGCCCGTCGTTTCACCGAAGTGCAGCGCCGGACCCGCGCATGCTGCAGATGCGCAGCCGGCCCAAATCCCAGCAGTCACCCGGCCCGCGGGCTGCCGGTTCGTCCGACCGGCCCTTTGCGCCACCGAGCGCGGAGGAACCAGTCCGTGGGCCGTCTGCATGCCGCCTCAGGGTGCCAGCCGCTCCACCCGCCAGCCCTCCCCGGGCTCGGCGGGCACATACCGCAGCCGGTCGTGCAGCCGGTTGAGCCGCCCCTGCCAGAACTCCGCTTCCTCGGCCACGACGCGGTAGCCGCCCCAGTGCGGCGGCGCCGGCACCTGCTCGCCCTCCGGGTAGCGGTCGGCCAACTCCTCGTAGGCGCGCTCCAGTTCGTCGCGCGAGCCGATGACCGCGGACTGGTCGCTGGCCCAGGCGCCCAGTTGGGAGCCGTGCGGACGGGTACGGAAGTAGGCGGCGGTCTCGTCCCGGCCGATGCGCTCAGCGGTGCCGCTGACGATGACCTGGCGGGCGAGCGGATGCCAGGGGAAGAGCAGCGAGACGCGGGGGTTTTCAGCCAGTTCGCGGCCTTTGCGGCTGGTGTAGTTGGTGTAGAAGACGAAACCGCGCCCGGTGAACGCCTTCAGGAGCACGGTCCTTGAGCTCGGGCGCCCGTCGGGGCCGACCGTCGAGACGACCATCGCATTCGGCTCGTGCAGCCCGGCCGCCACCGCCTCCTTGAACCAGCGCGCGAACTGCTCGTAGGGATCGGCCGCGAGATCGGCCTCGGCGAGTCCCTCGGCGCGGTAGTGCGCGCGCATGGGTGACGGATCGGGGGTCTCGTAATAGGGCGCGTCGGCAGGGTGCACGGGCTCATCTTGCAGCATCGGGTCCGGCCGGGGCAGCCTGAAGGGGCGGAAGTCTGCCCGGCGTCGACCGGACGTAACCCTCTCGTCAGCGAATCGACCGGTGTGCCGGATGTCACCCACCGCGCAGGTGACGAACCCCCCAAAATCGCGGGCCCGCCCACTGTGGCCTGTGAACATCGCGAGCTATCGTGTCCGGCCTGAAGGGACGCACGCCCATGCACCGTGCGCCCTGAAGAGGCCCAGCACCACGCACCACACCCGAGCATCACACCGACGCACCACAGCGCACCGTGTCAGAGCGCGGCCCGACCCTCCGCGCACGGCACCGTCGGGTGACCCCTGCCCTGGCGGGGCATCACCAGGGCGACCGGTGCGGACCGCGAGCTGCCCGCGCAGCCGTGGAACCGCAACGGCGCCCGCACCAGAGTCGACTGCACGGCATCCGGCCCCCGGCCGAGTGCCGTCCCCATTCATCGAGGAGCCGCCTGATGTCCGACTTCGTACCCGGACTTGAAGGAGTCGTAGCGTTCGAGACGGAGATCGCAGAACCGGACAAGGAAGGCGGTGCGCTGCGCTATCGCGGCGTCGACATCGAGGACCTGGTGGGTCATGTGTCCTTCGGGAACGTGTGGGGCCTGCTGGTCGACGGGGCGTTCAACCCCGGTCTGCCGCCGGCCGAGCCGTTCCCGATTCCCGTGCACTCGGGTGACATCCGCGTCGACGTGCAGTCCGCACTGGCCATGCTCGCGCCCGTCTGGGGCCTGAAACCGCTGCTGGACATCGACGAGGCGGAGGCCCGCGACAACCTCGCCCGCGCCGCCGTGATGGCGCTGTCGTACGTCGCCCAGTCGGCGCGCGGCCAGGGCCTGCCGATGGTGCCGCAGAAGGAGATCGACAAGGCGGAGACCGTCGTGGAGCGCTTCATGAAGCGCTGGCGCGGCGAGCCCGACCCCAAGCACGTCAAGGCCGTCGACGCCTACTGGACTTCGGCCGCCGAGCATGGCATGAACGCCTCCACCTTCACCGCCCGCGTCATCGCGTCCACCGGCGCGGATGTGGCGGCCGCGCTCTCCGGGGCGGTCGGGGCGATGTCCGGACCGCTGCACGGCGGCGCGCCGTCCCGCGTCCTGGGCATGATCGAGGAGATCGAGCGCACCGGTGACGCCACCGCCTACGTCAAGCGGGCGCTGGACCGCGGCGAGCGGCTGATGGGCTTCGGGCACCGCGTCTACCGCGCCGAGGACCCGCGCGCCCGCGTGCTGCGGCGCACCGCCAAGGAGCTGGGCGCCCCGCGCTACGAGGTCGCCGAGGCGCTGGAGAAGGCCGCCCTGGAGGAGCTGCACAACCGCCGCCCCGACCGGGTCCTGGCCACCAACGTCGAGTTCTGGGCCGCCATCACGCTGGACTTCGCCGAGGTGCCGGCGCACATGTTCACGTCGATGTTCACGTGCGCCCGTACGGCCGGGTGGAGTGCGCACATCCTGGAACAGAAGCGGACGGGCCGACTGGTCCGGCCGTCGGCCCGCTACGTGGGGCCTGCGGCGCGCAACCCCCGCGAGATCGAAGGCTTCGACGGCCTCGGCGGGTGAGGGGTTTCTCCCCACGTTGTTTTCTGCGGCGCCGTGGGGGTTGCGCTTTGCCCGCCTTCGGCGGGCGGGGGTGGGGTTGGCCGCCGCGGTCGTGTGCACCCGGGGGTGGGTGCGGCGTCAGGCCTCCAGGACTCCGTCCCTACAGCCCGCCGCCTCCCCACCGTCGTCGACCTCCCGGCCAGGGGGAGGAAGGTACAAACGACGACGGCCGCCGGGTGAAGACTCAGGGCAACCCACCAGGTAACCCCCACCCCGGGGTGGCCGCCGAACCGGACGGGAGGGGCCGGGCTGGAGCGACGAAGTCGTGGAAGACCGGCCCCGCACCCACACCACACACCAGGCGACCAACCCCGAAACCCACCCCGATCCCGCCGCCAGGCGGGGAACAAAACACCGCAACAAAAACGGCGCCGCACCCGGCAACGTACGGAGAAACCCCTACGGACGTAGCACGCCATCGATGATCCTGGCCCACTGCTCGACCACCCGATCCCGCCGCGCCGAATCATCCGTCAGCAGGTTGGCCAGGCCCAGCCCCCGGGCCATGTCGAGCAGCCCCTGCACGGTCTCCCGGATGCCCGGTGCCGACTCGTCGGCCTCCAGGAGGGCGACCGCCGTGCGGTGGGCCTCCCGGCCGACCCGGGCCTCCAGGGCCGTGACCCGGTGGCGTAGCTGTTCCTCGTCGGAGGCCGCGACCCACAGGTGCAGCGCGGCCCGGAACAGCGGTCCCGTGTAGAGGCCGACCAGTTCCTCGACGATGATCCAGGTGCGGGCGATCGACCCGGCCGGCGGCAGATTGTGCGCCACCGCCTTGAGCGCGCCCTGGCGCTTTTCGGCGACGTGCTCGACGGCAGCGGTGAACAGGTCCTCGCGGGTACGGAAATGGTGCTGGGCCGCGCCGCGCGAGACGCCCGCGCGTTCGGCCACGACCGAGACCGTGCTGCCGCTCCAGCCGCGCTCCGCCAGGCAGGAGACGGCCGCCTCCAGGAGCCTGAGGCGGGTGGCCCGGCTGCGTTCCTGCTGGGGCGTCTTGCCGCCGCGGGCCGGGGTCAGCGCGTCCACGCCGGGGCCCGTCGCTCCAGGAAGGCGGTCATGCCCTCGCGCGCCTCGGCGGAGCCGAACAGCCGCGCCGACTGCTCGGCGAGCGCCTGCGTATCGCGGTCGAAGGCGCGCAGCACCTCGGCCGTCACCAGCTTCTTCGATGCGGCCAGGCCCTGCGGCGAGCCCTTGCGCAGGCCCTCCAGTACGGGCCCGAGCCCGGCGTCCACGTCCTCCGACGCCAGCGTGACCAGCCCGATCCGGGCCGCCTCCGCCGGGCCGAACCGCTCCCCGGTGAGGTAGTAGCGGGCGGCCGCCCGCGCATCGAGCCGGGGCAGCAGCGGCATCGAGATGACGGCGGGCGCGAGTCCGAGCCGCGCCTCGGTGAAGGCGAACGTGGCCTCGGGCCCGGCCACCGCGATATCGCAGGCGCCGAGCAGCCCCAGGCCCCCGGCCCGTACGTGCCCGGTGACCCGCGCGACCACCGGCAGCGGCAGCTCCACCAGGGCGCGCAGCAGCCGCGCCAGCCCCAGCGGCCCGTCGGTCGCCGTGCCCGCGGTCGCCTCCGACAGGTCCGCCCCGGCGCAGAAGGTGGTGCCCGTGTGGGTCAGTACGACGGCCCGCACGGCGTCGTCGGCCGCGGCCTCGGCGAGCGCCTGGTGGAGTTCGGCGACCAGCCGGGCGGAGAGCGCGTTGCGGTTGTGCGGCGAGTCGAGGGTGAGGGTGGTGATGCCTCGCTCGTGGGCGCGTATGACGAGCGGTGCGGCGGGCGGGACGTCGGTCATCGGGGCTCCAGCTCCTTTCCCTGGCGCGCGGTGCGCGCCGCAGATTCTTGCCGGTGGTGGTCGGCAACGTACGCGATGACCTCCGCCTCGCTCGGCGCGGCCCCCCGGCCGCCGCACGAGGCGGCGCCTCCCCTCAGTACGACTTCGGCAGCCCCAGCGACTGGTGCGAGACGAAGTTGAGGATCATCTCGCGGCTGACGGGGGCGATACGGGCCACGCGGGCGGCCGTGATCATGGAGGCGAGGCCGTATTCGTGGGTGAGGCCGTTGCCGCCGAGGGTGTGGACGGCCTGGTCGACGGCGCGTACGGCGGCCTCGGCGGCGGCGTATTTGGCCATGTTGGCGGCCTCGCCGGCGCCCATGTCGTCGCCGGCGTCGTAGAGATGGGCGGCCTTCTGCATCATCAGCCGGGCCAGTTCGAGTTCGATATGGGCCTGGGCGAGGGGGTGGGCGAGGGCCTGGTGGGCGCCGATGGGGTCCTTCCAGACCTGGCGGGTGCGGGCGTAGTCGACGGCCCGGTCCAGCGCGTAGCGGCCCATGCCGAGGGCGAACGCGGCGGTCATGATGCGCTCGGGGTTGAGGCCGGCGAAGAGCTGGAGGAGGCCGGCGTCCTCGTCGCCGACCAGGGCGTCGGCCGGCAGCCGCACCTCGTCCAGGGTGAGCTCGAACTGCTTCTCCGGGGCGGCCAGTTCCATCCGGATCGGGCTGCGCGCGAAGCCCGGTGTGTCGCGGGGCACGATGAAGAGGCAGGGCTTGAGGCTGCCGGTCCGGGCGTCCTCCGTGCGGCCGACGATCAGCGTGGCATCGGCGATGTCGACGCCGGAGACGAACACCTTGCGGCCGTTGAGGATCCAGTCCGTGTCCTCGCGCCGGGCGGTGGTGGTGATGCGGTGGGAGTTGGATCCGGCGTCGGGTTCGGTGATGCCGAAGGCCATCTTGCGGGAGCCGTCGGCCAGGCCCGGCAGCCAGGTGCGTTTTTGGCTTTCGGTGCCGAAGCGGGCGATGACCGTGCCGCAGATGGCGGGCGAGACGACCAGCATCAGCAGCGGACAGCCGGCCGCGCCCAACTCCTCCAGGACGAGGGAGAGTTCGATGATGCCGCCGCCCCCGCCGCCGTACTCCTCGGGGAGGTTGACGCCGAGGTAGCCGAGTTTGGCGGCCTCGGCCCACAGGTCGTCGGTGTGCCGGCCCTCGTCGACGACGGTGGCGAAGTAGTCGCGGCCGTAGCGGCGGCCCAGGGCGGCCACGGCCTCGCGCAGCGCGCGGTGTTCCTCGTTCTCGATCACAGGGTTGCGCACAGTGGCTCCTTCTGTGGGAGGGGTCCGGGCGGGTGCACCGGGTTCAGGCCGTGACGACGGCCAGCAGCGCGCCCACCTCGACCTGTCGGCCGGGGTGGACGGGAAGAGAGGTGAGGGTTCCGGCGGCGGGCGCGGTGATCTGGTGTTCCATCTTCATCGCCTCCAGCCACAGGAGGGGCTGCCCCGGCTCGACCCGGGCGCCCTCGGCCAGCCCGTCGGCGATCCGGACCACGGTGCCGGGCATGGGCGCCAGCAGGGAGCCCGGTTCGGTGCGGGCCGCGGGGTCGGGGAAGCGGGGCAGGGCGGTCAGGGCGCAGGAGCCCTGCGCGGTGTCGACGTGGATCCGGTCGCCGTAGCGGGAGACGGTGAACGCACGCCGCAGGCCGTCCACTTCGAGGACGACCCGGTCGGGGCCCGCGGCGAGCAGCCGGACGCCGGGGAGGTCCTCGGCGTGCAGGCCGTCGCGGGTCAGGCGGTAGCGGATCTCGTACGGGGTGCCGGCGTGCTCGTACGTCTTGAGCTGGGGGCCCGAGGGGACGTTGCGGAAGCCGCCGAAGCGGGAGCGGCCCGGCGCCTCGGCGAGGGCCGCGGCCAGGGCGGCCGTCCGTACCGCCGCGGGGTCGGCGGGCGGGGTCAGGGCGGCGAGGTTGCGGTCGTAGAAGCCGGTGTCCAGTCCGGTGGCGGCCGCGAACTCCGGGTGGCGCAGGGAGCGGACGAGCAGGTCGCGGTTGGTGACGGGCCCGTGGAGGCGGGTGCGCTCCAGGGCGCCGGCCAGTTTGCGGACCGCCTCGTCGCGGGTCGGCGCCCAGGCGATGACCTTGGCCAGCATGGGGTCGTAGTGCACGGTGACGGTGTCGCCGTCGGTGACGCCGGAGTCGAGGCGTACGCCGTCGGGCACGGCCAGCCGGTGGAGGACACCGGTCTGCGGGCGCCAGCCGGCCGCCGGGTCCTCGGCGTAGAGGCGGGCTTCCACGGCATGGCCGGCGGGGGCGGGCGGTGCGGGGTCCAGGGCCCGGCCCTCGGCGATGCGTATCTGGAGGGCGACCAGGTCGAGGCGGTGGACGGCCTCGGTGACCGGGTGCTCGACCTGGAGGCGGGTGTTCATCTCCAGGAAGTACGCCCGGCCGTCGCGGGTCACCAGGAACTCCACGGTGCCCGCGCCCCGGTACTCGATGGCGCGGGCCGCCCGCGCGGCGGCCGTGTGCAGGCTCTCGCGCAGCGCGTCGGTCAGCCCGGGGGCGGGGGCCTCCTCGATGACCTTCTGGTGGCGTCGCTGGAGGGAGCAGTCGCGGGTGCCGAGCGTCCAGACCGTGCCGTGGGCGTCGGCGAGGATCTGCACCTCGACATGGCGCCCGCCGACGACATACGGCTCGACGAAGACCTCGCCGTCGCCGAACGCCGCGGTCGCCTCCGCCTCGGCGGCCTTCAACTCGCCCGGCAGATCGGCCAGTTCGGTGACGATGCGCATACCGCGACCGCCGCCGCCCGCCGCCGCCTTCACCAGCAGCGGCAGATCGGCCTCGGTGGCGGTGGCCGGATCGACGGGCGCCGGCAGCGGCACCCCGGCCGCCCCCATCAGCTCCTTGGCCCGCGTCTTGGACGCCATGGCCTCGATGGCCGCGGGCGGCGGCCCGATCCAGACCAGGCCCGCCCCGGCGACGGCGGCGGCGAAGGAGGCGTTCTCGGACAGGAAGCCGTAGCCGGGGTGGACGGCGTCCGCGCCCGCCGCCCGCGCGGCCGCCACCAGCGCCTCGCCGCGCAGATAGGTCTCGGCCGGGGTGTTCCCGGGAAGCCGTACGGCGGTGTCGGCCTCGTGGACATGGGGCGCGCCGGCGTCCGCGTCCGAGTACACCGCGACGGTGGCGATGCCCAGTTCGCGGCAGGTGCGGATGATCCGGCGGGCGATTTCGCCGCGGTTGGCGACGAGCAGAGTCGAAAGCACGTGATCCCTCACATCCGGAAGACGCCGAAGCCGCCCCGCGCGCCCTCGACCGGCGCGGTGTGCACGGCGGACAGACACAGGCCGAGGACGGTACGGGTGTCGCGCGGGTCGATGACGCCGTCGTCGTAGAGCCGCCCGGACAGGAACATCGGCAGCGATTCGGACTCGATCTGCTGCTCCACCATGGCGCGCAGGGCGGCGTCCGCGTCCTCGTCGTACGGCTGCCCCTTGGCGGCGGCGGACTGCCGGGCGACGATCGACAGGACGCCGGCGAGCTGCTGCGGCCCCATCACGGCGGACTTGGCGCTCGGCCAGGCGAAGAGGAACCGGGGGTCGTAGGCCCGGCCGCACATGCCGTAGTGCCCGGCGCCGTACGAGGCCCCCATCAGGACGGACAGATGCGGGACGGTGGAATTCGACACCGCGTTGATCATCATCGCACCGTGTTTGATGATGCCGCCCTGCTCGTACTCCTTGCCGACCATATAGCCGGTGGTGTTGTGGAGGAAGAGCAGAGGAATATCGCGCTGGTTCGCCAACTGGATGAATTGCGCGGCCTTTTGGGATTCGGCGCTGAAGAGCACGCCCTGCGCATTGGCGAGGATGCCGACCGGATAGCCGTGCAGTGCGGCCCAGCCGGTGACCAGGCTCGTCCCGTAGAGCGGTTTGAATTCGTCGAAGTCGGAGCCGTCCACGATCCGGGCGATGACCTCGCGGGGATCGAACGGCGCCTTGAGGTCGCCGGGGACGATGCCCAGCAGTTCCTCGTCGTCGTATGCGGGCGGCGCGGCGGAGCCCGGATCTGCGTGCGCCTTGCGCCAGTTGAGGCGGGCGACGACCCGCCGGGCCTGACGCAGGGCATCCGGTTCGTCGAGGGCGAAGTAGTCCGCGAGCCCGGAGGTACGGGCGTGCATATCGGCGCCGCCCAGCGATTCGTCGTCGCTTTCCTCGCCGGTCGCCATTTTCACCAGCGGCGGCCCGCCGAGGAAGACCTTGGCCCGCTCCTTGACCATGATGACGTGGTCGGACATGCCGGGGACGTAGGCGCCGCCCGCCGTCGAATTACCGAAGACCACGGCCACGGTCGGAATACCCGCCGCCGACAGCCGGGTGAGGTCCTTGAACAGTGCCCCGCCCGGAATGAAGATCTCCTTCTGGCTGGGCAGATCGGCGCCGCCGGATTCCACGAGCGAGACCACCGGCAGCCGGTTGGCGTAGGCGATCTCGTTCGCCCGGAGCGCCTTCTTCAGCGTCCAGGGATTGCTGGCCCCGCCCCTTACCGTCGGGTCGTTGGCCGTGATCAGGCACTCCACGCCCTCGATCACGCCGATACCGGTGACGAGGGAGGCCCCGACCGCGTAATCGCTGCCCCAGGCGGCGAGCGGCGAGAGTTCGAGGAAGGGGGTGTCGGGGTCCAGGAGGAGTTCGATGCGCTCGCGGGCGAGGAGTTTGCCGCGTTGACGGTGCCGGGCGACGTACTTCTCACCGCCGCCCGCGACCGCCTCCGCGTGTGCGGCCTCGACCTCCGCGAGCTTGCCGAGCATCGCCTCGCGGCGCTCCGCGTACGCGGCATCCGTCGCATCGAGCGCACTGGTCAGCACGGTCACAACAGAACCTCCGGTATCTCCATATGCCGCGACCGCAGCCACTCCCCCAGCGCCTTGGCCTGCGGATCGAACCGCGCCTGCGCCGCGACGCCCTCGCCGAGCAGTCCGTCGACGACGAAGTTCAGGGCGCGCAGACCGGGCAGCACATGGCGGTCGATGGGCAGGTCCGCGCATTCGGGGAGGAGTTCGCGCAGCCGGTCGACGGTCAGCGTGTGGGCCAGCCAGCGCCAGGCCGTCTCGGTACGGACCCATACGCCGACGTTCGCCGAACCGCCCTTGTCGCCGCTGCGGGCGCCGGCGATCCGGCCGAGGGGGGCGCGGCGGGTCGCGCCCGCCGGGAGCGGCGCGGGCATCTCCGGATCGGGCACGCGCACCAACTCCCTTGTGCTGGTGGCTGGTTGGACGGCGACCCGGGTGGTCCCGTCCGGGAGTACGGCCGTGTGCGGCACCTCGGCCGCGTCCACCGCCACCGCCTCGAAGACGCCGTACGGGGCGCCCTTCCCGGGCGGGGCGGTGACATGGAAGCCGGGGTAACTGCCCAGTGCCAGCTCGATGGCGGCGCCGCTGACGGCCCGCCCGACCGCGTCCTGGTCGGCGTCGCGCACCACCAGCCGCAGCAGCGCGCTCGCCTCCTCCTGGACGTCGGCGTCCTCCCGGTCGGTACGGGCCAGCGTCCAGCGCACCTCGGCGGGGCGGCGGCCGGTGGCGTCCAGGGCCGCCTCCATCTGCGCCCGGACCAGCGCGGCCTTGGCCGGTACGTCCAGCCCGGTCAGCACGAAGGTGACCTCGTTGCGCCAGCCGCCGAGCCGGGTCAGCCCCACCTTGAGGGTCGGCGGCGGGGCCTCTCCGCGGACGCCGTCGATCCTGACCCGGTCCGGCCCGTCCGGGGTGAGCCGTACGGTGTCGAGGCGGGCCGTCACGTCCGGGCCGGGGTAGCGCGCACCGGCCGTCTCGTACAGCAGCTGCGCGGTGACCGTCCCGGTGGTGACCGCGCCGCCGGTGCCGGGGTGTTTGGTGAGGACGGCGGTGCCGTCCTCGGCGATCTCGGCCAGGGGGAAGCCGGGGCGGTACGGGGCGGGGACGGGGGCCTCGCTCTCCGCGAAGAAGGCGTAGTTGCCGCCGGTGGCCTGGGTGCCGCACTCCAGGACGTGCCCGGCGACCACCGCGCCCGCCAGCCGGTCCCAGTCGTCGTCGCGCCAGCCGAAGTGCGCCGCCGCGGCCCCGCTGACCAGCGCCGCGTCCGTGACCCGTCCGGTGACCACCACATCGGCCCCGCCGCGCAGACACTCCGCGATCCCCCCGCCGCCCAGATAGGCATGGGCGGTCAGCACGCCCTCGCCCCACGGCCGCCGCCGGATCAGGTCGTCCCCCTCGACATGCGCCACCCGCACGCGCACGCCGACCTTCTGCGCCAACTCCCGGACGGCCTCGGCCAGTCCGGCCGGATTCAGACCACCGGCATTGGCGACGATCCGCACCCCGCGCTCGGCGGCCAGCCCCAGTCCCTCCTCCAGCTGTCGCAGAAAGGTCCGGGCGTAGCCGCGAGCGGGGTCCTTCAGGCGCTCCCGGCCGAGGATCAGCATGGTCAGCTCGGCGAGATAGTCGCCGGTCAGGACGTCGAGGGGGCCGCCGGTGAGCATCTCGCGCAGGGCATCGAAGCGGTCCCCGTAGAAGCCGGAGGCATTGCCGATGCGCAGCGGCGCGGCGCCGGTCATACCGCGCCGCCCCGGGACCGGGGTGCGCGCCCCGTGCCCGGCGGCCCCGCGAAGGCCTGCGCGATGCCCAGCCACCGCTCCGCGTCCGGCCCTTCGGCGCGCAGACCCGGCAGATCGGCCCGAGCGGCCCGCTGGGTCACCAGCAGACAGAACTCCAGCGCGTCACCGGTCACCCGCTGCGCCGCGTCCGGCGGCCCGTACGCCCAGACGTCCCGCCCTCCCGGGGCCCGCAGCTCCACCCGGAACTCCTCTTCCGGCGGGGCGAGTTGATGGACGGAGAAGGCGAAGTTCCTGGTGCGGACGCCGATCCGGGCGATATGCCGCAGCCGGCCGGTGGGGATCCGCGTCACTCCGAGCGCATCGGCGACGTCCTGGCCGTGCGCCCAGGTCTCCATCAGGCGCGCGGACGCCATCGACGCCACGCTCATCGGCGGCCCGTACCACGGCAGTTTCTCGTCCGCCGGCCACCGCTCCAGCGCCCGCCACAGCGCCTCGCGCCCGGTGCGCCAGTCGGCGAGCAACTCGGCGGGCGGCGCCTTCGCCCCGGCCTCGGCCCCCTCGTCGACGAAGGTCAGCGGCGCGGCGAGGGCCTCCGGCACGGCCTCCCGGGTGAAGCGCTCCGGGTCGGTGGCGGCGAGCAGCGCCTTGCGGTCGGTCCAGGCCAGATGCGCGATCTGATGGGCCAGGGTCCAGCCTTCGGCGGGTGTCGGGACCGCCCACCGCTGGGCCGGGAGCTTGGCGACCAGGGCGTCCAGCTCCTCACTCTCGTCCCTGAGGTCCGCCAGTACGGCGCCGGGATCGGACACGCGACACTCCCCTCGGGGCGCCGACTGCCGTGCAGGCAGGGCGCGTTGGCCTCCGCGTACGGGTACACGGAGGCGATGCGACACGGGTGCTGTTGCTGGTGCGCTCCGAGGGTGGCAGCGGGGGCAGAAACAATCAAGCATGCCTGCATGATTTTCTGCCCGGGGCGGGGCCGGGGCCGTCGCTCCTACCGCCTACCCCTTAGCCCCCGCGCTGCGCACCGCCCCCACGCTCGCCACCACGACCAGCCCGATGGCCAGCACCTCGGCCCAGCCCAGCGCCTGGTGCAGGACGAGGAATCCGGCGGTCGCCGCCACGGCCGGCTCCAGGCTCATCATGATCGCGAAGCCGGAGGCCGGCAGCTTGCGCAGGGCGAGCAGCTCCAGGGTGTACGGCAGCACGGACGACATCAGCGCGACGGCCGCGCCGAGCCCCACGGTGACCGGGTCGATCAGCGCCGACCCGGCACTGACGACGCCGAACGGCAGGCTGAGCACCGCCGCGACCGTCATGGCCAGCGCCAGCCCGTCCGCCTGCGGGAAGCGCTGCCCCGTACGGGCCGAGAGCAGGATGTACGCGGCCCACAGCCCGCCGGCCGCCAGCGCGCACCCCGCGCCGACGAGATCGAGCCCGTCGAGCCCCTCGTGCCCCAACAGCCCCACGCCGCTCAACGCCAGCGCCGCCCACACCAGGCTCAGCAACTTCCGCGAGGTGGCGACGGAAAGGATCAGCGGGCCAAGGAACTCCAGGGTGACCGCCGCCCCCAGTGGAATCCGGTCGAGCGCCTGGTAGAAGAGCGAGTTCATGCCCACCAGAGCCACCCCGAAGGCCAGCACCGTGCCCCAGTCGCCCCGCGAGTACCCTCGCAGCTTCGGCCGGCAGACGACCAGCAGCACCAGCGAGGCGACGACCAGCCTCAGCGTGACGACGCCGAGCGCACCGGCCCGCGGGAAGAGCATCACCGCGACCGACGCCCCGAACTGCAACGAGACGATGCCGCCGATCACCAGCGCCACCGACGCAAGCCGCCCGCGCGCCCCCGCCGCCCCGGGGGCCCCGGCCGCGGCCTCGGCCGTCAGCACCTCCGGCGACGGCGGCACGGGCTGCGGAATCCCGCCGTCCCCCTGGGGCACGGCGTCGACGGAAGCGGCTGGGGTGACGGAGGGGACGGGTGCGGCCGGGCTGCCGGATTCGGCCGATATACGGCCGTCGGGGCCGGTGGGCGATGCGTTCACCCCACCACGCTAAGTCCCGCCCTTCCGGTCCGTGAAATGCCGTTTCCCCCGTTGTTATGCTCCGCACGCATGAGCATCGAGCTCCGCCACTTCCGCTGTTTTCTCGCCATCGCCGACACGCTCAACATCACCCGCGCCGCCGCCCGCCTCCACCTCACCCAGCCCGCCGTCTCCCGTACCCTGCGCCAGCTGGAACAGGGACTGGGCGTACGCCTCGTCGACCGCTCCACCCACCACCTCGCGCTCACCCCCGACGGCGTCGCCTTCCGCGACCGTGCGGCCCTCGCCGTCACCGCCTTCGACCGCGCGCTCGCCCACCCTCACGACACCACCTGGCCGCTCCGCCTGGGCCACGCCTGGTCGGCCGCCGGTGCCAGGACCCCCGCCCTGCTGCGCCGCTGGCACGAGGAGTACCCGGAGACCCCGCTGGAGCTCCTCCGCATCGACGACCGCACGGCGGGCCTGGCCCGCGGCGATGTGGACGCGGCCCTGCTCCGCGGCGAGGTCCGCACCCCCGGCCTGCGCACCGCGCAGCTCACCACCGAACCCCGCGTCGCCGGCCTCCCCGCCGACGACCCCCTGGCCCGCCGCCGCACCCTCACCCTCACCGACCTGGCCGACCGCACCCTCGCCCTGAACACGGTCTCCGGCACCACCACCCTCGACCTCTGGCCACCCGAGGCCCGCCCCGCCGCCACGCTCCCCATCGGCAACACCGACGACTGGATCGCCACCATCACCGCCGGCCGCGCCATCGGCGTCACCACCTCCGCCACCCCCGGCATGCACCCCCACCCCGCCCTGACCTACATCCCCCTCACCGACGCCCCACCCGTCCCCGTACTCCTCGCCTGGCGCGAGGGGCCGGGCCATCCGCGGATCCCGGACCTGGTCCGGCTGGCGCGGGAGGTCATGGGGTCTCCCGCAGCGGACACCCATACACCGGACGCACCCGGTGCGGACTACAGGCGATCAAGCTGACCGAGAGAAACCGGCCGCCGCTCACCCACCAGCCGCCCACCCTGTCCTCCCCCGCAGACAGAACCCGTACGGTCTCCCCATACGAAGGCGTCACCGCATACGCCCCGTCGAAGAGCTCCCCGTACTCGGCAAGCCGTCCCGCATACCACCTGGCCGCGTCCCCCGGCTCGTAGAACGTCCCCGCGATCCGGGAGGCCGGCTTCAACAGCCAGTCCGCGCACTCCAGCGGCATCACCTGAGCGGTGCGGAACTCCGGGTGGTTCGGCCTCCGGTGAGCATCGCCCGGTCTCACGAGGACATCGCCGTGCCCGAGCCAGAGGTAGGCGTGGTGATGCCGCATGCCGCCCCTTCTCCCTCTTCCGTCCCAACTGAACGACCAGTCCGTCGAGTTCACGGGGGCGGCCCGCGCGCCCACAGCACGCAGGCCGCAGGCCGCAGGCCGCAGGCCGCCCCGATTCAGGCACTACCGGCGACCACACCCATCGCCGTCGCCGCACCCTCCGCTCTGACCGCCACTGTCGCCGTCGTCCTCATCCCCGCCGTACTTGACCGGGTCCGGGCGATATCGCATGGTGAACTCCTCGGTGCTGTGTCGGCGCGCGGTCGGTCCGCGCACCGTCGTGCACGTGCGAGGGCCCCTTGTGGGCCCGCCCGCTCCGGCCGTGTCCTGCCAGGGAATGACGGCCGGGGCGGGAGTCTTCGCGCTCTGTTCACGGCTCTGTCTCGTGCTTCCTCACAGGCAATGAGCACAGTGAGGTCGGTCGTTCCGCGTGTTCGGCGCGCTTCAGGGCCTGCCGCCGCTGGCCTCCGGCACGCCGGACTGCTGCCGAGCGCTCATCCCGTGCTCCGCCCGCCGGATCACATCGGCCAGCTCAAGGGCAACATCCGCCCGGACCCGCCCCAGCTCGACCAGCCGCAGCTCGGGCGACGCATCGTCAGGTGCCAGTGAGGGCAGGACGATCCCGACGGTGGTCAGCGCGGCGTGCAGGGACTCGGCGGCATCTACGGGGTCTGCCCATCCACGTTGGTTCAGTTCGCTCATAGGCAGGACGCTAGGGAGTACGAGATGCGAGAGGCGCTAAATATTCTCCAATATTCTCGAAGCCTGTTCGAGTATTCTCTGCCATTCTCATGTTGTGAGGCCGAACCCCTGGCTGAGCCGTGAGGCGGAACGCGATGCTGATCTCAAGAGCCCTACGAAGGGGGCAGATCATGGCGCGACGACTGCGCTTCAACGGCACGGGCAGCGGGGTGGACGGCTGCCCGTCGTTTCACGAAGATCTCGACAGCGGAGAGATCATCGTGCACGGCCCGCAGCTCACCGACCCCGACGACCTCGCACGACTTCAGCACCTCTCCCCGGGAGAGACACCGATCGTGGTGCCCCGTGAACTGCTCGTCGACTTCGGCCCCAAGGAGGTCACCCGCGTGCCGAAGATCATCGACCTGGATGCCTTCGGACGGCTCTTTACCTCCCTCGAACACACCGCATGGCGGCTCGAAGCACGGAGCCGCTACGCAAGCGATGAAAGCACCGCGACATACGCCCAGTTCACCAGGGGTGAGCCCGTGGTGTGGGACGGTCTAGACGCGGAGTGGTGCGCCAATCGCCGCGCACAGTCCGCCCTTGGCAAGCGCTTCGAACGTGTCCGGATCGTCGACAACCCGCCGACGACGGGGCAGCTCTACCTCCTCGACAACGCGAAGCGGAACAGCGCGGTCGGTGAGGACATCCGCAATCTGTGGCGCGCGGATGCCGAGCGCCTTCAGCTGCCGGCAGAGGACTTCTGGATCTTCGACTCGCGACTCGTCGCACTGCTCAACTTCGACGACGATGACAACCTGGTCGACGTCGAGCTCATCACGGAGCCCGCAGAGGTGCTCAGGTACGCCCAGGTACGCGACGCGGCGTGGCACCACGCCGTTCCCTTCCAGCAGTTTGCGGCACAGCTGACCGCAGAGGAGTAGCGAGCGTGATCCGGTGACCGACTTCCAGCAGGCGCGGGCCGGCCTCGGGGCCCGGCTTCGCGAACTCCGTACCTCGCGCCCTGGGGGTCGGCTCACCGGCACGCAGTTGGCCGAACGTCTCGGCTGGCCACAGTCCAAGGTCAGCAAACTGGAACGCGGTCGACAGACAGCCACGCTCGATGACTTGCAGCAATGGGCCGAAGCGACCGATCAGCCCGAAGCCTTTGGCGAACTCCGATCACTGCTTCATGGAATAGAGTCACACCAACGGTCTTGGCGCCGGCAACTCTCCTCAGGTCACAAGCCGGTGCAGGAGATTCACAACAGACAGCACGCAGATTCCACCGTGGTTCACGGCTGGCAAAACGCGATGATAGTCGGACTCCTCCAGACACCTGACTATGCGCGCCATGTATTCAACTGCTATGCAGAACTCCACCGGTCTCCGAAAGACATCGAAGACGCGGTACGCGCACGGATGCAACGCCAACAAGGGATTTACGATCACCGCAAGAAGTACCACATCCTGATGTGGGAGGCGGCGCTCTATTCACTGATCTGCCCGCCGTCAATACTCGCCGTCCAGCTGGACCGGGTCGCCGGCGCCGTCGGGATGGATACCGTGGAACTAGGGATCGTTCCGCTCGCTGCTCCGGTGAAGATCCCTCCGGCGAGCGGGTTCGTGCTCTATGACGAGCGCCTTGCCGTCGTCGAGACATGGCATGCAGAACTCTGGATTGACGACCCCGACAGCGTCGCGACCTACCTCCGCACGTGGCAGACCCTGCACAAGTCCGCCGTTTACGGAGCGGAAGCGCACCACATCATCAGTCGCGCCCGGCACGCAATCGGCCCGCACTGAAAAGAGGAAGCCGCGATGCCCCAGCCTGTCCCTGCGCCCCGGATCCGACCATGGAAACAGCAACTCGCGACCGGACTCCGTCCCGTGCAAGACGGCTGGAACGCAGAAGTCGCGCGGAGCACGGTCATCCACAGCTGGGAATCGTCCATCATCAATGGCATGTTCCAGACGGCTGACTACGCGCGCCATGTACTCAAGCAATGCGCGCAACTCCACGGCTCTCCACGAGACACGGAGGATGCGGTACAAGCAAGGCTGAAGCGACAAGAACTGTTGCATAAGCCGGGGCGAAAATTCCGCGTCATCATGTGGGAAGCGGCCCTTCTCGCACGGATCTGCCCACCCGTCGTACTCGCCGCCCAGCTTGACCGTCTCCTCGGCGTCATGAATCTCGACTCGGTCGAGCTGGGTATCGTGCCGTTGCACGCCGCGCTGGACATCTCTCCAGGCAACGACTTTTACATCCTGGACGACCGGGTCGCGACCGTAGAGGAATGGCACGCGGAGTATTGGCTGGAAGACGCGGACAGCATCGACACGTATCTGAAGGTATGGCACACCCTCCGCGAGTCAGCGGCATGCGGCGCCGAGGCTCAGAACGTCATCAACCGAGCCCGAAGGCAGCTCGGTTGCTCACCATCCCGCTATTGAACACACGAAAGGGATTCGGCTCGCCCTTGAAGTGCCGGGAAGGCGGCGGGGTCGTCGCGGGCGGGACCAAAACCCCTCAGAACCGCCGGGCCGACTCCTCCGCGTGGGCCATGCGGCGCAGGCTCAGCAGCACCGGTTCGTACAGCACCGTCAGCGCGACGGCCGCCTCGATCTGGCCGCTCGGGGTGGGCTGCTCCTCGACCATGTCCAGGTCGGTGACGGCCAGTTGCGCCGCCAGCTGCCCGTACGGCAGCAATTGCTCGGTGTCGCAGGGGTAGCCGAGCCGAGCCAGTGCGGCAACCGAGTCGAGGAGGCGCCGGTGGGCTGGATTGAGCATGTCCAGGCCGCGATCGGAGGACCAGCCCAGCCGCTCCAGCAGCGCCTCCACCGAGCGGCGGGCGGTCACCACCGCCGGGTCGTCCTCGGCCGGCGCCTCGGCGCAGGGCAGCGCTCGGGTCGCCGCACCCAGCCGCAGGTGGTGGTCGAGCGACTCGTCCTCCGCGGCGGCGATCACCTCGCGTGCGGCGGCCACCGGAACCCCGCCGATCTGGATCAGCGCCCGCACCAGACGCAGCCGCCGCAGGTGGTCCTCCCCGTACTCGGCCTGGGTGGCGGAGACCCGCCGCCCGGGCTGGAGCAGTCCTTCGCGCAGGTAGTACTTGATCGTGGCGGTGGACACACCGCTGCGCTCGCTCAGCTCCGCCAGCCGCATGCTCGTGCACCTTCCCCTTGGATAGCGATACTACTCAAGCATGGATAGCATCGCTATCTAATGCGGGAAGGGGATCTCATGGACAGGGGACCGATATCCGGCCGGGTCACGGCCGCCACGGCGGGCGACGTGGTCGGCTCGCCTGCGCCTCCGACCCCGGCGGGCAACACCGCCCCGCTTGGGCGGAGTTCAACCGCCGCGTGCGGAGCAGCAAGGAGGAAGGCAGGTCGCGCCCCAACGCGGCCTAGACGGTGGCCAGATCGCCCATCCGCGCCTCAAGAAGGCCGCGCACCCGCGGCATGATCTCCGGGTCCTTGAGGGTCATCCGGCCCACGTGCAGCTGCTGGTGCCCGTAGACCACCTTCTCCGGCTTACTGCTTCCGTCGACCTCCAGCGCCCATTCCGTGTCCCGGAGGTCCAGTGTTCCCGGCTTGGGCACGACACGGCTGCTCCAGCCGGTGCACAGCACCCACTCGGTGGTGTGCGCGGTGTGGCGCGCCGCCGCGTCCATGAGATGGATATCCGGCACCTCCGGGACGGGGACGTAGCCCACCACGGCCTCGACGCCGAAATGACCTGTCGTGGTGTACGCGACGGCCCCATAGATGTCCGGCCACAGATGCAGCAGCGGGAAGACGGTTACGCGGCCAGTGCCCGTGAGCATCCTTGGCATGACTCACCCTCGTCGGATCGGAACGGCTTCGACCCGCCAGTCTTCCCACGCCCGCGTCGTCTCATAGGGTCAATCACCTTGTTCGGGCGGGTAGTTGATGTCACCGCCGTGGTTCGCGCCCCCTCGCGCATCAGTGCGCGGTGGCGCCGGCTTCGGCGCCCCCATGCCGTACGTACGCGCGGCGCTGGATTCGCGTCACTGGTTTCAGGGGCAGGGCAGGGCAGAACAGGGGGACGAAATCAGCGGCCCAGTGCGTAATACGGAAAGCGGGGCACGCGAACCGGACGCCGCATGACGCAGGTGCCGGATTCCTGTGTGTCACCCGATCGGCCCCGTTCGGGGCGAAACGGGACACCCGGGCGTGCAAGGTGATTCCATGAACACCACACACCAGAAGCACCAGAAGCGCCCGAAGAAATCCGTTTCTCGAATACTCGCGGTGAGCGCGGCCCTGGGGATCGCCCTTGCGACAGGGACGGCGACCGCCGCATCCGCCGAGGCCGCGACGGCGCCCGCCAAGGCCGCAGTTGACCATTCGAAGCCGTTCGGCGGCGACTGGGGCGGCGGAGACTGCAACGCCGGTCTGCTCAGCATCCTCTGCCTGTGATCCATGCATCCCGAGCGGGCTCGCGGCCGGGCGGACGAGGAGGGTGATATGCCCGTGCACTTCCCCCTTCGCCTGGCCTCCCGCACCCGCTCATCCACCCATCTGCTCACCCGGTAACTGAATTCACTGCCGCCCGGCTTCGGAATTATTCACCTCAGCAGATCTGCCCCAGCAGATCTGCTGATCCCTGTTTAAGCAGAGGGAATGTTCAGAGGTAATGTTCTCTGTCTCAGGCGGAGGGCGTCTCCCCGGCACCGGCACCGGCACCAGCACCGGAACCGGAATTACCGCTCGCTGCATTTTCCGGCGCATTTCCCAGCGCCTCCGCCAGCACCTCCGCCACATGCCGCCCCCGACGTCCCCCCAACTGCCCGGCCTGCCCCAACTGCTCCAGCTGCGTACGGCAGGAGAAGCCATCCGCGAGGATCTCCGTCTCGGGCCCCGACTCCCGTACGGCAGGCAGCAGCCGGTCCTCCGCGCAGGCCACGGAGACGTCGTAATGGCCGCGTTCGAAGCCGAAGTTGCCGGCCAGGCCGCAGCAGCCGCCCTGCAACTGCCCGGTCAGACCGGCCCGTTCGCGGAGGTGGCGGTCGGCGGCGTCGCCGAGGACCGCGTGCTGGTGGCAGTGGGTCTGGCCGGTGACCGGGCGGTCGATGCGGGGCGGCTGCCAGTCGGGGGCGAGGGTGACCAGGGCCTCGGCGAAGGTCAGGACGGAGGAGGCCACGGTGGCGGCGCGGGGATCACCGGAGAGGAGTTCGGGGAGGTCGGTGCGCAGGGCGGCGGCGCAGCTGGGTTCGAGGACGACGAGGGGGTGGCCGTCCCGGAGCAGGGGCGACAGGACGTCGACCGTACGGCGCATCACGGCGCGGGCGCGGTCGAGCTGGCCGGTGGAGACGTAGGTGAGGCCGCAGCACAGGGGGCGGTGGCGGCGGGGCAGGAGGCCGGTGCGGCGCAGGGGTGCGGTCGGGGGGAGGAGGGGGCGCAGGCCGGCCGCCTCCAGGACGCGTACCGCCGCGCGGCCCACCTCGGGGGCGAGGAAGTTGGTGAAGGTGTCGGGCCAGAGGATCACGGTGCGGCCGGCCGTCGGGGCCCCGCGGCGCCACCACCAGCGGGTGAACGGCTCCACGGCCAGCGGCGGAATGGTGCGCTCGGCGGCGATCCCGGCGAGGCGTTTGGCGACGGCGGCCGCGGGGCTGCGGGCGAGCAGGTTGAGGGCCGGGGCGGCCGGGGCGGCGGTGTGCAGCCATTGGGGCAGGCGGCCCATGGAGTAGTGGGCGGCGGGGCGCAGGCGGCCCGCGTAGTGGTGGTGGAGGAATTCCGCCTTGTAGGTGGCCATGTCGACGCCCACGGGGCAGTCGCTGCGGCAGCCCTTGCAGGACAGGCACAGGTCGAGGGCGTCGCGTACCTCGGGCGAGCGCCAGCCGTCGGTGATCACCTCGCCGGCCAGCATCTCGTGCAGCAGGCGGGCCCGGCCACGGGTGGAGTGCTGCTCCTCGCCGGTGGCGCGGAAGGACGGGCACATGACGTCCGGAGAGGACGAACTCGACTCGGGCACCCGGCATTTGGCCACGCCGACGCAGCGCCGCACGGCCGCCGTGAAGTCGCCGTTGTCGTGCGGATAGCCGAATTCGACCGGGACGGGGCGCCTGGGCAGCACGTCGAAGCGGAGGTTGTCGTCGAGGCGGGCGGGGCGGACGAGCATGCCGGGGTTGAGGCCGCCCGCCGGGTCCCAGACGTCCTTGAAACGTCCGAACAGATCGACCAGTTCCCGTCCGTACATCGCGGGCAGGAGTTCGGCGCGGGCCTGGCCGTCGCCGTGTTCGCCGGAGAGGGAGCCGCCGTGGGAGACGACCAGGTCGGCGAGGTCGCGGGAGAAGTCGCGGAAGCGGCGGATGCCGGGGGCGGTGAGGAGGTCGAAGTCGATACGGATGTGGATGCAGCCGTCGCCGAAGTGGCCGTAGGGGGTGCCGCGCAGGCCGTGCTGGACCAGGAGGGCGCGGAAGTCCCGTAGATAGGGCCCGAGTTGAGCGGGCGGGACGGCGCAGTCCTCCCAGCCGGGCCAGGCTTCGGACCCGTCCGTCAGCCGGGTCGCCGTCCCGGACGCGTCCTCCCGGATGCGCCACAGGGCCCGCTGGCCCGCCGGGTCGGTGACCAGGGCATGGTCGGTGGTGCCGTCCGCCGCGGCCCGGCACAGCGCCTCGGCGCGGGCGGTGGCCTCCCGGGGGCTCTCGCCGCCCATCTCCACGAACAGCCAGGCGCCGCCCTTGGGCAGCCCGGTGGCGGCGCCCACCAGGTCGGCGGCCATGCCCTCGACCGTCATCGGGTGATGCGGCAGCAGGGTGTGGGCGGCCTCGGCCGCCGCACTCTCGTCGGGGTAGGCGAGGACGGCGAGCACCCGGGCCGCCGGGGTCTCCACCAGCCGTACGGTCGCTTCGGTCAGCACGCCGAGGGTGCCCTCGCTGCCGGTGAGGGCGCGGGCGAGGTCGGTGCCGGCCTCCGGGAGCAGGGCGTCCAGGGCGTAGCCGGAGATCCGGCGGGGCAGGTCGTGGGGATAGCCGGTACGCAGCAGCGCCAACTCCGCGTCCACCAGGGCCTTGACGCCGTCGCGGAGGCGGGGCGGCAGGCCCGCGGGGGCGCCGGTGGGGTCGGTGCCGCGGCCGGCCCGTACCCGCTCGCCGCCGTAGGTCAGCAGGTCCAGTGCGCGGACGTTGTCGGCGGTGGTGCCCCAGGCCACGGAGTGGGAGCCGCAGGAGTTGTTGCCGATCATGCCGCCGAGGGTGCAGCGGCTGTGGGTGGAGGGGTCGGGGCCGAAGGTCAGGCCGTGGGGGGCCGCGGCGGCCCTCAGGTCGTCCAGGATGACGCCCGGCTGGACGACGGCGGTACGGGTTTCGGGGTCCAGCGAGGCGATGCGGCGCATATGGCGGGTGAAGTCGAGGACCACGCCGGTGCCGGTCGCCTGCCCGGCAATGCTGGTCCCGCCGCCGCGCGGCACGACCGGGACGCCGTGCTCCCGGCACACCCGCAGCGCCGCCGCGACGTCCTCGGCGTCCCGGGGAGCGACCACCGCCTCGGGCACCCTGCGGTAGTTGGACGCGTCCATCGTCATCAGCGCCCGGTCGGCGGCGGCGAACGAGACCTCGCCGCGCACCGCCGCCGTCAGTTCCTGCTCCAGTTGCCGCTGCTCGGTCTCGTTGCGCTCAGCCATGTCCCCAAGCCTGCCCACTGGGGCGCGGTCATGCGACGGCCGGTTCGGGCACCGGCGTGGCGGCCGCGGCCGGATGGAAGCGGAAGACGTTCTCCGGGTCGTGGCGGGCCTTCAGCGCGGCCAGCCGACGGTGTTCGCGGGCGTCGTGCACGCTGCGCGCCACCTCTGCCGCGTCCGGCCGGTCCGCGTGCCCGCCGAAGAGGAAGTTCACGCTGCGGCCCAGGCTCCAGGGCTCGACGACCGCGAACGCCTCGGCGTGCAGGGCCCGTACGGCCGCCGGGTTCGTCCCGTCCAGGGGCGACAGCAGCCGGAGCGCATAGCGGGCGTCGCGGTGGCCGACGGCGCCGGTCCCGGTGGCCATCGCGCCGCCGAGGTGGTTGAGCTGGACGACGACCATCGTCGGCGCCTGCGGGCCGGTGAGCGCGGCGACCCGGCGCAGCGCCGCCGCGTCCAGCCCGGTGAGCAGGGCGTTGTCCCCGTGGTAGGCGTGCGGATCGCTGGGGTCGCGGTGGATGGTGTGGGATGCGGCGTACGGCATCTCGCGCAGATCGTCGCTGACCCGCGGGCCCACCGCGCGCAGCGGCGCCACCAGGCGCTCGCCGTCCGCGGCACTGCCGGTGTAGGCGATACGGATCTGGGCGAGGTAGCGGCCGCGCAACGGGGCGGGCAGCTGGGGGATGTCGGGGTAGGCGATCAGCGCGACCGAGGACGTCAGCTCGTCGGGGACGGTCTCGGTCCAGCGGAGGTAGGCGGCCAGCGCCTCGTCGATCCGCTCGCCGTCGAACACCAGCTGCCCGCCGTACAGCCGCGTCACCGGCACCAGCGCGAACTCCATGGCGGTGACCACCCCCAGGCCGTGGCCGCCGCCGAGCAGCGCGCGGAACAGCTCGGGGTCGGTGTCGGGGGTGAGGTGGAGGTGGCGGGCGTCGGCGGTGACCAGGTCGACGGAGCGGACGTGGTCGGCGGCGAATCCGTGCGTACGGGCCAGGATTCCGACGCCGCCGCCGAGGGTGTAGGAGACGACGCCGACGCCCGGGGAGGAGCCGTTGAGCGGGGCCAGGCCGTACGGGGCGGCCGCCTCGATGACCTGGCCCCACACCACGCCGGCCGCGACCCGGGCGGTGCGGGCCGCCGCATCGACCCGGACGCCGGACATCCGCCGGGTGCTGATCAGCAGTCCCCCGTCGGTGGCCGCGGACAGGCCGTGGCCGGTGGCCTGGACGGCGACCGGGAGGCCGTGGGCGCGGGCGAAGGCGACGGCGGCGACCACGTCGTCGGCGTGCGCCGCACCGACGATGACGGCCGGGCGGTGGCGGTGGGCGGTCTGGAAGCCGGAGCGTTCGGCGTCGTAGCCGTCGTCGCCGGGCAGCAGGACGGGGCCGTGGACCTTCCGTACGAGGGCGGACAGGGCGGCGGGGTCGAGAGCGGAAGCGCGGCCGGTCGGGGCGAGGTCGGTGAGGTCGGTGAAGTCGTTGATCTCCATGCGCCGCACTCTCCGGCAATAACTTGACACCTGGCGTCATATATTCGCGTCCGCTATAAACCGGTTGTGAAGTCGGACCGTCTGCTCTCGATCCTGCTGCTCCTCCAGACCCGCGGCCGGGTCCCGGCCTCGGAGCTCGCCCGGCGGCTGGAGGTCTCCACCCGCACCGTCTACCGCGATGTCGAGTCGCTGTCGGCGGCCGGGGTGCCGGTCTACGCCGAGCGCGGCCGGCACGGCGGGATCGCGCTGCTGCCCGGCTTCCGTACGGACGTCACCGGGCTGACCACCGACGAGGCGCGGGCCCTGTTCGTGCTGGCCGCGCAGGGCGCGCACACCGCGCTCGGGCTGGACGACGCTCTCGGCTCGGCGCTGCGCAAGGTGATGGCGGCGCTGCCCGCGCCGCACCGCCCCGCCGCGGAACTGACCGGTCGCCGCATCCTGGTCGACCCGGACCGGTGGATGTCCGGCCCGCGCGCCGCCGTCGACCTCGGCGATCTGCACACCGCCGTCTTCACCGACCTCCGGCTGCGCCTCCGCTACCGCCACAGCGGCGAGACCCGTCTGCGCACCTACACCGTCGACCCGTACGGGCTCGTCGCCAAGGCCGGGACCTGGTACCTCGTCGCCGACCGGCGCGGGCGGCCGCGGCTCTTCCGGGCCGACCGGGTGGCTTCCGTGGCCCTCACCGACGCCCCGGTGCGCCGCCGCCCCGGCGTGGAGCTGGCCGAGGTGTGGCAGCAGCTGCGCCGCGAGGTGGAGGAGCGGCCCGCGGGCGTCGAAGTGACCGCCCGGATCCGCCGCGACCGGCTGGATATGGCCGTGCGGATCCTGGGACCGGCGCTGACCGGCCCGCCGCGGTCGGATGCGGCCGACGACGGCTGGGCGGTCCTGGACCTGGCCTATCCCGTGATCGACGCCGTCCGCCAGCTCCTCCAGTTCAGCGACTTGCTGGAGGTCCTGGCCCCGCCGGAGGCCCGCCGGGTGCTGGCACGGGCGGCGGCCGGTATCGGCGAGATCTACGGGGGCGACGGGACGGGCCCGTAGGACGAGACGCCGAGAAACCTCCCGCACCGGCCCCGTCTCACCGCACGACTCTCCGTCATCTCATCCGGTGGACGCGCCGCGGAACCGCCCACCGCGACGGATTAGGCTTCCTCCGTGGCTGATATCCAGATTCCCGCTGACATCAAGCCCGCCGACGGACGCTTCGGCGCGGGCCCCTCCAAGGTGCGTACGGAGGCGCTCGGCGCCCTGGCCGCCACCGGTTCCTCCCTTCTCGGTACGTCCCACCGCCAGCCCCCGGTCAAGAACCTGGTCGGCAAGGTGCGCGAGGGCATCCACGAGCTGTTCCAGCTGCCCGAGGGCTACGAGGTCGTCCTCGGCAACGGCGGTTCCACCGCGTTCTGGGACATCGCGACGCACGGTTTGATCGAGAACAAGTCCCAGCACCTGTCGTTCGGCGAGTTCTCCTCCAAGTTCGCCAAGGCCGCCAAGCTGGCGCCGTGGCTGGCCGAACCCACCGTCATCTCCGCCGACCCGGGCGACCACCCCGAGCCGCGGGCCGAGGAGGGCGTGGACGTCTACGCCTTCACCCACAACGAGACCTCGACCGGTGTCGCCGCGCCCATCCGGCGCGTCAAGGGCGCCGACGCCGGCTCGCTCGTCCTGGTGGACGCCACCTCCGGCGCCGGCGGTCTGCCCGTCGACATCGCGGAGACCGACGTCTACTACTTCGCCCCGCAGAAGTCCTTCGCCTCCGACGGCGGTTTGTGGCTCGGCGTCTTCTCCCCCGCCGCGATCGAGCGCGCCGAGCGCATCCACGCGTCCGGCCGCCACATCCCGGAGTTCTTCTCGCTGCCGACGGCGATCGACAACTCCCGCAAGAACCAGACGTACAACACTCCGTCCCTCTCCACCCTCTTCCTGCTCAACGAGCAGCTGGAGTGGCTCAACGGCCAGGGCGGGCTGGACTGGGCGGTCCGCCGCACCGCCACCTCCGCGCGCACCCTCTACGGCTGGGCCGAGGAGTCCAAGTACGCCACCCCGTTCGTCGCCGACCCGGCCAAGCGCTCGGCGGTCATCGGCACGATCGACTTCAACGACGACATCGACGCCGCCGCGATCGCCAAGGCCCTGCGCGCCAACGGCATCGTCGACACCGAGCCGTACCGCAAGCTCGGCCGCAACCAGCTGCGGGTCGCGATGTTCCCGGCCATCGCCCCGGTGGATGTCGCGGCGCTGACGGACTGCATCGACTACGTCATCGAGAAGCTGTAGTCGGATTCGGGTTCGGGTTCGGTCTCAGGATTCGGGCTCAGGCTCCGGGCCCCGGCGGGCAACCGCCGGGGCCCGTACCTTTTCCCGGGATTTCCGGGATTCCTCGCCTTCCTCGCCTTCCTTGCCTGCCCCACCTGACCCGCCTTCCTTGCCTTCTCCGGCGGATTCATTTCCCGCCCGCGCCGGCGCCCCGTGTGTGTCCAGATACCAGCGCCCCCAACGGTCGAGTTGCGCCGCGACGTCGCGCAGGGAGGTGCCGGTCGCCGTCAGGGAGTACTCCACCCTCGGCGGCACCTCCCCGTAGACGGTCCGTACGACCAGGTCATCGGCCTCCATCTCGCGCAGCTGGCGGGTGAGCATGCGCTGCGTGACGCTCGGCAGCGCGCGTCTGAGCTCGCCGAAGCGCAGCGTGCCGTGTTCCAGCAGCAGATTCAGTACGGCCAATTTCCAACGGCCGCCCAGCACTTCCATGGCGATTTCGACGGCGCAGTATTCCTGGGTGTTCCGTACGTCACCTCGCACGCTTCCTGCCCCTTCCCCGCCACGTCGGTATACAGAGTGGTACTACGGCACTTTTCTGACCGTACTTGTTTTCTCTGTTCGGCGGAGCAGAGGGTTTCCGCATGGCACGCATCGATACGGAATGCCGTACGGCAAAGCGAGTCGACGGAGAAGGAGACGGCGACGGAGACGGAACCGGAGCCGGAACCGGAACCGGAACGCAACCGCCGAAGAACCGCTGGGCGGTACTGGCCGTTCTCTGCGTCAGCCTCCTCCTGTGCGGTATCGATCTGACGGTCCTGCATGTCGCGGTGCCCAGCATGAGCCGGGAGTTACACCCCGGCGGCACGGCACTGCTGTGGATCGTCGATGCCTACGCCCTGACGGTCGCCGCCCTGTTGGTGACCTGCGGCACGCTGGGCGACCGGATCGGCCGCAAGCGCATGGTGCTCGGCGGTTTCGCGCTGTTCGGGACGGCCTCCGCGGCGGCCGCGTTCGCCCCGTCCACGGGTGCGCTGATCGCCGCCCGGGTCGCCCTGGGCGGCGGAGCCGCGATGATCATGGCGTCGACGGTGGCCCTCATCCGTGTCGCCTTCCCCGACGGCCGCGAACGTGCCGTCGCCCTCGGCATCTGGACGGCGGCGCACAGCGTGGGCGCGGCCGTGGGCCCTCTGGTGGGCGGCGCGGTGACCGAACGCTGGGGCTGGAGCGCCGCGTTCCTGGTCAATGTGCCGATCGCGGCGGCCATCCTGGTGATCGGCGCCCGGGTGATCCCGGAGTCGAGGAACCCGGCGCCGCGGCGGTGGGACGTCACCAGCGTCGTCCTGTCGGTCGCCGGCCTGGTGGCCGTCGTCTACGCCCTCAAACAGGCCGGTGCGCATCTCGCGCCGACCCCGGGCACCCTCCTCGCCGCCCTCGTCGGCGTTCTGCTCCTCCATCTCTTCCGTCGCCGCCAGCGCCGGCTGGCCGAACCGCTCCTGAACCTCTCCCTCTTCGCCGACCGCCGCTTCTCCCTCGCCACGGCCTGTGTCGTCGTCTGCTTCGGCAGCTATGTCGCGCTGCTGTTCTTCCTCACCCAGTGGCTGCAACAGGTGGGCGGCTACCCGCCGCTGCGCGCCGGTCTCGCACTGATGCCACTGGCCACCGCCAATGCCGCCGGGGCCATCAACGCACCATGGATCGACCGGCGTTGGGGGCATCGACGGGCACTGGCCGGCGCCCTGGCCGTCTTCGCGGCCGCCCTGGCGGCACTGGCCGCGTTCGGCGACGCCGGGAGCTACGGGCCGCTCGTCCCGCTGCTCCTGGCGGCCGGTTACGGCGCCGGCATCGTCATGGCCTTGGGCGCCGACGCCATCATGGGCGCGGTCCGCCCCGAACGCTCCGGCGAGGCCGCCGCCATCCAGGAGACCGCCTTCGAGCTGGGTGCGGGCCTGGGCATCGCCTGCCTGGGCACCGTACAGAACGCGGCCGGGGGCGCCCACGGCAACGGGTTCACCGCGGTGTGCGCGACCGCGGCCGCGGGGTTGGCGGTGACGGCGGGGCTGGCGGCGGCGGTGCGGACACGATGAGGGCCGACACCGCCGGGGCTACGCCCCCGACAGCCGCCGATGCCTCGAAATCCCCTCCGAAGCACCCCCGAGATACCCCCGAAATACCCTCCGAACGGCCGCCCGAAAGGACACCTGAACGGACGCATCACGCCATACCGACACATCACGGCGTGACGAATGGGGCCGGATATGCCTGTATTGGAGGCATGACGACTCCCCCGAGCCCCGGTCTCGCCGAGTTCGAACGTCAGGGGGCGATCCTGCTCACCACGTACAAGCGGGACGGCACCGGCGTCGGCACCCCGGTCAATATCGCCGTCGACGGTGACCACGCCTATATCCGCACCTACGGCAGCTCCTGGAAGGCCAAGCGGATGCGGAACTTCCCCGAGGTGGAGTTCTGCGCCGCCACCTGGCGCGGCCGCCCGACCGGGCCCGTCCGCAAGGGGCGGGTGCGGCTGCTCGACCCGCAGGCCCGCGAATACCGGCGCGCCGAACGCTCGCTGACCCGGAAGTACCCGCTGATCCACGGGCTGCTGGTGCCGCTGGCGCATCGCCTGAAGAAGGAGCGGACGCTGCATTACGAGCTGCGGCTGGTCGAGGGCGACGCGGCCCCCGGGGCCGACGGGGCCGTTTAGTTCTTACGGCCAGTCCTTACGGCTCGTCCTTACGGCTCGTCCTTACGGATCGCCCTTACGGCTCGTCCTTACGGCGCATCCGCCGCACCCCGACCACCGCCGCCGCGACCAGCCCCAGCACCAGCACGCTCCGTACGAACGTGGCCTTCGGCGTGATGGGGCCGGCCGGGCTCGCGGATGCCCCCGGACTCCCGTTCGCCGCGCCCTTGTTGCCGTCCGCCCCGCCCTTGGACGGGCGTTCTTGCTGCGTCGAATCCGGTAGCTCGGCGCCGCTCAGCCCGACCGGTTCGACACGGCTGTCGCGGCCCTCCGACCCGTACATCAGCGTCCGGCCGTCGGGGGTGAAGGTCACCGACTCCCCCTGTTCCTCGACCGGTACGCCCACGCTGCCGATGTCGTCCTTCGGTCGCCCGTTGCGCCAGTGGTACATCCGCGCGCCGAAGTAGCTGCGCAGCAGGAGCCGGGTCCCGTCCGGCGAGAAGGCGCCGTCGGTCACCCACAGGTCGACCGGCGCGACCTTGCGGAAGAGGTTGGTGCCGCCGGGCGTCAGCCGCCGCGGACCCTCGTAGAGCGCGCCGCTGCCGTCCTGCTTCTTGCTGGCGATATAGACCCGGCCGGTCTTGGGGTGCACCATCAGCGCCTCGGCGTCGCGCGGCCCGTCGGCGTACTTCACGGTGAACTGGGTGGCGGTGACGGTGGCGTCGTGCAGCCGCTTGGGTTCGGGGAAGCGGTAGATCCAGACGTGGTCCCAGGCGCCACCCATGTTGTCGCCGATGTCGCCGAGGTAGATGTTGCCGTCGGGGCCGAGGGAGATGGCCTCCGCATCGCGCGGGGTGCCGATGCCGCGCAGGGTGATCCTGGCGACCGTGCGGCCGGTCCTGCCGTCGACGGCATAGACGTAGGGGCCGTCGGAGCTGTCGTTGTGGGTCCAGTAGATGCCGGGGTGCGTACGGCTGGCGGCCAGTCCACTGGACTCGGCGATCCGGGAGTCGCCGATGGTGAAGCCGTCGGGTTCGTCGGCCGCGGCGGGTACGGCGGCCGCCGCCCACAGGATCCCCGCGGCACCGGCCGCGCACAGAAGCGAACGCATGGGGACAGCGTGCCATCCCGGGGCGCCGCCGCAGCGTCTCCGTGCGGGCGTGGCCAGCGTCACGTACCCGCGGGTAGGGTCCCGCCCCGGATTCTCCGCCATGATGTCCCGATGAGGATCATGTGCGTCGGCGACTCGATGACGATCGGCACCGCCGGCGCTGTCACCTGGCGCTTTCGTCTGTGGCAGCACCTGAGGGCGACGTACCAGGGCCCGTACCGCCTCGTCGGCCCGCGCCGCGCGCTGCATGACACCCTCCAGGACACGCCCACCTCGTACGACTACGGCGACCCGGACTTCCCCGAGGACGCGCGGGGGCATCTCGCCGGCTGGGGCGAGGGCTGGCTGCACATGGCGCCGCTCATAGGGGACGCCGTACGGGAGCACGGGGCGGACACGCTGCTGGTGTCGCTCGGCCTGATAGACCTCGGGTTCTATACGAACGCCGAGCAGACCGCGGAGAACGTGCGGCGCTTCGTGGCGGCGGCGCGGGAGGCCGAGCCGCACGTCCGGGCGGTGCTGATGCCCGTGATACGCAATGTGCGCGCGGCGACGGACGCCGCCTTCGCGGCGCAGCGCGAGCGGTTCAACGAGCTGCTGGCCAAGGCCGTCGCCGATCTCTCCACCCCCGCCTCGCCGTTGCTGCTGGCCTCCGAACCGCCCGCCTGGAGCATCGAGACCGCCACCTACGACGGAACGCATCCGTCGGCCCTGGGCGAGCATCTGCTGGCGGGTGCGTTCGCCGAGGCGATGCAGCAGGGATGGGGCGTCGGGGGGCGGTATGCGTATCCGGATACGCCCACCGGGACGGGGCCGCACGGCAGAGGCGCCCCGACTCCCGCCGGTGCCGCTTGATTCGAGTGCACTCCAACGCGTTGGCTGGTCGACCATGAAGTACACACACCTCGGACGCACCGGACTCCAGGTCAGCCGACTGATCCTCGGCACCATGAACTTCGGGCCCCAGACGGACGAGACCGACAGCCACGCGCTCATGGACAGCGCCCTCGAAGCGGGCGTGAACTTCTTCGACACCGCCAATGTCTACGGCTGGGGCGCGGAGAAGGGCCGTACGGAAGAGATCCTCGGCTCCTGGTTCGCCAAGGGCGGCGGCCGGCGCGACAAGACCGTGCTGGCCACCAAGGTCTACGGCCATATGGGCAGCGACGGCGACCCGGTCTGGCCCAACCACCACAAGCTCTCCGCGCTCAACATCCGGCGCGCGGTCGACGCCAGCCTCAAGCGGCTGGGCACCGATTACATCGACCTCTACCAGTTCCACCACGTGGACCGCGCCACGCCCTGGGACGAGATCTGGCAGGCCATCGACGTCCTCGTCCAGCAGGGCAAGATCCTCTACGCCGGGTCCTCCAACCACGCCGGATGGCATATCGCGCAGGCCAACGAGACGGCCCGGCGGCGCGGTTCCTACGGCCTGGTCAGCGAGCAGTGCCTGTACAACCTCGCCGAACGGCGCGCGGAGATGGAGGTCATCCCGGCCGCCGAGGGCTACGGCCTCGGGATCATGCCCTGGTCGCCGCTGCACGGCGGGCTGCTCGGCGGCGCCCTGCGCAAGGAGCGGGAGGGCGGTGGCGCCCGTTCGACCTCCGGACGCGCCGCCGACGCCCTGGCCGACTCCGCGGTCCGCGACCGGATCCAGGCGTACGAGGACCTGGTCGAGCGGAACGGTCTGCAACCCGGCGAGGTGGCCCTGGCCTGGCTCCTGACCCGTCCCGCGGTCACCGGCCCGATCGTCGGCCCCCGCACCGGCGACCAGCTCGCCTCCGCCCTGCGCGCGGTCGAACTGACCCTTCCCGAGGAGCTCCTGGCCGCCCTGGACGACATCTTCCCGGGCCCCGGCCCGTCCCCGGAGGCGTTCGCCTGGTGAGCGACGGCCCCCCGGCCGGCCCCGGTAGGCGCCGGCCGGGGGCGACCGGACCTCATGAATGCGCAGGTCAGCGCAGTGCCGCCGCCACGATCACCACGATGAGCAGCACGGCGAGGAGACCGGACACGATCCGGTTACGGGTTTTAGGGTCCACCCGATGAGCGTAACCGGACCGGATCCGGGCACCTCGACCGCCCGGCTCCTGGTCCGGCTGCGGTCAGTGGCCGAGCGGCCACGACGCCAGCTTCTCGTAGTGCGGCTGGCTGCCCCGGACGCCCGGCGTCGGCGGGTGGCTGCGCATCAGCGCCAGCTCCCGGACGGTCCACGGGCTGCTCTCGAAGCCGTCCAGCCCGTCCGCGAACGGGGCGAGGTGCAGGCGCTCGATGCGGTTGCGGGCGATGGTGAGATGCGGGTGGTACGGACGGTGCGTACGGTGCGAGTCCCGCGTCACACCGGCCCGGCGGCCGGCCGCCTCCGCCGAGTCCGCCAGCTTCCGCATCACCTCCAGCTCGCCCTCGGCGCCCACCCACACCACCCGGTCGTCGAACCGGCCGCCGTCCATGATCCGCAGCTCGTACGGGGCCTGCCGCCGCGCGGCCCGCGCCAGGCGTTCCGCCAGCTCGGGCAGCAGATCGTCGGCCACCTCCCCGTAGAAGGCGAGCGTGAAATGCCACCCTTCGTGGCCGGTCCAGCGCAGCCGGTCCGCCTCCGGCAGCGCCTTCAACCGCGCCACCGCGGCGGACAGTTCGGTGAGGACGGAGCCGGGCGGCAGCACCGCGGCGAAGAGTCTCATACCGTCCAGTCTCACCCAGCGGGGGAGACCGGCGCAGGGATTCCCGCCCGGATCATGGTGCCGCCGCCAGCCGCCGGGGGTCGGGATCCGCGGGCGGGGCGGAATCCGCGGTGGGCGCGGCGGCATCCGCGGACGAGGCGGACCGCGCGGGCGGTACGGGCGGTACGGCAACGCCGTCGGCGGCGGGCGCGGCCGGTTCGACCGGGCCGCCGCGGGCCACGAAGGTCACATGCTGACGCCCCCGCCGCAGGTCTATCTTCAGGCGCAGACCTCCGATCCGGGCGAGGACCAGCCCGATGGCCGCCGCGGCACCGGCGGAGACCACGCCGCCGGTGATGAAGCCGATCCGGGCACCGAAGCTGTCGGTGACCCAGCCGACGAGCGGCGCACCCAGTGGCGTACCGCCCACGAAGACCATCATGAACAGGCTCATCACCCGGCCGCGCATCAGCGGATCGGTGGCCATCTGGAGGCTGGAGTTGGCGGTGACGTTGATCGTCAGGCCGAAGATGCCGATGGGAGCGAGCAGCGCCGCGAAGATCCACAGGGACGGGGCGAGCGCGGCGGCGATCTCCAGGACTCCGAAGAGCAGCGCGGCGCCGACCAGCAGCCGCAGCCGGGAGCCGGCCCGGCGGGCCGCGAGCAGCGCGCCGATCAGCGAACCGGCCGCCATCAGCCCGTTGAACAGGGCGTATGTGCCGGCGCCGGCGTGGAAGACCTGGTAGACGAAGGCGGTCAGCCAGATCGGGAAGTTGAAGCCGAAGGTGCCGATGAACCCGACCAGGACGATGGGCCAGATCAGCTCGGGCCGCCCGGACACATAGCGCAGGCCCTCCCGCAGCTGGCCCTTGCTGCGCGGGACGGTGGTGACCTTGTGGAGTTCGGCGGGGCGCATCATCAGCAGGCCGATGACCGGCGCCAGGAAGGACAGGCCGTTGAAGAGGAACGCCCAGCCGCTGCCGAACGCGGTGATCAGCACACCGGCGACGGCGGGGCCGATCAGGCGGGCGGACTGGAAGTTGGCGGAGTTGAGGCTGACGGCGTTGCGCAGGTCCTCCTGGCCGACCATCTCGGAGACGAACGCCTGGCGGGAGGGGTTGTCGACGACGGTGACCAGGCCGAGGAGGAAGGCCACCAGGTAGACGTGCCAGACCTGGACGTGGCCGCTGAGCGTGAGGACGGCGAGCGCCAGGCCGGTCAGGCCCATCGCGGACTGGGTGACGAGCAGCAGCTTGCGCTTGGGGAAGCGGTCGGCGATCACCCCGCCGTAGAGCCCGAAGAGCAGCATGGGCAGGAATTGCAGCGCGGTGGTGATGCCGACGGCACCGGAGGAGCCGGTCAGGCTCAGGACCAGCCAGTCCTGGGCTATTCGCTGCATCCAGGTGCCGGTGTTGGACACCACCTGGCCGGTGGCGAAGAGGCGGTAGTTGCGGATGCGCAGCGAGCTGAAGGTGCCCGCGCGCCGCGCGGCGCCGCGTCCGGCGACGGGTGGTGCGCCGTCGGAAGCCGTGTCGTGGTCGGAGTGCGGTGCGGGGGCGGAGTGTGCTCCGGATCCCGTACTCAACGTGGGTTCGCCTCCTTGGCCTTGGGGTTTTACAGCTGTGCGAGTTTCTCCAGAACGGGCGCCGCGGCCCGGACCTTGGCCCATTCGTCGTCGTCCAGCCCGGAGGCCAGCTCGGCGAGCCAGGCATTGCGCTTGCGGCGGCTCTCTTCGAGCATCGCCTCGGCCTGTTCGGTCTGGGTGACGACCTTCTGGCGGCGGTCGTCGGGGTGCGGTTCGAGCCGGACCAGTCCCTTGGCCTCCAGCATGGCCACGATGCGCGTCATCGACGGCGGCTGGACATGCTCCTTACGGGCCAGTTCGCCGGGGGTGGCGCGGCCGCACCGGGCCAGGGTGCCGAGCACCGACATCTCGGTGGGGCTCAGCGATTCGTCGACCCGCTGGTGTTTGAGGCGGCGGGACAGACGCATGACTGCGGATCGCAGAGCGTTCACGGCATCGTCGCCATGGGACAGTTCCGGCATGGTCGTTAGCATAACTCATTACCTTTTCTAAGTAAAGCGGGAGCGCGGCGCTTCCGCGGGAGCGCGGCGCTTCCCCGATCCGCCGGAGAGATTCCCTTCGCTCACCCATATGGGTGAGGACGCAGCCGAAATCGGCCCACCTGAGCGGCTTCTACCGGGACGGTGTCCCTATGGGATCGCGAGTGCTCAGCCTGCGCGTGGACGGGGAGCTGCTGGAGCGCATTCGGCAGCACGCGGCAAAACGCGGAATGAGCGTCCAGGACTATGTGGTCCGGACGCTCATCCGCGATGACTTCGACGAACGCTTTCAAACGTCGGTCGACGAGACGGAGCGGTTCTACGAGGCTCCGCCGCTGTAGCGCCCCGCGAGCGGGCCGCCGCCGGGCACGTCACACCCGGCCGGTCACTTCACCCGGCCGGTCACTGCACACCCAGCGCCTGCTCGATCGGGTGCAGCAGGAAGTAGACGAGGAAGCAGAGCCCGACCACGTTCAGCAGCCACGGAATCTGCTTGAACCGCCCGGTCGCGGTGCGCAGCAGGATGTACGACAGCACGCCGATGCCGATGCCGTTGGTGATGCTGTACGTGAACGGCATCGAGATCATCGTCAGGAACGCCGGGATGCCGACGGTGAAGTCGCCCCAGTCGATGTCCCTGACGTTCGACGCCAGGATCAGGAAGCCGACGACGAGCAGCGCGGGCGTGGCGGCCTGGGACGGGACGACCGTCGCCAGCGGGGTGAAGATCAGCGCGAGCAGGAACAGCCCGCCGGTCATCATGTTGGCCAGGCCCGTGCGCGCACCCTCGCCCACACCCGCGGTGGATTCGACGAAGCAGGTGTTGGCCGAGGCGGAGCCGAAACCGCCGCCGGCGACCGCGATGCCGTCGGCCATCAGGATCCGGCCCATGTTCGGCAGCTGGCCCGTCTCGTTGTTCAGCAGCCCGGCCTCCTCACCGACGCCGATGATGGTGCCCATCGCGTCGAAGAAGCCGGACAGCAGCACGGTGAAGACGAACAGGCAGCCGGTCAGCGGGCCGACTTCCTTGAAGCCGCCGAAGAGGCTGATGTGGCCGATCAGCCCGAAGTCCGGGGCGCCGACGATCTTGTGCGGGATGTTCGGGACGGCCAGGCCCCATGCCGCGTCCGGGATCGTGACGAGGGCGTTGATGACGATCGCGACCACGGCCATGGTCACCATGCCGATGAGGATCGCGCCCTTGGTCTTGCGGACGGTCAGCACGAACATCAGCATCAGGCCGAGGACGAACACCAGCACCGGCCAGCCCTGGAGCTGTCCGTGCTGCCCCAGGCCCATCGGCACGGTGGTGTGCGCGGCGTCCGGGTTGCGGGTGACGAAGCCCGCGTCGACCAGGCCGACCAGCGAGATGAACAGGCCGATGCCGATGGCGATGGCCCGCCGCAGCCCGTTGGGAATCGCGTCCATCACCCGCTGCCGCAGCCCCGAGGCGACCAGGATCATCAGCACCAGACCGGCGAGCACGACCATGCCCATCGCATCCGGCCAGCTCATCTTGGGGGCGAGCTGGAGGGACACCACGGCGTTGATGCCCAGTCCGGCGGCGACGGCGATGGGGACGTTGCCCATCAGGCCCATCAGGACGGTGGTCAGCCCCGCCATCAGCGCGGTGGCGGTGACCAGCTGGCCGTTGTCGAGATGGTGGTGGTACTTGTCGACGCCGGAGCCCAGGATGATCGGGTTCAGCACGATGATGTAGGCCATCGCGAAGAAGGTCGCCAGGCCGCCGCGGAGTTCGCGGCTGACCGTCGATCCCCGCTCGGAAATCTTGAAGAAGCGGTCGAAGCCGTTCCTGGGCGGCTGGGGAGCCGGGTTATCGAGGGCGTCGACCGGCGTGGTGGCCGAGGGGGACATGCGGGACCTCAGTCGTACGGGCCTTGGGCAGGCGCAGGGCCCAAGGGCCCGGAGACGAACACGGACGGAAAGCACGGAAAGAGAAGCGGAACAGAAGGGACCGGATCAGCATGGCGCGATCACCTTGGATGAAGCAACGATCCGATCCAGTCAGATCCGGAAAGGTTCAGTATGAATAAACAATCCGTTGATCGCTATCTCCGCGCGTAGAGCCTTGGGGCGCCCGGCCGGCCGGAGCCGCACCGGCCCGCCCCGGGCCGCCTGCGCCCTCCCCGTAAGCTGAACCCCATGTGGAAGAAGTCCGAACTGCGCGAGGCCCCGGCGCCGCTCGAAGGTCCCGTCGTCGGCACGATCACCGGCGGCACCATCCTCTGGTTCCTGCTCTTCCTCGGCCAGCTGCCCTTCTACGGCTGGTTCGCCGACCGCGGTCACGCCTGGTGGGTGTGGACCTGTCTGGCCGGCGGCGGCCTGGGGCTGGTCGGCATCTGGTACGTACGCAAACGCGATGCGGCCATCAAGCGCGCGGCCGCCGCCGAACGCGCCACGGCGGACGACCCCGCCTGAACCACCGGCCCGAGCCCGCCCCCGGGCCATCCGCCAACGGGTGAACCGGGCCCACCCCCCGTACCGTCGATGACATGACCGAGCGGGCGCGGACGGATGTCACGGCCCCCGGACCGGGCAACGGCCGGCCCGCGGCCCACCCCGGTCTGACCGCGGCCGAGGTCGCCGAGCGGACGGCCCGGGGCGAGGTCAACGACGTCCCCGTACGCTCCTCGCGCTCGACGGCCGACATCGTCCGGGCCAACGTCTTCACCCGCTTCAACGCCATCATCGGCGTCCTCTTCGCGATCATCCTGGTCGTCGGCCCGATCCAGGACGGCCTCTTCGGCTTCGTCATCGTCGCCAACACCGGCATCGGCATCGTCCAGGAACTGCGCGCCAAACGGACCCTGGACAACCTCGCGGTGATCGGCGAGGCCCGCCCGACCGTGCGCCGCGACGGGGTGGCGGCCCAGATCCCCACCTCCGCGGTGGTGCTGTCCGACGTCCTCGAACTCGGGCCGGGCGACAAGGTCATCGTCGACGGCGAGGTCCTGGAGGCCGACGGCCTGGAGGTCGACGAATCCCTGCTGACCGGTGAGGCCGACCCCGTCCTCAAGAAGCCCGGCGACCCGATGATGTCGGGCAGCTTCGTGGTCGCGGGCGGCGGCGCCTTCACCGCCACCAAGGTCGGCCGCGAGGCCTACGCCGCCCAGCTCGCCGAGGAGGCCAGCCGCTTCACCCTCGTCCACTCCGAACTGCGCAGCGGTATCAGCCTGATCCTCAAGTACGTGACCTGGATGATGATCCCCACCGCCCTGGGGCTCGTCTTCAGCCACCTGCTCACCCTCGGCCTCCCCGGTGACGAAGCCATCCGCCGGATGGTCGCCGGCATCGTCCCGATGATCCCCGAGGGCCTGGTCCTGCTGACCTCCGTGGCCTTCGCCATCGGCGTCGTCCGCCTGGGCCGCAAGCAGTGCCTCGTCCAGGAACTGCCCGCCATCGAGGGCCTGGCCCGGGTCGACGTGGTCTGCCTCGACAAGACCGGCACGCTCACCGAAGGCGGGATGGACGTCCGCGAACTCCGCCCCCAGAACGGCGCGGAGCGCTCCCGCACCGAAGGCGTCCTGGCCGCCCTGGGCACTGCCGACCCGCGCCCCAACGCCTCCCTCCAGGCCGTCATCGACGCCTACCCCGCACCCGCCGACGGGACCTGGGACTGCACGGCGTCCCTCCCCTTCTCCTCCGCCCGCAAGTACAGCGGCGCCCGCCTGACCGACCCCGACGGCACGCACACCACCTGGCTCCTGGGCGCCCCCGACGTCCTGCTGCCGCCGGGCGACCAGGCCCTCGCCGAAACCGACGCGCTCAACGCCCAGGGCCTGCGCGTCCTGCTGCTGGCCGCCACCGACCGCGCCCTGGACGACCCCCGAGTCACCGAGGCGGTCCGCCCCACCGCCCTGGTCGTCCTCGAACAGCGGCTGCGCCCCGAAGCCTCCGCCACCCTGCGCTACTTCGCCGACCAGGACGTCCAGGCCAAGGTCATCTCGGGCGACAACGCGGTCTCGGTCGGCGCGGTGGCCGCCGAACTGGGCCTACCGGGCGCCGCCGATCCCGTCGACGCCCGCACGCTCCCCGCCGACCCCGACGCGATGGCCGCCGCCCTCGCCGAGGGCACCGTCTTCGGCCGCGTCACCCCCCGGCAGAAACGCGACATGGTGGCCGCCCTCCAGTCCCACGGCCACAACGTCGCGATGACCGGCGACGGCGTCAACGACGTCCTCGCCCTCAAGGACGCGGACATCGGCGTCTCCATGGGCGCCGGCTCCGAAGCCACCCGTGCCGTCGCCCAGATCGTCCTGCTGAACAACAGCTTCGCCACCCTCCCGTCGGTCGTCGCCGAGGGCCGCCGCGTCATCGGCAACATCACCCGGGTCGCCACCCTCTTCCTCACCAAAACCGTCTACTCGGTCCTCCTCGCCATCCTGGTCTCGTGCTGGCAGATCCCCTACCCCTACCTCCCCCGCCACCTCACGCTTCTCTCCACCCTCACCATCGGCATCCCGGCCTTCTTTCTCGCCCTGGCCCCCAACACCGAACGCGCCCGCCCCCACTTCGTCCGCCGCGTGATGCGCTACGCCATCCCCTCCGGCCTCATCACCGGCGCCGCCGCCTTCACCACCTACCTCCTGGCCCGCAGCTACTACACCGGCCCCGGCTCCCTCCCGGCCGAAACCAGCGCCGCCACCCTCACCCTCTTCCTCACCGCCCTCTGGGTCCTCGCGATCATCGCCCGCCCCTACACCTGGTGGCGTATCGCCCTCGTCCTGGCCATGGCCCTCGGCTTCCTGATCGTCCTCACCACCCCCTGGCTGCAACGCTTCTTCGACCTCCGCCTCGTCGGCACCACCCTGCCCTGGACCGCCGTCGCCATCGCCGCAATCGCCTCCGCGGCACTGGAGTTCACCTGGCGCTGGGTCGCCCGCCGCTTCCCCGCCTGACAATTTGGCGGTCCCGCACCCCTCCCGTACCGTGCATGCCCATGACATCTTCAACGGGGAACCTGACGTACGAAATCCTGGCCCGCGGCCACCATCACCACTACAGCCACTACGGCAGCAGCCACGGCAGCAGCGGCCCCATGCAGTGGTGGATGTGGGCAATCCTCGGCCTCGGCGCCGTCGCCTTGATCTACAGCTGGGTCAAGAAGCTCAGCAAGTGACTCCACGTCGGCCCCCGCAACACCCCCGCGGGGGCCGACGTCCAGCTCGCACAACGGCCGCCGGGCAGGGACCGCCTAGTCGAACCACCGCGCCTCCGCCAGTTCCTCCCCCCGCTCCGGGTCCTCCAGCAGCGCGGCGACCTCGAAGCGGCGGGGCCACTGGGCCGCGGCCCAGGCGAGGCCCGCTGCGACGCCCTCCAGGGTGGCGGCGTGGAGCGTGCCGTCCGGGGTCAGACGCCAGTCGAGCTCGGTGCCGTCGTCCAGGACGAGGGACTCGTGCTCGAAGTACGTATCGGGGGTGGCGGGGCCGAGCAGTACCCGTACCTCGTCGGGGACTTCATGGCGTACGCCCTCGGAGCGGACCTCGGCGGTGACGGCCTCGCTCAGCCGGCGGACCTGGAGCAGTTCGGCCAGCTCGGCGGCGCGCGAGGGGCGGACCGGGAGGAGGGGGTGACGGGTGGCGAGCGGCATCAGGTCGGGGGCGTCGGCGACCAGCGCGGTACCGGCGTCCACCACCTCGATCTCCCCGCCGACCACGGCCCGCAGCTCGTCGGGCAGGGTGACATCGTCGGGGTCGAGATCCGTCAACGCGCCGTAGAGGGCGTGGAGTTGGGCCGGTCCGACGGTCACGTCCGGGTCGGCGAGGCGGGTGAGGAGTTCGGCCGCGCCGCCCGGCTCGTCCAGGAGCGCGGCAACGGACGTCCGCACACCGAGGGCGCGCAGCACCTGGGCGTCGATTTCGCCGGCGTCCGCGGACTCGTACAGCCCGGAGAGGAGGGGGTCGCCGCCTGCGGAGCGCAGACCGGCGGGGCGGCGGCCGTCCAGGACCGGGTGGCCGCGCAGCCACCAGGCGGTGTAGGGACGTACGGACTCGGTGGTGCCGTCGGGCAGCAGGACCCGTACGGGGGTGGTGAGGGCATCGCGCAGCGGCGGCTGGGAGAGCATGGCGAGGACCTGCGGCCAGCAGTCGTCGTCGACCAGGTCGAGATCGCGGACCGCGAGCAGTTCCGTGACCACGGGCGGTACCGGGGTGTCGGGCAGCGCGTCGAGGATGTCCTCGCACCAGACGTCCACGGCGTCCAGCAGACCCGGGTCGTCCGGCTCGGCGAAGTCCCCGTCGCGCGGTTCGAGTTCATCGGGGTCCAGGACGACGTCGGCGGCGCGGACCAGGGCGAAGTCGGCCAGCACACCCACCGCGGTCAGCGGCTGCTCGCCCCAGCGGGCGGCCAACTCGGCCTCGCAGGCGGCGAGTTCGTCTTCCCGGATGACCCGCTGGAAGGGGCTGCCCGGATACACCAGCTCACCGGCGGGGGCCAGCTCGCCGTCCTCGTCCGGCAGGGCGAGGGCCGCCAGCCAGGGCTCGTCACCGGGAGCGAGGTTGGCGTCGCGGACCAGGCCGAGGACCGCCTCGGCCAGTTCCTCGGCGCCGAGTGGGGCGCCCAGGCCGCCGCCCAGCTCGTCCGCGAAGAGGTCGTAGGCGTCCTCGTCCGCATCCAGCGAATTCTCCACCGCGGCCCGGACCTGGGGGGTGGTGAGCACCGCCCGCGGCGAGGCGGGGGTGGCGCCGAGCTTCTCCAGCAGCGGGTGCACGGCATCCGGGTGCGCGACCTTCAGGCCGAGCCGGGCGAGGGTGCGGTGCCGGTCCTCGGTGTCGCCGTCCTCGTACGACCCGCCGCCCGGCAGCGGCAGCAGCACCTGACGGGGCCCGATCGTGGTCCGTACGCCGCCCGCGGCACCCGGCTCCCGGCTCCCGCCCGACCCGGCGAGCGGCACCGGCAGCCCGCTCAGCCGGTCCGGGTCCGTGCCGGCCAGCGCGTCGTACAGCCGCCACCACCATGCGGGCGTCCGCTCGACGCCCGCCAGCCGGTCGACCATCTCCCCCAGCGGCACCCGGGCCACGCCGAGCGCCCGCAGCTCCGGGCGGCGCTCCAGACCGGCCGGCAGCAGGCTGGGGAACAGCTCGGCCAGCACGCCGACGGTCGCGGCGCCCGCGCCCTCCAGCAGTTCGGCGTCCACCGGGCGCAGCACATACGGCGAGACGGCGCCCTCGTCCTCGGCCCACGGGTCCGTCGCCTCGGCCGCCGCCTCCGCCTGCGGCCCGGCCTCGGCGGGCGCGGCGGCGCTGGGCAGGAAGCGCACCCGGGGCAGCAGCTCCAGCACCCGGCGGCGCAGTTCACCGTCCAGGCCGCCCTTGCCCAGGGGGCCGGGCACCAGGTCGAGCGTGCCGACGGACACCGGCTGCCAGTCGCGCAGCAGCGCGGTGTAGGTTTCGGCCGCGCGTCCCACCAGGAAGTCGGTCAGCGGTCCCGGCGCGACATGGCGGCGGGTCGGGTCGAGCGGGAACGTCGCGATCAGCAGCGCGGGCAGGCCCAGGGCCTCGTCCGTCGGCGTCGGCGCATGCACGACGGCCGCGGTGGCGGGCCGTACCGGCGCGCCCTCCTCGCCCACCGGCACCGCCCAGGTCACCGACCAATGGGGCCGCAGCCGCTCCTCGATGGGCCGGTCGGCGAGCAGGGCCGCATCCAGCGCACCGCCGTCGCCGGCCACCCGCCACCGGGTCGCCCCCCGCTCGCTGTCCTCGATCAGGACGTAGTCGTCCTCCTGACGGCGCCTCAGCTCCCGTACGCCCGCGGGGGTCTCGATGACCACCTCGGCCAGGCCCGGCAGCGTCAGCAGCAGCGCCGCGTCGATCCCGGCCAGCAGCCGCTCCGTGAGGTCCAGCGCGGCGCCGTCGCGCAGCGGCAGCACGACGGCGGTGTCATAGCCCTCGGGCGCGCCGCCCTCCGCGGGCAGCGGCAGCCGCAGCAGCGGTACGTGGCCGTCGCGGCGGCGCAGCTCGCCGCCCAGTCCGGGGCTGTGCGCCGCCACCGCCTCGGTCATCGCCCGCGCCTCGGCGAGCGACCAGCGCACGCCGCCGGTACGCCCCACCAGCGCCGGCTCGTCGCTGACGGACAGCACCGCGGCGAACCCGACCCCGAACCGGCCCACCGCGCCGGCCGCCACGCTCGCCTCCCGCTTCGCGGAGGCGCGCAGCGTGGAGAGCGACTCGACGCCGGTGGCGTCCAGGGGGGCACCGGTGTTGGAGGCGACGAGAACGGCGGAGCCGGTGTCGTCGGCCGGGTGCAGGGTCAGGCGCAGCCGACCGGCAACCTTGGCGCGCGCGGCCGCGTCGGCGGCGTTCTGCGCCAGCTCGACCACGAGGCGGTCGCGGTAGCCGCCCAGCGCGAGGTCCTCCTCCGCGTTGGCGTCCTCCCGGAACCGGGCGGGCGACGCGGCCCACGCATCCAGTACGCCGCGGCGCAGCCGCGCGGTCCCAAACGGGTCGCTGCCTTCGGCTGCGCCTCGCACCCACGACCTACCAGCCACGTGTCCGTCTCCCTTTTGGTGGTCCGCCTGTCACTGACGTTACCGCCCTCCCCTCCGGGGGTTTCTCCCCACGTTGCCGGGTGCGGCGCCGTTTCTGTTGCGGTGGTTCTGTACCCGCCTGGCGGCGGGATCGGGGTGGGTTTCGGGGTTGGTCGCCTGCTGTGTGTGGTGGGTGCGGGGCCGGTCTTCCACGACTTCGTCGCTCCAGCCCGGCCCCTCCCGTCCGGTTCGGCGGCCACCCCGGGGTGGGGGTTACCTGGTGGGTTTCCCTGAGCCTTCACCCGGCGGCCGTCTGTACCTTCCTCTCCTGGCCGGGAGGTCGACGACGGTGGGGAGGCGGCAGGCTGTAGGGACGAAGTCCTGGAAGCCTGACGCCGCACCCACACCCGGGTGCACACGACCGCGGCGGCCAACCCCACCCCCGCCCGCCGAAGGCGGGCAAAGCGCAACCCCCACGGCGCCGCAGAAAACAACGTGGGGAGAATCAGCTATGCCCGAGTTCCTCGGCCGGGGCCGTCTCAGAAACGGACCCGCCCTCCTCCGGCCGCAAGGACAACGGCTCGACGACCGTCTCGTCGACCACCGGCGGCGCCGGCCGCGGAGGCGCCGGCATGACGGCGGCTTCGGAGTGGGCCCCGCAGCCGTAGGCGAGGGAGACGACCCGGCCGTCCGCCGGGGAGAACTCGTTGGCGCACACGCCGAAGGCCTGCCGCAGGGAGCCGGTGAGCGGGGACAGGAAGCCGCAGGTCATGCAGGTGGCGGGGGCCGCCTGGGCCATGGGGGTCTTGGCGCCGTACGCCTCTTCCCAGCGGTCGGCCGCGGCGTGCAGGCCGTAGCGGGACAGGACGCGGGCGCGGCGCATGCCGAGTTCCTCGGCGACGTCGGCGATGCCGCCCCGGGCGGGGGCCGGCTGGGCGGCGGGTGAGCCGGGGACGACGTCCGCCTCCTCGGAGTCGGCGACGTCGGCGGCCATGCCCTCGGCGACCACGGAGTTGGGCGGCGGGACGTCCTCGCCGGAGTAGCCCGGTTCGAGGCGGAGGTCCTCGGCCTCGGTGGGCAGCAGGTCGCCGGGGCCCATGTCGCCGGGGCGCAGCCGCTCGCTCCAGGGCACCCACTCGGGCGCCAGCAGGGCGTCGGGGCCGGGCAGCAGGACGGACTCGTCGAGGGTGACGACCTTGGCGCGGGAGGCGCGGGCGACGGTCACGGCCCAGCGCCAGCCCCGGTAGCCGGGTTCGTTGCAGGCGAAGAGGTGGGTGACGACCCGGTCCGCGTCGGCGACCGCTCCGATGTGCTCGCCGACCGCGCCGGGCAGCGCGGTCTCCTCCGCCGCCGTCCGCGCAAGGTCGACCGCCTCGGCGCACAGGCGGTCAGGGGTACGGCTTCGCATCGCAGCACTCACAAGAATCGATTCTCTCTTCCACGCCGTCTCACGAGTGCGCCAGCCAAGGCTGTCCTGTCTGTCCGGACGACCGGCGGGGCCGGGGGCGGGCGGAGCGGACCTGAGGACCGCGTCGACGTCCGCGCCCGATCGGTTTCGGTCGAGCGCACCTCTTACGTCCCATTCTGCGGGATAACGACGAGGCACGCGGCCAAAAACGACCGCCGGTGGCGCGCTACACACGCTACCCCTTCAACGGTGCACGACCCCTCGCGGGAGCAGCAAAAGTCAGCGGCGGCCCGACAGGCCCGGTGCGCCTCGCGCGCCAGGCCCGAGAAAGCGCAATCTACCGGGCGAGTTGGGGCAATATGGCCGGGTGGCTGCCGCACGGTACGGAGGTAACCGGGCCCGCCGGACGGGCCGGGGGGCCGGGCGTGCACTGCGGGTGCCGTTCACCTCGGCGGGCCGGGGGCTGCGCCGGATGACACATGCGCACGGCGCGGGCGAGTCGGGGCTGAGCAAGCTGATCGAGCTGCACGCGGTGAACTCCGCGGGCGACATGATGATCACGATCGCGCTGGCCTCGACGGTGTTCTTCTCGGTGCCGACGGACCAGGCGCGGGGCCGGGTGGCGCTGTATCTGGCGGTGACCATGGCGCCGTTCGCGCTGCTGGCGCCGGTGGTCGGGCCGCTGCTGGACCGGGTGCCGCACGGGCGGCGGGCGGCGATGGCGGTCGCGATGCTGGCGCGGGCGCTGCTGGCGCTGACGATGGCGGGCGCGGTGGCGACCGGGGGGCTCCAGCTGTATCCGGAGGCCCTGGGGGTGCTGGTGGCGTCCAAGGCGTACGGGGTGGTGCGCAGCGCGGTGGTGCCGCGGCTGCTGCCGCCGCAGATCTCGCTGGTCAAGGCCAATTCACGGGTGACGCTGGCGGGGCTGCTGGCGACGGGTGTGGCCGCGCCGGCCGGCGGCGGGCTGCATCTGATCGGGCCGAGCTGGCCGCTGTACGGGGCGTTCGTGGTGTTCGCGACGGGGACGTTCCTGTCGTTCTCGTTGCCGCACAAGGTGGATTCGGCCAAGGGCGAGGGACGGGCGCGGCTGGCGGCGCGGGATGCGGCGGCGGTCTCGGGCGGCACACCGCCCAAGCCGGGGCTGCGCACGGTCGGCCCGTCGGTGCTGCACGGGCTCCAGGCCAATGCCGCGCTGCGGGCGCTGTCCGGCTTTCTGACGTTCTTCCTGGCGTTCCTGCTGCGGGAGCAGCCGCTGGGCGGGCTGGGCCCGGCGGCCTCGCTGGGGCTGGTGGCGGTGGCGGCCGGTACGGGCAATGCGCTGGGTACGGCGGTGGGGGCCTGGCTCAAGGCCCGCGACCCGGAGGCGATCATCGCGGGGGTGCTGGGGCTGGCGCTGTCGGTGACGGTGCTCGCGGCGGTCTTCTACGAGGTGATGGCGCCCGTCGTGGTGACGGCGGCGGCCGCCTGTGCCGGGCTGTGCCAGGCGCTGGCGAAGCTGTCGCTGGACGCGACGATCCAGCGCGATGTGCCCGAGGCCGTACGGACCTCGGCGTTCGCCCGGTCGGAGACGGCGTTGCAGCTGTCGTGGGTGGTCGGCGGCGCCCTGGGCATCTCGCTGCCGCTGATCGGTGTGCTGGGCATGGCGGTGGCGTCGGGGCTGGTGGCGCTGGGGGCGGCCGTGGCGGTACGGGGGCTGCTGCAGGCGGCCCGGCAGGTCGGCGGCCGGCGTGCCCGGGTGGCCTGACCGGGGGCCGCCGGTGGACGGGCGCGGACGCCGGGTGGCCCGACCGGTGGCCCCGGGTGGCCCCGTCCGGGGCGGCGCGCCGTACCCGCGCGTGGCGTGGGAGCAGGCGCCCGATAGCCTGCCCGTATGACCGCTGCGTTGATCTCCCGGGCGAAGGGCCGCCGCGCCGCTGCCGCCATCGGTGCCGTGTCCCTGGGCCTGCTCACCCTCTCCGCCTGTGAGAAGCCGACCGAGCTCGCGACCGTGACGGTCGGCTCGACGACGCTGACGTCGGAGGCCATTCCCGGCTGCGACGGCAACGGCGAGGCGCTGTCCCAGAAGCAGATCGCGAGCTGTGTGTCGCAGGAGGGCGGCAAGAGCGTCGAGGTGCACGCCGGCGAGAAGGTCCGCATCGGCGTCGACCCGGCCGTCGCCAAGGCCGGCTGGTACGTCGTCGCCGGCGACCCGGTCCTGCGGGCGCCCAGCAACGACACCTACCGCACCTTCGACGCGGACAAGCTCTTCCAGCGGACGAACCCGCAGACCGGCCAGGTCTCCTACCTCAAGGAGGTCACGCTGCTGATCGGCAAGCTCGCCAAGGGTCAGGGCCAGGGCACGGAGACCATGTGGCACTTCCAGCTCAAGGCGAAGGACTGACCGCACGACCGCCGGCCGCCGACGGGCCCGCGCGGGTCCTCGTCGTCACGGCGGTGGGCGCCGAGCGGGATGCGGTCTGCGCCGCGACGGGCCCGTACGAGGTCCGGGCGCTGCCCGGCGGCCAGGTGCTGCACCGCACCGGTGCCTTCGATGTGCTCGCCGCCGGTGTCGGCCCGGCCGCGGCGGCCGCCGGTGCGGCCACCGCGCTGACCGCCGCCGCGCTCGCGGACGCGCCGTACGGCCTGGTGGTCTCCGCGGGGATCGGCGGCGGCTTCTGCCCCCACGCGCCCCTGGGGTCGGTGGTGGTCGCGGACGCGATCGTCGCCGCCGATCTCGGCGCCGAGACCCCCGACGGGTTCCTTGCGGTCACCGACCTCGGCTTCGGGACCGTCGTCCACCGCCCCGATCCGGAGCTGGTGCACGCCGTCACCGCGGCGACCGGCGGCGCGGCCGGCACCGTGGTGACCGTCTCCACCGTCACCGGCAGCGCCGCCCGCGCGACCGCGCTGGCGGATCGTCACCCGGGCGTGCTGGCCGAGGCCATGGAGGGCTTCGGCGTCGCCGAGGCGGCCGCCGCGCACGGGGTGCCGGTGCTCGAAATCCGTACGGTCTCCAACGCCGTCGGCCCCCGCGACCGCGCCGCCTGGCGGATCGGCGAGGCGCTGGCGGCGCTGACCGACGCCTTCCGCGCGCTGCCCGCAGCGCTCCCGCCCGCCTTGAGGAGGACCCCGTGACCGCGACCCGGCCCCTGGACATCGCGTACTCGCCGTGCCCGAACGACACCTTCGTCTTCGAGGCCCTCGCACACGGCCGGGTCCCGGACACGCCGGAGCTGGCCGTCACCTACGCCGATATCGACGTGACCAACGGCATGGCCGAGCGCGGCGAGTTCGATGTGCTGAAGGTGTCGTACGCGGTGCTGCCGTGGATCCTCGACGACTATGCGCTGCTGCCCTGCGGCGGTGCGCTGGGGCGCGGCTGCGGCCCGCTGGTACTGACCCGGGAGCAGGCGACGGCCGCGGACCTCAAGGGCAAAACGGTCGCGGTGCCCAGCGAGCGCTCCACCGCCTATCTGCTGTTCCGGCTGTGGGCGGCCGCCGAAGTGCCGGGCGGGGTCGGCGAGATCGTGGTGCTGCCGTTCCACGAGATCATGCCGGCGGTGCGCAACGGCACGGTGGACGCGGGCCTGGTCATCCACGAGGCGCGGTTCACCTACCAGGACCACGGGCTGACCTGTCTGGCCGACATGGGCGAGCACTGGGAGACCACCACCGGACTGCCGATCCCGCTCGGCGCGATCGTCGCCAAGCGGTCGCTGGGCGCGCCGGCGCTGCGCCGACTGGCGGCCGCCATCCGCACGTCCGTCCGGATGGCCTGGGACGACCCGCAGATCTCGCGTCCCTACGTCCTGGAGCACGCCCAGGAGATGGATCCGGCCGTCGCCGACCGGCACATCGCCCTGTACGTCAATGAATTCACCGCCGACCTGGGCGCGGACGGCCTGGCCGCGGTGCGCGGACTGCTCGACCGCGCCGCGGCCGAGGGGCTCGTACCGCCCCTCGGCCGCGATGCGCTGCGTTTCGTGGACTGACCCGTCAGACGTCCAGCTGGTCGGCGACCGCCCGCAGCATGCCGGCGATCTTGGCGCCATGGGCCTTGTCGGGGTAGCGGCCGCGCTCCAGCTGCTGGGTGACGTTCTCCAGCAGGGTGGTGAGGTCCTGCACGATCGAGGCGAGTTCATCCGGCTTGCGGCGCTGGGCGGCCGCCACCGAGGGCGCGGGGTCGAGGAGCGTCACCGTCAGCGCCTGGTCGCCGCGCTGACCGGCGACCACGCCGAACTCGACGCGCTGGCCCGGCTTGAGTGCGTCCACCCCGTCGGGAAGCACCGACGAGTGCACAAAGACGTCACCGCCGTCGTCGCGGGAGAGAAAGCCGAAGCCCTTCTCGCTGTTGAACCACTTGACCTTGCCGGTAGGCACGTCTGTCCTCGTCCTTGTACTCGTCGGGAAGTGCTGGGAAAAATACTGGCGTCTGCTGCGCACCCGCAGCAGACGCGGTCTGAATAACGATCTCGTGAAACGGCTCTGGATAGCAGTGCAGCGGGTCACCTGACCCGCCACCACCAAGGCTAATGGTCCGGTGCCCGGTGACAAGACGTCCCAGGGGGGATCCTCGGAACTTCTGGCCCGGCACTTACCCTGGTCAGGTGTCTGATGAAACGCCCCAGGCCGGGGATCTGCTGGTCCGAATCGGCGCGATCATGTTCCTAGTTGGCGCAGTGGCCACTCTCGCCACGGTGGCGCCGCTGTTCCTCGGGACCGAGCCGCTGCCGTCCGTCTTCTACTGGGTGTGCATGCTGATGGGCGCCGGTTTCGCGGTGGCCGCGGCGGGCGTGATCCGGTCCGCCAGGGCCCAGCGGCGTCATACGGAGGCCGACGCCGCGCCCTCGCCGTCCGCTACGTAGCGATCCAGCCACCCGGCGAACTCCGTCAGATCGCCGAGCACCACATCGGCCCCGGCCGCGCGCAGCTCCTCCGCCGTGCACGGTCCCGTCGCGACGGCCACCGACAGCGCCTGTGCGGTGCGCGCGCCCCGTACGTCGCCGGTGTGGTCGCCGACGTAGACCGCCGCGTCGTGCTCGCGCAGCGCCTCGGCCTTGGCCTCCGCCCACAGCGAGCCGATGACCGCGTCCGCGTCGATGCCCAGATGGGCCAGATGCAGCTTGGCGCTGGGCTCGTACTTGGCGGTGACGACGATCGCCCGCCCGCCCGCCGCCCGCACCGCGGCCAGGGCCTCCCGGGCACCGGGCATGGCCCGCGTCGGCGCGATCGCGTAATCCGGATACAGCCCGCGGTAGACCGCACACATCTCCACCACCCGCTCCGCCGGGAACCACCGCCGGATCTCCTCCTCCAACGGCGGCCCCAGCCGACCGATCGCCGCCTCGGCATCGACGTAGGTGCCGGTCCTGGCCGACAGCTCCTCGTAGGTGGCCTTGATGCCGGGCCGGGAGTCGATCAGCGTCATATCGAGATCGAACCCGACGGTAAGTGTGCGCATGGTTTGCATTCTCCCCACGTTGTTTTCTGCGGCGCCGTGGGGGTTGCGCTTTGCCCGCCTTCGGCGGGCGGGGGTGGGGTTGGCCGCCGCGGTCGTGTGCACCCGGGTGTGGGTGCGGCGTCAGGCTTCCAGGACTTCGTCCCTACAGCCTGCCGCCTCCCCGCCGTCGTCGACCTCCCGGCCAGGGGAGGAAGGTACAGACGGCCGCCGGGTGAAGGCTCAGGGAAACCCACCAGGTAACCCCCACCCCGGGGTGGCCGCCGAACCGGACGGGAGGGGCCGGGCTGGAGCGACGAAGTCGTGGAAGACCGGCCCCGCACCCACACCACACAGCAGGCGACCAACCCCGAAACCCACCCCGATCCCGCCGCCAGGCGGGTACAGAACCACCGCAACAGAAACGGCGCCGCACCCGGCAACGTGGGGCCCACGGCGAACGTGGGGCCTAATACGAACGCCGGAGACGCCAAAGGACGTACCCCGAAGACAACACGGCCGCGACCCGAGCCACCCCGGGCAGGCCCTCCAAAAGGGCCTGCCCGACCGCACCGGGGGCAACCCGCTCGCCCCACCGCCCGTCGAAGCGCCCCCAGAGCCACACCAGCAGACCGCACAGGGCGGCTCCCGGCACGCCCAGGACGGCGAACTTGACCTCGGCGCGGGTCAGCCGCCGCGACACGTACAGCAGCCCCCAGCCGCCCGCGAGCGCGAGCCAGGAGCCGACCACGGCGCCCGCGAGCAGCAGCACCACCGCCAGCGCCGGGACGGGGCTGAGCCACGCCCAGGAGGACGCCGGGGGCTCTTCGGGGGCGTCCTCCGGCTCACCGGCCGGGTCGTCCTCGGCTTCGGCCTCGGGGCCGGGCGCTCGGCGGCGCGCCAGCGCACGCCGCAGGAGTCGCGGAAGGGACCGCCTGCCGTCCTCCGGGTCGGCATCGTCGGCTCCATCGGCCGCCTCGGCGGCCTCGGCCTCGGGCCGCTCCCAGACCTCCGGGAGCTCGATGCCGCCGATGAACCCCGGCACGCTCTCCTCCGCCGCGTACGGCGACGCCTCCACCCGCCACCAGTCCGGCGGATCGTCCGCATCGCCCAGCTCGTCGGCGCCCGCCAGATGCGGCGGCGCGCCGCCCGGATCCGGCTCCGGCGCGGGCCGGGCGGGTTTGCGCAGAAAGCCGGGGCGCGGCGTGCCGTCCCGGGGCCCGGGGACCTTGCCGAGAAGGCCGGAGCGCCATCCGGGGCCGCTGCCGGCCGGCTCCACCTCCGGGGGCGCGTCCCCGCTGCGCGCGGCCGCCACCAGCGCCTCCGGCGTGCCCAGCCGCGCCAGCATCCGCTTCACTCCGGGGACGGTGTCGGGTTTCTGGGCGTCGATCCGGGACCGCAGTCCGGCCACCAGCTGCATCCGTGCGGCGGCCGGCAGTCCGCGCTGCTGTGCCAGATCGCCGACCCGGCTCAGATAGTCGAAGACCAGCTGATCGCTTTCGATCCCCACGGTATTACCCCAATAACCCCACGAAGTCCCCTGCGGCGCCCGCCGGTTGCGCCTCCGACCGTACCGCCGACCGGTCCGGACCGCCGCCCCCGACGGGCCCGCCGGGCGTGCGCCCCTCGGCGCCGTGGCCGCCAGACGGTGCCCTGGGATCCATGGCCCGGCTAACGTAAGACGAATGACCGATACACCCCGCACCCTGGCCGAGGAGCTCAGAACCCGCACCGACAGCGGGCTCGCCGGCCTGCTGCGGGCCCGGCCCGATCTGCTCTCCCCGGTGCCGGGGGACGTCACCCAGCTCGCCACCAGGGCTGGCACCCGCGCCTCGGTGGCGCGGGCGGTCGAGCGGCTGGACCGCTTCGCGCTGCAGACCGCCGAGGCGCTGGCCGTGGCGCCCGACCCCTGCCCGTACCCGGCGCTCGACGCGCTGATGTGCGGGGACGCCGGGGATCCGGCGGTCGCCGCGGAGCTGCCCCGGGCGGTGGCCACGCTGCGGGCGCAGGCGCTGGTGTGGGGGCCGGACGAGCGGCTGCGGCTGGTGCGGACGGCCCGTGAGCTGCTCACGCCGAGCGCCACCCATCCCTCGCCCACCGGGCTCGGCCCGACCGTCGCGGAGGCCACCGCGGGGATGTCGCCGGGTCGGCTCCAGGAGATCCTCGCCGCGGCGGACCTGCCCGCCACCCACGATCCGGTCACCGCCATCGCCGCGCTGACCTCGCTCTTCTCCGACCGCACGCGGATGGCACGGCTGCTGGACACCGCCCCGGCCGAGTCCGTCGCGGTGCTCGACAAGCTGCTGTGGGGGCCTCCGTACGGCGGTGTCACGGACCGCCCGGCCGCGCATCTCCAGTGGCTGCTCGACCGCGGGCTGCTGCTCCCGGCGGGCGGGCGCAATGTCGTGCTGCCCCGGGAGGTCGCCCTGCATCTGCGGGCGGGCCGCGCGCACCGCACCCCGGAACCGCTGCCGCCGAAACCGGCGCCCGCCACGGAACGCGATCCCCGCCTGGTGGACAACGCCGCCGCGAGCGCGGCCTTCACGGCGCTGGCGACCGTCGAGGAACTGCTCAAGGAGTGGGACCTGGGCGGGCCGTCGGTCCTGCGAGCCGGGGGCCTGAGCGTGCGCGACCTCAAGCGGACCGCGACCGCCCTGGACACCACCGAACATCTGGCCGCCTTCTGGCTGGAACTGGCCTACGGGGCGGGGCTGATCGCCTCCGACGGCGAGACCGATGAGCGATATGCGGCCACCCCGGCCGCCGAGGAGTGGCTGCAACTGCCCGACCACGAGCGCTGGGCGGTGCTGGCGGCCGCCTGGCTGCCCGCGACCCGTACGCCGGGGGTGGTCGGCACCGCCGACGCCAAGGGCCGCACCCTCGCCGCGCTGGGGCCGAATGTGGACCGCTCCCCGGCCCCGGAGGTCCGTCGGCGCACCCTCGCCCTGCTGGCCGCTCTCCCGCCCGGGACGTCCGTACCGTCCGGGGCGCTGCTCGCCCGGCTCCAGTGGGAGCGGCCGCTGCGCGGGGCGGCCGCGGCCAAGCCCGAGGAGGGGACGGCGGCCCCGGTCGAGGCCGATCTGCGGACCCGGCTCGCCCAATGGACGCTCGACGAGGCCGAGTTGCTGGGCGTGACCGGCCGCGGCGCGCTCGCCGCCCACGGCCGCGCGCTGCTCGGCACCGAACCGGAGGACGACGCCCCGGCGCCCGTCCCCACCCCCGCCGAGGCCACGGCCGCCGCGGGCCGCGCCGCCGCCCTGCTCGCCCCGCTGCTGCCCGAGCCCGTCGACCACGTCCTGCTCCAGGCGGACCTGACCGCCGTCGCGCCCGGGCCGCTGCGCCGCCCGCTGGCCGAGGCGCTGGGCGTCCTGGCCGACGTCGAGTCCAAGGGCGGCGCGACGGTGTACCGCTTCACCCCCGCCTCCGTACGCCGCGCCCTGGACGCCGGGCGCTCCGCCGCCGAGCTCCAGGAGTTCCTGGCCGCCCACTCCCGTACGCCGGTCCCGCAGCCGCTCAGCTATCTCGTCGACGATGTGGCCCGTAGGCACGGCCGGTTGCGGGTCGGCGCGGCCGCCGCCTACCTGCGCTGCGACGACGATGCGCTGCTGTCCGAGATCCTCGCCGACCGCCGCGCCGTCGCCCTGCGCCTGCGCCGGCTGGCCCCCACCGTGCTGGCCGCGCAGACCGCCCCCGACCAGCTCCTCGAAGGGCTGCGGGCCATGGGCTACGCCCCCGCCGCCGAGTCCGCCACCGGCGACGTCCTGATCGCCCGCAGCGACACCTACCGCACCCCGCCCCGCACGGCCCCCGTCCCGGTCCCCGAGGGCCCGCCCGCCCCCGACGCCACCCTCCTGACGGCGGCCGTCCGCGCCATCCGCGCCGGCGACCTGGCCGCCACCGCCGAACGCAAACCCGTCCACGCCGCCCCCTCCCCGGCCCCCGGCGGCCTGCCCCGCACCACCTCCGCCGAGACCCTCGCCACGATGCAGGCCGCGGTGCTCACCAGCTCGGCCCTGTGGATCGGCTACGTCAACGCCGACGGCGCCGCCAGCCAGCGGGTGATCGCCCCCGTCCGGGTCGAGGGCGGCTTTGTGACGGCCTACGACCACACCGCCGACGAGGTCCGCACCTATCCGCTCCACCGGATCACGGGCGTGGCCGAACTGGCCGACGAATCCGCGTCCTGAACAGCCCGTTCCGGCGGGCCGCCAGGTCTGCCGTCGTCCATCGCTAACGGGTCGGTGCGCCCATGCGGCAGACTGGACGTTTGGCCGGATGTACGGCCGATGGCTGCGGCCGGTCCCTGCGTCCGGCGGCCGGGAAGCGAAAGGCGAGGCGCGTGAACGGACCTCTCATCGTCCAGAGCGACAAAACGCTGCTCCTGGAGGTGGACCATGAGCTGGCGGACGCCTGCCGGCGGGCCATCGCGCCCTTTGCGGAGCTGGAGCGGGCGCCGGAGCACATCCATACCTACCGGGTGACGCCGCTGGGGCTGTGGAACGCGCGGGCCGCCGGGCACGACGCCGAGCAGGTCGTCGATGCGCTGGTGCAGTTCTCGCGGTATCCGGTGCCGCATGCGCTGCTGGTCGACATCGCCGAGACGATGTCGCGTTACGGGCGGCTGACGCTGGTCAAGCACCCGGCGCACGGGCTGATGCTGACCACCACCGACCGGCCGGTCCTCGAGGAGATCCTGCGGTCGAAGAAGGTGCAGCCGCTGGTCGGGGAGCGGATCGACCGGGACAGTGTGGTCGTGCACCCCTCCGAGCGGGGGCAGATCAAGCAGACGCTGCTCAAGCTGGGCTGGCCGGCCGAGGACCTGGCCGGTTACGTCGACGGCGAGGCGCATCCCATCGAGCTGCGCGAGGACGGCTGGGCGCTGCGGCCGTATCAGCAGCAGGCCGTGGAGGGCTTCTGGCACGGCGGCTCGGGTGTCGTCGTCCTGCCGTGCGGTGCGGGAAAGACGCTGGTGGGGGCCGGTGCGATGGCCCAGGCGAAGGCCACCACGCTGATTCTCGTCACGAATACGGTCTCGGCGCGGCAGTGGAAGCACGAGCTGGTGAAGCGGACGTCGCTGAGCGCGGACGAGATCGGCGAGTACAGCGGGACGAGGAAAGAGATCCGGCCGGTCACCATCGCGACGTATCAGGTGCTGACGACGAAGCGGAAGGGCGTCTATCCGCATCTGGAGCTCTTCGATTCCCGGGACTGGGGCCTGATCGTCTACGACGAGGTGCATCTGCTGCCGGCGCCGGTCTTCAAGTTCACGGCCGATCTCCAGGCGCGGCGGCGGCTGGGGCTGACGGCGACGCTGGTGCGGGAGGACGGGCGGGAGTCGGACGTCTTCTCGCTCATCGGGCCGAAGCGGTTCGATGCGCCGTGGAAGGAGATCGAGGCGCAGGGCTATATCGCCCCGGCCGACTGCGTCGAGGTGCGGGTCAATCTGACCGAGTCGGAGCGGCTGGCGTATGCGACGGCGGAGACCGAGGAGAAGTACCGTTACTGCGCGACGACGGCCAGCAAGCAGTATGTGACCGAGGCGCTGGTGCGGCGCCATCAGGGCGAACAGACCCTGGTCATCGGGCAGTACATCGACCAGCTCGATGAGCTGGGGGAGCATCTGGACGCGCCGGTGATCAAGGGGGAGACCACCAACGCACAGCGGGAGAAGCTCTTCGACGCGTTCCGGGAGGGCGAGATCTCGGTGCTGGTGGTCTCGAAGGTGGCGAACTTCTCGATCGACCTTCCCGAGGCCACGGTGGCGATCCAGGTGTCCGGCACGTTCGGGTCGCGCCAGGAGGAGGCGCAGCGGCTGGGGCGGGTGCTGCGGCCCAAGGCGGACGGGCACGAGGCGCGGTTCTATTCGGTCGTCGCCCGCGACACCATCGACCAGGACTTCGCCGCGCACCGTCAGCGCTTCCTGGCCGAGCAGGGGTATGCGTACCGGATCGTGGACTCCGATGAGCTGCTGGCGACGGAGGAGGAGTGGTGAGGCCCGGGGGCCCGGCCCGTCCCTGAGGCGGGCGCGCGGCTGGAGGGGCCGCCGGGCCGCCGTGTTCAGCCCGTACGGGTGTGGGTGTCCAGCGGCGCGGTGCCCGTACGGGGCGGGGGGATCCGGCCGGGGGGCGCGGGGTGGCCCGGGGAGCGCCGGGTCCACCACACCAGGGTGGCGAGCAGCGCCAGGCCGAGCAGCGGGTAGGGCGAGGTGAGCGGCTGCTGCCACCAGGAGAAGTGGAGGTCGAGGTCGCCGGTGTGCGGCACGATCCACAGGGTGCGGGCGGTGAAGACCACGGTGACGGCGGCCAGCAGTGCCCGGCGCCAGGGGATGCCGTGGGTGTGGGAGGCCAGGACGGCCAGCAGGGGCACGCACCACACCCAGTGGTGGGACCAGCTGATCGGCGAGACCAGCAGGGCCGTGACGGCGGCGGCCAGGACGCCCCAGGTGTCCAGGCCGCGGCGCAGATAGACCCGGCGGGCGGCCCAGAGGCCGGCGACGGCGGTGAGCAGCGCCGCCACGGCCCATACGAGGCCCGGCCGGGGGTTGTGCAGAACCCTGGCGATCATGCCCTGGAGCGACTGGTTGTCGACGATCCATACCGTGCCGACCCGGCCGGTCTCGAACATCCGCCGGGTCCAGAACTCGACGCTGGCGTGGGGCAGGAAGAGCAGCCCGGTCAGCACCGAGAAGGCGAACCCGGCGAGGGCGGTGGCGGCGGCCTTCACCCGGCCGGTGATCAGGAGATAGACGGCGAAGATCGCGGGGGTGAGTTTGACGCCTGCCGCGAGGCCGGTGGCGAAGCCCTTGAAGCGGGCGCCGTCGGGGCGGGAGAGGTCCCACAGGACCAGGCAGGCGAGCGCGAGGTTGACCTGGCCGAAGACGAAGGTCTGGAAGACCGGTTCGAGCCAGAGGCCGAGGGCGGTGGCGGTCAGCAGGGCGGGCGCGGCGCCGGTGGCCCTGCGCAGGCCGGCGGCCTTGGCGGAGAGGTGGATCAGCAGGGCGAGCAGGGCCGCGTTGACGAGTACGCAGACGACCTTGAGGGTGGCGAGCGGGATCCAGCTGGTGGGGATGAACAGCAGGGCGGCAAAGGGCGGGTAGGTGGCCGAAAGGTGCCATTTGGTGACCGCGAACCCGTAGAGGTCACCTCCGGTCGCGGCGGCATCGCCCTCCGCACGGTAGACGGCTATGTCGGACATCGGGAGCGGCTGGGCCTCGTAGAGCACCCACAGCCCAGCGAACGACACCACGAGCAGTGCGGCCGCGAGCACCAGCCTGCGGCGGGCCGCGATGCCCTGCGCCCAGGTCCGTCTTGCCGTCCAGGTCCCCGTCCCGTCCGCGGCAGACACCCCTCGACCCCTCCCTGATAGACCCGAGCGCGCCCTTGGCGGCGACGCTAGTGGATCGGGGTCGACGGGCCGTAACGGTTTCTGGTCATGTGTATGTCAGGCCGGGGTGGGGCGGACGAGGCGGCGGGCCGGGCACGGTGGTCCGCGCATGGTGGTCCGGGCGGACCTCAGTCCTCGCCGTACTCCCCCAGGACCGCGACGCTGAAGGCCGCCGCGACGAAGACCCGGACCGCGCGGAGGGCGTTGCCTATCACATGACGGCTGTCGTGGACGCCGTCCGCGGGGTGTACGGGGTCGGGGCCGAGGGCGGTGGCGCCCTTGACCGGGTACCGGGACGGCGCGTGGACGGATGCGGAGTGAATCGCTGCGCTACTCATGCCTCAATGATGGATTTCACCCGATTGCCGCGCATCCGTCCATGGGTCCATCCTTCCGCGGCCGGACGTCAGCCTCTGGTGCCATACGGCCCCTGACGGAGACCCACGGGTCCGGGCGCCGTCCATCCCAGGTACTACCCGGCAAGGGGCGGATCGGCCGTCGTCACCGGACGACCCGACCGCCAGGCTCCCGGATATTCCGTTGGCGCCCCAGATAGGTGCTGGCTACAATCGCGCGTCTGCCCGCCTCCCGTCGAGGAGCGCCGCCGACCGGACGGAAACCGGCCGGCCCCGCCGTGCCCGCCCACCGCGCGCACGCGCCCGCCGCAGTACGTCCACCGGACACTTCCCACCGGAGGCAACGCCGTGCCCTCGCCTGCCCACCCGTCCCCGAACGACCCGTCCGATCTGCTGGCCCGCGAGCGCGCCCACCTCGCCGCCTCCCGCTCCGCCCTGCGCGCCATGCGCAAGGACGCCGAGGAGCTCAACATCGCGGACGTTGCCGCGAACTGGGTCAACGCGAAGGTGCTCCAAAGCGAGATCGAGGCCCGGATCAAGGCCCTCGCCGATCTCTCCCACACCCCGCTCTTCTTCGGCCGCCTCGACTATCTGCACGCGCCCGGCGTCGACCTCGCCGAGGGCGCCGCCGGGGAGAACTTCTACATCGGCCGCCGCCATGTCCACGACGCCGACGGCGACCCCATGGTCATCGACTGGCGCGCCCCCGTCTCGCAGCCGTTCTACCGGGCCTCCACGAAGGACCCGATGGACCTGAAGCTGCGCCGCCGATTCGGCTACACCGGCGGCGAGTTGACGGCGTACGAGGACGAGCACCTCGCCGACCCGGCGGAAACGGCCCGGACCAGCGCGCTGCTCCAGTCGGAGATCGAGCGGCCGCGCGTCGGCCCCATGCGGGACATCGTCGCCACCATCCAGCCGGAGCAGGACGAGATCGTACGGGCCGGAATCGGCGGCTCGGTCTGCGTCCAGGGGGCGCCCGGTACGGGGAAGACGGCGGTGGGTCTGCACCGGGTCGCCTACCTCCTCTACGCGCACCGGGAGCGGCTGGCGCGCTCCGGCACCCTCGTCGTCGGCCCGAACCGCTCGTTCCTGCACTACATCGAGCAGGTGCTGCCCGCCCTGGGCGAGTTGGAGGTCAAACAGGCCACGGTCGACGACCTGGTGGCCCATGTGGAGGTGCGCGGCACGGACGATGCGGCCGCGGCGACGGTCAAGGGCGATGCGCGGATGGCGCAGGTGCTGCGGCGGGCCGTCCGTGCGGGCATCACCCCGCCCGCGGAGCCGTGCGTGGTCGTGCGCGGCTCCCGCCGCTGGCGCGTACCGGCGTATGAAATCGAGGACATCGTGCGGGAGTTGATGGACCGGGACATCCGCTACGGCGCGGCCCGCGAGGCGCTGCCGCAGCGGATCGCGCATGCCGTGCTGGTGCGGATGGAGCAGGCGGGCGAGGCGCCGGACGACCGGGTGCAGGATGCGGTGGCCCGTAACGCCGCCGTGAAGGCCGCGGTCAAGGCGGTCTGGCCGCCGGTGGATCCGGCCAAGCTGGTGCTGCGGCTGCTGGGCGATGCGGAGTTCCTCGCCGAGCAGGCGGACGGCATCCTCACTCCGGAGGAGCAGAAGGCCATCCTGTGGGCCAGGCCGGCGCGCAGCGTGAAGAGCGCCAAGTGGTCCGCCGCGGATGCGGTGTTGATCGACGAGGCGACGGACCTGGTGGAGCGCACCCCGTCGCTCGGCCATGTGGTCCTGGACGAGGCGCAGGACCTCTCCCCGATGCAGTACCGCGCGGTCGGGCGCCGCTGTTCGACGGGCTCGGCGACGATCCTCGGCGATATCGCCCAGGGGACGACGCCTTGGGCGACCGACACCTGGGAGGAGGCGCTGGCCCACCTGGGGAAGCCGGGTTCGGCCGTGGAGGAGCTGACCCAGGGCTTCCGTGTGCCGCGCGAGGTCATCGCCTATGCCTCCCGGCTGCTGCCGGCCATCGCCCCCGATCTGACGCCGGCCACCTCGATCCGCGAGTCCGCGGGCGATTTCGAGGTCCGCCGGGTCGCGACCGAGGACCTGGACGCCGCCGTCCTCACGGCGTGCGAGCGGGCGCTGACGAACGAGGGGTCGATCGGCCTGATCGCGGCTGAGGCGCGTATTCCGGCGTTGCGTGCGGCCCTGGAGGCGGCGGGCATGGCCTGCCTGGCCCCCGGTGAGGAAACGTCCGCCGAGTCCCGCCTGACCCTGGTGCCCGCCACCCTCGCCAAGGGCCTGGAGTACGACTACGTGGTCCTGGACGAACCCGCCGCCATCATCGACGGCGAACCGGACGAACGCACCGGCCTGCGCCGCCTGTACGTCTGCCTGACCCGGCCGGTCTCCGGCCTGACCGTCATCCATGCGACGGACCTGCCGGAACTGCTGGGGGCCGCGGCGGCCACCACCGGGTAGCGGCCGCCCTGGCGGCTGGGCCGCCGCCGCCCCATCGGACCGCCCCTAGACGCCCACCCCGTCCCGTACCGCGTCGAGCGCGTCCCGCCACTGCCGTACGGCTGCCGCCTCCACCGGGGCGGACCAGCCGGCGGGGCGGGCGGCGCCGCCGATGTGGAAGGCGTCCAGGCCCGCCGCCCGGAGCCGGGGCAGGTGCCCGAGGGTGAGTCCGCCGCCCACCAGGATGCGCGGCTCGTATCCGGCCTCGCCCGCTTCCGTACGGGCCTGCTCGGCGACCAGCGTCTCCAGGCCCGCGTCCACGCCCTGGGCGGAACCGGCCGTCAGGTAGGTGTCGGGGCGCACGTCCCCGGGGAGCCCCGCCAGCTCCTTGCGCAGCGCGTCGCGGTCGGCGGCGTGGTCGAGGGCCCGGTGGAACGTCCAGCGGCAGCCGTCGATCGCCGCCGCGACGGCCCGTACGGCCGTGAGGTCGGGCCGGCCGTCCGGGGTCAGAAAGCCCAGGACGAATTCCTCCGCGCCCGCCGCCCGCAGCGCCGCCGCCTGTGTGCACAGCGCCGCCACATCCCCGGCCGCGAAGCCGTCGGCGGCCCGCAGCATCACCCGTACCGGGATGTCGACGGCCTCCCTGACCTGCGTAAACGTGGTCAGGGACGGGGTGAGTCCGTCGGCCGCCATATCGGCGACCAGCTCCAGACGGTCGGCCCCGCCGGCCTGCGCCGCCATCGCGTCGTTCGGACCGAGTGCGATGACCTCCAGGAGCGCGCGCTTGCTCATTTGACCCCAATCCAGGCGATGATGACGGCAACGGGACCACGCCGAGGTCCACGGCGTCCCAGGTCACGGGCCACGAGGGCCGCAGCGGGGCCGCAGACAGGTCTAGTCCAATAAGTAGCGTACGACCTGGTCGGCGCCCCGGGGGTCACGGCACCACCGAACGTGCCCGGCAACCACCCGTACGCGCCCGGCACATCTGTTACATACCCGGCACGAAACCCCTCAATGGTGCGGGTATGGATCAGCTCGCACATGGGTAACACGCCTTCCCGATAAGGCTGTTGCGGCCGAGTCCGATGAGCGTGGGGGGAATTTCCATGTCCGACCTGGTGACCGTATCCGCCGAGATCGCGCCGTATCTCACCCTGGCCGCGAACAGCCTGGGGACCGCCGTGATCGCCGCCGCCCAGCAGCGGATCGCCGAACGCACCGTGACGGCCGGGGAGGGCTTCTTCCGGCGGCTGCTGCACGGTCGCGACGGCCTGGGGGACGGTGGCCAGCGGGACGGCCGTCCGGGAACCGGTGCCGACGGGCCGGTCCTCGACGCCCGTCGCGCAGACGCTCTGGACCGGCTGCTCGCGGACCTCGGCGACGAGGACCGGCGGCTGCTGTCCGACGCGGTGACCGCCTGGCTGCGCGAACCCGCCGACCGGCGCGACGCCCCCCGTCTGCGGGAGCACGTCGCACAGCTGGCCCCGCGCGGCAGCACCACCGTGATCAATTACGGGAGCGGCGGCATAGCCGCCGGCGAGATCGGCACGATCTACATGGGAGGCGCCGGCACCTCCGGCCCCGGGGACGTCTCATGACCGGCCCGGGCGGCGGCATCGTGGAGAGCAGCGGGGACGGCTCCATCGCCGCCCAGTACATCCGGAACGTGATCATCAAGTGGGTGCTGCATCCCAGCGCACGCTGGGTGCCCCTCCTGGCGGCCTGTACGGGCCTGGTGATCGCCGGCAGCACCTGGCCGGACGGGCCGGCGCGCCAGTACGCCCTGTGGGGCACGCTCGCCGGTCTCTCGGTCGCCACCGCCGCCGCCCGTGTGCTCCACGCGAAACCGCGGCACGGCAACGCGAAGTCGCAGTACGTCCGGGTGGTCGGCGTCCTCTCGCTGGTCTCCGTGCTGGCGACGGTCGGCGCCTGGCTCGCGTTCCGGGACGTCGTCGCCCACGGAGAGGTCGACGTCACCGGGCAGGTCCACACCCGGGGCGTGCAGCCGCTGGACGACACCGGGCACCGCACCCTCTCCCTCCTCCTGGACGCCCCCGCCCTCCGGGAGCCGCGCAACGCCCTGCGCCTGACGCTGGCCATCGACGATCACGACCCGGCCGGCCCCACCTGCCTCCCGGACACCAGCGCCACCGTCTCGCTGCTCACCTCGGGCGTTGCCGCCCAGACCAGGACCGTCCGCCCCGGTGACACCGTCGACTTCACCCTGGGCGCGCGGGCCCGCTCCGTACGGATCGCCCTGCTGCTGCACACCGCCCACGGCTGCCGGATGGACGTACGGGCGACCGGCGCCGTACTGCACGACATGTGACGGCCGCCGCCGGGCGACCGGTGTACCGCACAGGAACCCGTAGGGCGCACGAGCCCTCAGGGCGCACGAACCCGTACCGCCGTACCGCACATGAACGGGGGACCCTCATGACCGTCAGGATCACCAGGACCACCAGGAGCACTAGGACTACCGAGACCGCTAGGAGCACTAGGAGCACCAACACCATCAGGCCCGTCAGGCCCTTCGGGCCCGGAATCGCGGCCGGAAGCGCCGGGCCCGGCCGCCGTCCCGCCCTCGCCGCCGGCGCGCTCCTCGCTCTCCTCGCCCTGGCGGCGACCGCCTGCGGCGCCGACCAGCCGCCCTCGCTCTTCGCGGACGGCACGGTCCAGGTCGGCACCAAGAACGACCAGCCCGGCACGGCCGTCGTCCGCAACTACAAGTTCTCCGGCTTCGACACCGACGTCGCCCGCCAGGTCCTCAAGGCGGTCGGCGCCAAACCGGATTTCGGGATCGTGCCGTCCGAGGACCGTCGCGCGGTGCTCACCGACAAGACGAAGGACCTGGTCGTGGCGACCTATTCGATCACCGTCGACCGGATGAAGGACCTGGACTTCGTGGGCCCGTACGCGACCACCTACCAGGGCCTGATGGTCCGCAAGCGCGACAACCGGATCAAGAAGCCCGACGATGTCGTCGGCAAGCGGGTCTGTACCTGGCCGGGGACCACTGCCGCCACCATCCTGGAGAGCCCCCGGTACAACCGCATCCAGGTCTACGAGGAGCCGGACGCCTCCACCTGCATCAACGACCTCAAGGTCAAGAAGACGGCCGACGCGGTCTCGATCGACCAGATGATCCTCTACGGCTTCACGCAGGAGAACCCCGATCTCAAGGTCGTCCCCGACATCACCTACGGCTCCGCCAACCAGTACGGCATCGCGATGGCGAAGGGGCACCGCCAGGACTGCCTGAAGCTGCGGGACGCCCTGCGGAACTACCTCGGCGACAACGCCTGGAGCCAGGACTTCGCGACCTCCCTGCCGTCGATACCGAAGGCCGACGCCACCTGGGAGACCGACTTCAAGCCCCGCCTGGAGACGGTCGACTCGCTGTCCTGCCGCGACCGGCCCCAGACGTGATGCGACATGACATGACCTGACGTGCCGTCACGCGGGTGGGGTCCGGCCCACCCGCCGGCGATTCCCGGCGCCGACGATGGTGTTCCCGTACCGCCGGGGATCTTGACCCGCGGGGCACAATGACTGCCATGAGCCCCGAGTTCCCCAAGGCGCACCCGACCGCCCCGGCGGAGCTGGCCCGCCGCTGGGCCCTCGCCGTCGCCGAGGCCCGCGGCCCGCACGTCACCGGGGGCCCCGACCCGGCCCCGTACGCGGACAACCTCCTGTCCCGGTGGGCCGAGCCGCAACGCCGCTATCACACCGTCGCCCATCTGGCCGCCGTCCTGGAGCGCATCGACGAACTGGCCGAGCATGCCGACGATCTGCCCGTCGTCCAGTTGGCGGCCTGGTTCCACGACGCGGTCTACCGCCCGGACCGTTCCGAGAACGAGGAGCGCAGCGCCGCCCTCGCCGAACGCGCCCTGCCCGAACTCGGCGTCGGCGCGGCCCGTACGGCCGAGGTGGCCCGGCTGGTACGGCTCACGGTCACTCATGACCCGTCCCCGGACGACCCGGACGGCGAGGTGCTGTGCGACGCGGACCTGGCGGTGCTGGCCGGCGCGCCGGACGACTATGCGGCGTATGCCGCCGCCGTCCGCGAGGAGTACGGCTTCGTTCCCGACGCCGATTTCGCCGCGGGCCGCGCCGCCGCGCTGCGCCAACTCCTCGCCCTGCCCCGGCTGTTCCGGACACCCATGGGCTACGACCGGTGGGAACACACGGCGCGACGGAATCTGGCGACGGAGCTGGAGCTGCTGACGGGGTGATCGGCCGCTGAAAGGGTGATCGGCCGCCGACAAGGCGGTCGGTTGTCGGCGGCGCGCGTCACTGGTGACCGGTGCGCCGCCGCAGCCTCGGTAGTCCGTCCTCCCCCAGCACCACCCGCGCCTCGTCCTGGTCCACCGCCGCGTGCCGCTCGTTGCGCAGGACGTCGTGTGCGGGGCACCGGCAGAGGTGGGACAGCGGATCCGGGCAGTCGGCGAGCCCCTGCCGCAGCCGGGTGAGGTCCTCCGGCTCCAGCCGCCATGTCCAGTCCATGTCCCACGGCTCGTCCGTCTCCCACGGCTGGAGATAGCAGTCGTGGCTGAAGGAGTACAGCACGCCGTGCCCGCACCCGGGGCATTCCAGGATCCGCACATAGTCGTGCACCTGGCGGTGTTCCGGCCCGGCCCCGTGCGGCACTCCCCGCTCGTTGATCTCCACCACCGGCCGCCGCTCGGCCCCGCACCGCTCGCATTCCCGTTTCAGCCCCATCGCGGCAGCGTACGGGCGGACGGCCGGCCGGGGGCACAGCCGGGGGATCACGGCCGTCCCCGACCCCGGCGGTACTTCCTCCCGTTCCTCCCCCTCCCCCTCCCCCTCCCCCGACGACATATCGGACACCGGGAATGTCAGCCGTCCTACCTCTGTTAGTACCTGTCATGCCAGCTCGACCCGAACGCACCGTGTCCAGTCCGCCCAAGAAGCGCAGCCCGCCCGATCGTGCCGACCGCGCCCGTATGCCCGTCGCCGTCTACGTCCTGGGGCTGTCCGTATTCGCCCTGGGGACGTCCGAATTCATGCTCTCCGGCATCCTCCAGCCGCTCGCCCGCGATCTGAAGGTCTCGATTCCGCAGGCCGGGTTGCTGGTCTCCGCGTTCGCGATCGGCATGGTGGTCGGTGCGCCCGTCCTCGCCGCGGCGACACTGCGGCTGCCGCGGCGTACGACCCTGATATCCCTGCTCGGTCTCTTCGGGCTGGGCCAGGTGGCCGGCGCGGTGGCGCCGACGTATGGCGTGCTGTTCGCCTCGCGCGTGGTGAGCGCGCTGGCCTGCGCCGGCTTCTGGGCGGTCGGGGCGGCGGTCGCCGTCTCGCTGGTGCCGGTGACCGCACGCGCCCGTGCGATGGCCGTGATGGTCGGCGGGCTGAGCATCGCGAATATCGCGGGCGTCCCGGCCGGCGCGCTGCTGGGACAGCACGCCGGATGGCGCTCGGCCTTCTGGGCGGTGGCCGCGCTGGCCGCGATCGGTCTGGTCGGGGTGGTCGCGCTGGTGCCGAGCACGCCCGTGCCGACCGGTGACGACCGTCCCCGGCTGCGTCGCGAGCTGACCATCTACAAGGACAAGCAGGTCTGGCTGGCCCTGACCGCCACGGCCATGAACGGCGCGGCCGTCTTCGCGCTCTTCTCCTATCTCTCGCCGCTGCTGACCGATACCGCCGGGCTGGCCGAGAGCTGGGTGCCCACGGTGCTCGCCCTCTTCGGTGTCGGCGCGCTGATCGGTACGTTCATCGGTGGCCGGATCGCCGACGCGCACCTCTTCGGCACGCTGTTCTGCGGCATTTCCGCCTCCACGGCCGTCCTGGCGCTGCTGGCCCTGACGGCCCACAGCCCGGTCGCCGCCGTCGCGCTCTCGCTGATGCTCGGCGTAACGGCCTTCACCACGGCCCCGGCGCTCAATGCCCGGATGTTCAACGTGGCCAATGCCGCCCCGACGCTGGCGGGCGCGACCACCACCGCGGCCTTCAACATCGGCAACACCCTCGGCCCCTGGCTGGGCGGCCTGGTCATCGGCGCGCACTGGGGCTATCCGGCCGTGGCCTGGACCGGTGCGGCGCTGGCGGCGGTGGCCGTCGCCGTGACGGCCGTCGCCTTCCGTCTCCACCGCTCGTCCGCTCACCGCTCCAAGCTGATCGCCTCCTCGGCCGGCGTCCCCTTCGCCAAGGAGGGCGCACCGGCCGAACAGCACTGAGGCACGCCCGGACCGCGCCTCTAGGGCACGGGCTGCGGCTCCCGGGGCTTTGCCGCCACGGGGGCCGGGGCCGGCTCGCCCTCCGATATGCCGAACCGTTCGTGGAAGCGGCGCAGCGGCCCCGGGGCCCACCAGGTGGCGCGGCCCGTCAGGCGCATGACGGCGGGGACCAGCAGGCTGCGGACGATCATCGCGTCCATGAGGACCGCCAGCGCGATGCCCAGGCCCAGCATCTTGGTGTTGGTCACCCGGGAGGTGCCGATCGCGACCATCACCACGGCGAGGATCACGGCGGCCGCGGTGATCAGTCCGCCGGTGCGCTGGAGTCCGTACCGCACGGCGTGCGGGTGGTCGCCGGTGTGGTCGTACTCCTCCTTGATCCGGGAGAGCAGGAAGACGCCGTAGTCCATGGAGAGGCCGAAGGCGACGCAGAACATCAGCACGGGGAGTGTGGTCTCGATGTCTCCGGTGCTGGTGAAGTCCAGGACGCCGGAGAGATGGCCCTCCTGGAAGACCCAGACGACCGCGCCGAACATCGCGGTGAGACTGAGGGCGTTGAGCACCACTGCCTGGACCGGTATGAGCACGCTCCCGGTGAGCAGGAAGACCAGCAGCAGGGTCACCACGACGATGATGCCCGCGGCCCAGGGCAGCCGTTCGCCGATGGCGTGCTGGGAGTCGACCAGGACGGCCGCCGTGCCGGTGACCGAGGTGCGGAACGGGGCGTGGGTGGCGCGCACTTCGCGGACCAGGTGCTGGGTGCCCTGGTCGACGGCCTCGCCTTTGGGGAGGACCGTGAAGTAGGCCGCGTGCCCCTTCACCAGCGGTCCGTCCACCCTCGTCACGCCGGGCAGGCCGGCGAGCCGCTTGCGGTAGTCGGCGTACTGGGCGCGGGTCGCCCGGCCCTCGGCGAGGATGTCGAGGCCGCCGCCGGGGCTGCCGGGGAAGCCGTCGCGGATGTGCTGCTGGACGATATGGGATTCGGCGGTCGTCGGCAGCTGGCGGTCGTCGGCGGTGCCGAACTTCACGCCGAGGAAGGGGAGTCCGAGAAGGACGAGGCCGACGGTGGTGGCGAGGGCGAAGACCGGGGCGCGCCGCATGACCAGGGAGGCGACGCGGGCCCAGCCGGTGCCCGGTGACGTGCGGCGGGGCGCGCCGCGGCGCAGGAGCCGCCGCAGGTCCAGGGCGTTGACCCGGTGGCCGAGCAGGGCGAGCGCGGCCGGGAGCAGGATCAGTGCGGCGCCCGCGGCGAGCAGGACGACGGCGATTCCGGCGTAGGCGAAGGAGCGCAGGAAGTACTGCGGGAAGACCATCATCGCCGCGAGCGAGACGGCGACGGTCAGCGCGGAGAAGAGGACGGTGCGGCCGGCGGTGCGCAGTGTGGTCCCGACCGCCGCCAACGGCTCGGCTCCCGTGGCCAGTTCCTCGCGGAAGCGGCGGACGATGAACAGGGCGTAGTCGATGGCGAGGCCCAGACCCAGGGCCGTCGTGAGGTTCAGGGCGAAGACCGATACATCGGTGAATTCGGTGAGACCGCGCAGGACCGCGTTCGTCCCGAGGATGGCGACGATGCCGATGCCGAGCGGGAGCAGGGCGGCGACCGCGCTGCCGAAGACCATCACGAGCAGTACGAGGGTGATGGGCAGGGCGATCGTCTCGGCGCGGACCAGATCCTCCTGGATCGTCGTCTGGATCTCGTGCCGCACGGCGACCGGGCCGCCCACCGAGACCCGCACCGGACCGTGCTCGCCGCGCAGTGCCGGTGCGATGCGGTCGAGGGTCTCGCCCGCGGTCGTGTCGTCGCCGGTGATCCGGGCGGCGATCAGGGCCTGGTGTCCGTCCTTGGCGCGCAGCTGTGGGGACTGGGTCTGCCAGTACGAGCCGATGCCCGTCACACCCCGCTCGTCCGCGAGCCGGGCCGTCAGCCGCGCGGCCTCCGCGGCGACCGCGCGATCGTCGACGGATGCCCGCCCGCTGTCCACGAGGAGCAGCAGATTGGGCTGCGAACCGGGGAACTCCCGCGCCAGCGCCTTGGTCGCATGGGTGGACTGCGCGGCCGGGTCCTCCCAGCCGCCGGCGCCCAGGCGCTTCTCGACGCCGCTGCCGGCGAAGACGGCCAGCGCGGTCAGCACCAGCGCCACCAGCAGGGACAGGCGTGGCCGGGCGGTCACGAAACGGGTCCAGCCGCCCGGCTTCGGGCCGTCCGGCGGGCTGTTGACTTCGGTCATGATGCGGTGTCCCCTTCACCGTGATCCGTGCGCCTGGGCATCCGTGCGTCCGTGCGTCCACGCAGGCAGCATGGGTCGGTCATTGCCATAGACTGGCAAACACGAGCGGCCGCTCGCGTTTTTCAAGAATGCGAGCGGGCACTCGCGTTTGTCAATCGCGTTCGGGAGTTGGGGAAAACCGTGGTCGACAAGCAGCAGGCGTCGGACGGGCGGGCACAGGCCGCTGCATCGGAGGACGGACCGGACGAGAAGCCGCGCCGACGCCAGGCGCGGGGCGAACGCCGTATCGCCCAGCTTCTCGACGCCGCGGCGACCGTGTTCTGCACGAGCGGCTACACCGCCGCCTCCACCAACGCCATCGCCCGCGAGGCCGGCGTCTCGCCCGGGACGCTGTACCAGTTCTTCCCGAACAAGGAGGCCATCGCCATCGAGCTGGGCGACCGGCTCATCCACAAGATGCGCGACACCTACGGCGAGGTGCTCACCCCCGCCGACACGGCCGCCCCGCTGCGCGAGCTGCTGGACGGCATCGTGGACCGCTTCATCGACTTCAACTGCCAGCACCCGGTCTTCTTCGCGCTGATGCACGGCCCGGACGTCCCCGGCCAGATGGCCGAGGCACACGACGCACTGCATGCGGCGCTGCTGGCGCGCCTCCAGGACCTGATCGGCTTCTACGTGCCCGCCGCACCGAAGGCCGAGACCGCCCGTATCGCGGAGATGTGCTTCGGCCTCTTCAAGGCGGGGCTGGAGCTGGTCCTGGCGCACGAGGGCACCGAGCGGGACGGCTACGTCACGGAGCTGAAGAACGCCCTGTTCCGCTATCTCGATCCGGTCATCGGCGACGCCGTGGGCGCCCTCGCGCAGCCCCCCGGCGCAACGTCGGCCGAGTAACGCCGCACGCCCCGGGCGAGCAGCGCCTCACACCTGCCGGTTCTTGGGCCGCCGCAGCCCCGCCGCCGTCAGCCGGAGCAGCAGTTCCTTGCAGCCGACCTCCAGCGCCCCGGCCCGCACCGCGTCGGCATAGCGCTCCGCGGGCAGGTCGTAGTGGTCGCGCTCGAACGCCCGCGGCGGTGCGCCTATCGCCGCCGCGAACGCATGCAGCTCGTCGTACGAGGTGTCGCTGACCAGGTGCGACCACATCCGGCCGTGCCCCGGCCAGGTGGGCGGATCGATGTAGATCGCCACCTCAGGTCTCCAGCGGCGCCCGCAGCCGCCCCACGCGCGCCACCGCGACGGCCGTCTTGGGACAGACCCAGTGCGGATCGGGTCCCAACTCCGGCTCGACGTCGAGGGCATGTGGGTCGCCGGAGGTGGTGCACACCGGGCACAGCGGCCAGCGGCCGTAGCGTTCGAGCAGCGCGTCCTGTACGTCCTGGGCTATCAACCCGGCGACGAATTCCGCGCCCTCAGGCCACTGCTCGACCCACCACCGGCGGTGGGAGACCGCATCCTCCACGAGCGAGACGATCTCGGCGTCGGCCACGTCGTCCGCGACCAGGTCGGCGAGCACCAGCGCCCGCGCGGCATGCAATGCCTGTTCCAGCTCCATGCCGTCCATTGTCGCGCGGACCGCCGATGCGGACCGCTCGTCATCCACAGGCCCTCTCGCGCCGCGCGACTTTTCCACAGCGCGGCACGGCGAGTGTTGACGCGGTACGCGGATGAAATTACTTTTCACACGTGAGCACCAGCGTGAAGGAAACTTTCAGGAAGACCGTCCGCGAAACCGACCACGAAGCCGTCAACGAAACCGTCGACGGACCTGCCAAGCGGCCGGCCCCGGCGCCACCCGCGCCCGCGGCCCTCGCCGCCAAGGTCCGCACCCTGGGCCCGACGATGACCCGCTCCATGCAGCGGGTCGCCGAAGCCGTCGCGGGCGATCCGGCCGGCTGCGCCGCCCTGACCGTCACCGGCCTCGCCGAGCGCACCGGCACCAGCGAGGCCACCGTCGTGCGCACCTCTCGCCTGCTCGGCTACCCGGGCTACCGCGATCTGCGCCTGGCCCTGGCCGCGCTCGCCGCGCAACAGGAGGCCGGCGGCGCACCCGCCGTGACAGCGGACATAGCGGTCGACGACTCCCTGATCGACGTCGTCGCCAAGCTCGCCCAGGAAGAGCAGCAGTGCCTGGCCGACACCGCGGACGGGCTGGACGTCAGCCAGCTGGAAGCGGCAGTCGCCGCGCTCTGCGGGGCCCGCCGGATCGATGTGTACGGCAACGGCGCCTCGCATCTCGTCGGGCAGGACCTCGCGCAGAAGCTGCTGCGCATCGGCCTGATCGCGCAGGCGCACTCCGACCCGCACCTGGCGGTGACCAACGCCGTGCAGCTGCGCACCGGGGACGTCGCCGTGGCGATCACCCACTCCGGCCGGACCACCGATGTCATAGAGCCGCTGCGGGTGGCGTTCGACAACGGCGCCACGACCATCGCGGTCACCGGACGCCCGGACGGCGAGGTCGCCGCGTACGCCGACCACATCCTGACCACCTCCACGGCCCGCGAGAGCGAGCTGCGCCCGGCCGCGATGTCGTCCCGGACGAGTCAACTCCTGGTCGTGGACTGCCTGTTCATAGGCGTCGCCCAGCGGACGTACGAGACCGCCGCGCCCGCGCTGTCCGCCTCCTACGAGGCCCTGGCCCACCGCCACCAGCCCTGATACGCCCGATGCCCTCCGCTGTGGGCAACAGCCCGCCCCCGGAAAGAGCCGTCACGCCATGACCTCCACCGCCGACCACGCCAGCCTCCGCGCCGAGCTGGAGGCCCTGACCACCGAGGCGTTCCGCCCCGAGCTGGCCGAGATCGACCGCCGCTCCACCCTGGAGATCGCCCGCACGATGAACGCCGAGGACGCCACCGTCCCGGCGGCCGTCGCCGCCCGCCTCCCGCAGATCGCCGCCGCCATCGAGGCCACGGCCGAGCGGATGGCCCGCGGCGGACGGCTGGTCTATGCGGGCGCCGGTACGGCGGGCCGGCTCGGCGTGCTGGACGCCAGCGAGTGCCCGCCGACGTTCAACACCGACCCCACCGAGGTCCTCGGACTGATCGCGGGCGGCCCGTCCGCCCTGGTCAGCGCCGTCGAGGGCGCCGAGGACAGCAGGGAACTGGCGGTCGCCGACCTGACCGCCATCGACCTGACGCCCCAGGACACCGTCGTCGGCATCTCCGCCTCCGGCCGCACCCCGTACGCCATAGGCGCCGTCGAGCACGCCCGCGGCCTCGGCGCGCTCACCGTCGGCCTGTCCTGCAATGCCGGATCCGCACTGGCCGCGGCCGCCGAGCACGGCATCGAGGTCGTCGTCGGCCCCGAGCTGCTGACCGGTTCCACCCGCCTCAAGGCCGGTACGGCGCAGAAGCTCGTCCTCAACATGCTCTCGACGATCACCATGATCCGCCTGGGCAAGACCTACGGAAACCTGATGGTCGACGTCCGCGCCTCCAACGACAAGCTGCGGGCCCGCTCGCGCCGGATCGTCGCGCTGGCCACCGGTGCGTCGGACGAGGAGATCGAGGCCGCACTCGCCGCCACGGACGGCGAGGTCAAGAACGCCATCCTCACCCTCCTCGGCAAGGTCGACGCCCCCACCGCCGCACGCCTCCTCGAAACCTCCCACGGCCACCTCCGCATCGCCCTGGAAACCGCCGCCTCCGCGTAGCCCGCACAGCAAGGCACCCCACATGCCCGAAGACACGACCCGGGGGCCCCTCCCGGACACGAACCAGAACACGAGCCACAACGCGAAGCAGAACGCCGACGACCACGCGCAGCAGGCCCCGCGCGCCGACAAGCACCAGGCGCTCGCCGCCGCGCTGCTCCCCCTCGTCGGCGGCGCCGGGAACCTCACCTCCGTCGCCCACTGCATGACCCGCCTGCGCCTCGGCATCCGGGACCGCGCGCTGGTCCAGGACGACGCGCTCAAGGCGGTGCCGGGCGTCATGGGCGTGGTCGAGGACGACACGTACCAGATCGTGCTGGGCCCCGGGACGGTCGCCCGGGTCGCCCCCGAGTTCGAGCGCCTGGCCGAGGAGGCGCGCGCCGCGGCCGCCCCGGCGTCCCAGGCGGGGGAATCGCCGACCACGGCCGCCCACGAAGCGGCAGCGGCGCCATCGACGGCCCCCCGGAAGGTCACCTCCGCCGCCGACCTCGCCGCCCACGGCGCGGCCCTCAAGGCGCGCCAGAAGGCCAAGAACGCCACGCCGGCCAAACTCTTCCTGCGCCGGATCGCCAACATCTTCGTCCCGTTGATCCCCGCCCTGATCGGCTGCGGCATCGTCGCGGGCATCAACGGGCTGCTGACCAACCTGGGATGGCTGCCGGACCTCGTCCCCGCGCTGGCCGCCGTCGCCGCCGGCTTCATGTCGCTCATCGCCGTCTTCGTCGGCTTCCACACCGCCCGGGAGTTCGGCGGCACCCCGGTCCTCGGCGGCGCGGTCGCCGCCGTCATCGTCTTCCCCGGTGTCGCCCATATCTCCGCCTTCGGCCGCCCCCTCACCCCAGGCCAGGGCGGCGTCCTCGGCGCTCTGGCCGCCGCGCTCCTCGCCGTCCAGGTGGAAAAGCGCTGCCGCAAACTGGTCCCCCAGGCGCTGGACGTCCTCGTGACCCCCACCCTGACGGTCCTGCTCACCGGCCTGGTCACGGTCTTCGGCCTGATGTACGTCGCCGGCGAGATCTCCGCCGCCTTCGCCACCTTCGCCGACCAGCTGCTCGCCCACGGCGGCGCCCTCGCCGGTTTCGTCCTCGGCGGCCTGTTCCTCCCCCTGGTCATGCTGGGCCTCCACCAGGCCCTCATCCCCCTGCACACCACCCTCATCGAGCAACAGGGCTACACCGTCCTGCTCCCCATCCTCGCCATGGCCGGCGCGGGCCAGGTCGGCGCCGCACTCGCCGTCTACCTCCGCCTGCCCCGCAACGGCTCCCTCCGTACGACCATCAAATCCGCCCTCCCCGCGGGCTTCCTGGGCGTCGGCGAACCCCTGATCTACGGCGTCTCGCTTCCCCTCGGCCGCCCCTTCATCACCGCCTGCCTCGGCGGCGCCTTCGGCGGCGGCTTCCTCGGCCTCGCCCACCAACTCGGCGACACCGTCGGCTCCACCGCCATCGGCCCCTCCGGCTGGGCCCTGTTCCCCCTGGTCAAGGGCAATCACGGCATCGGCGTCACGGCCGCCGTCTACGCCCTCGGCCTGCTGGTCGGCTACCTCGCCGGCTTTCTCGCCACGTACTTCTTCGGCTTCAGCAAACAGATGCGCCGCGATCTGAACGCCGACCCCGATGCGCCCGCCGACGCCTGTGCCGCGCCGCCCACCCAGCCCGACGACTCGCCGCCCGACAAGGCCCCCGTCTCCGCCTGACGGCCGCCACCCGCCCCCGGGCGGCCAGGCCGGCCGTGAGCTGAGCCGCGTGCCGCTCCGGGGGCGGTCAAGAGCCATTCCGCGGACTCATTCGTACCCCTCATGACTTCGCATCCCCCATGGATGTGCCCTGGGAATCCGGCGAATGCGAGGAGGCCCCCGATGTCTTCCCGAGTTGCCGACTTGTCGCTGCGGGGAGTCGCCGGTCTGAGCGCCCTCCTCTGCGCCGTCGTTCATATCGTGATCGCCCCCGAACACCTCCAGGAGATGACCTACATAGGAGTCCTGTTCCTCATCAGCAGTGTTGCGCTGCTCCTGGCCGCCGCCGGGCTCGCGCGGCGGAACCCCCTGCCGGGATGGTGGCTGGGAACGCTGATCAGCGGCGGCATGATCCTCGGCTTCGCGCTGTCGCGTACGGTCGGGCTGCCGAGCTACCACGAAGGGACCTGGGACCCTCCGTATGGCGTGCTGTCCGTCGCCTCCGAGAGCGTGTTCATCGCTTGCTTCGTCGCCTGGTACGGCGTGGAGAAGCCGCATACGCCGCCGCAGCAGGTCACCCGCCCGGTGACGTCCCTGCGCGTACGGTGAACGCGACCGTTCCGCGGGAGGCGGAGGAGAATGAAGGCGTGGTCTTCCGTAACCGCCAGGCAATCCCCTGGCCCGGGCGGACCGTATACAAGGGCATGCAGAGGTTGCAGCTCCCGGTCGGACGCATCCCGGACGAGGCGCTGCTGGCTGGTCTGGCCACGGGTGACCCCGAGCTCGCCGTCACGTTCGTACGGCGCTTCCAGCACACCGTCTTCGGCGTGGCGATCGCCGTCACACGCGATGCGCAGATCGCCGAGGACATCGCGCAGCAGACGTTCGAGCGTGCCTGGCGGCATGCGCAGGTCTACGACGCGCGGCGCGGTTCGGTGACGACCTGGCTGACGACCATCGCGCACAACCTGGCCATCGACGCGGTGCGCTCGCGCCGGCCGGAGCCGGTGGCGCCCGAGGACCTCGATGCGCTGCTGGACGTGGTCACCGAGACGCCCGAGCAGCAAGCGCTCGCCGACGAGGCGTCGGCCACGCTGCGGGCCGCGGTGGCGGCCCTGCCGCGCGAGCAGGGGCGCGCGCTGGCGATGGCGGGCATCTACGGGATGACCGCCCAGCAGATCGCCGAGTGGGAGCACATCCCGCTGGGCACGGCGAAGACGAGGATCAGGACGGCGATGGGCAAGCTGCGGGCCACGCTTACCGCACCGGGTGCGATGCGGCCGGGCGCGCCGCAGCCTGACCATGAACCCCTCGGCCCTACACCCCCCGACCCTGAACCCCCAGGCCCCGACCCCACGTCTCCGAACCGAGGCGGCCATGACTAGGAACCTGACCTGTGAAGAGCTGCACGAAACCGGTGCCGAGCTGGCGCTGGGCGTGCTCGCGGGCCGGGAGCGGGCCGAGGCGACCGCCCATCTGGACCGTTGCGCGGAGTGCCGGGAGTACATCGAGCAGCTGGTCCTCGCCGGCGACGGGCTGCTCGGCCTGCTGCCGGACGCCGAACCGCCCGCCGGCTTCGAAACCCGGGTAGCGCGCAGGCTGAGCCAGGCCGCGGCGGCGCGCGACGGACATGTGGTCGCACACGGCGTCGGGAAGCGGCGCGAGCGGTCCCGTAGGGGCGTGCGGCTGCGGATCGCGTCGGCGGCGGCCGTTCTCGCGCTCGGCCTCGGGGCCGGCGGCTGGGCCGTCGGCACGGTCATCGAGAACGTGGCGGCCGGCCCGGCACGGCCCGTCCAGACCGTGCCGAACATGCTGCGTGCTGATCTCATCGGGGCCGTTGCGGGGCACCGGCAGAAGGCCGGTGAAGTCTATGCCCACCCCGGGGCGACTCCCGGGTCACAGGGCATGGTGTTCATGTCCGTCGATCTCGCCGACGCCGGGATGAAGTACAGCGGGAAGATCACCTGTCTCCTTGTGCGCCGCAACGGCACCACCGTCCGGCTCGGCACCTTCCCCATACACGCCGGTGACGCCTACTGGGGCGCCCCGACCTCCGTGGACCTCTCCACCGTCACCGGCGCCCGCCTGACCGCGGCCGACGGCAGCGTCCTCGCCACGGCGCACTTCGGCGGGCGGTAAGGGCTCGTACGCGCTGCTCATCCGCGCTTCGGCGGACGGTGACGGCTCATGCGTACCTCCCCATCTCGCTGCGCTCCAGCGCCGCCCTCTCGTTGACGCCGATCACATAGCCGTCGAGATCCCGGAAGTAGAACATCCGCTGTCCCGTGTGGTCGGCGGTGAGCTCCTTGACGATCTCGGCGTGCCGGGCGATGTGCTCATGGGCGGCGTCGAGGTCGTCCACGGTCAGGTAGAACATGCCGGCGAATCCGATGGGGGTGTCCTTGAGGACGGGGAGCCAGTGCTTGAGGTCCTCGTTGCGGTAGATCATCGCGCAGAAGTCGCCCTCGTAGAGCAGCATGTGGATGTCGTCACCGGGGCGCGCGGCCCGGGAGTCCACGTCGAAGCCGAGCTTCTTGTAGAAGGCGAGGCTGGCGGCGGTGTCCTGGACGCTGATGCAGGGGGCGAAGGGCATGGGATTCCACCCAAGGTCGACAGTAAGGGACGATTGTCGACACTAAGGGGCAATCAGGCGCCAGGTGATCATTCCGCCGACGGGTAGCCGCGGGAGCGCACGAGGTCGTGCGCCAGTTGCGTGAAGGCGTGGGACGCGGCGCTGAGGTAGGCGCCTTCGCGACGGAGGAGGCCGACGGTACGGGCGGGCAGTGGCGGGTCGAGGGGGACGGTGCCGAGGTGCGGATGGTCGTCGGTGACGGCGTCGGGCAGGACCGTGGCCAGCTCGGTGCGCCGGACGATTTCGGTGAGGGCCTGGAGGGAATTGGCCTCGACCGCGATACGGGGGGCGATGCGGTGGCGGGCGAAGTAGGCGTCGATATGGCCGCGGGTGACGAAATCGCTGCTCAGCAGGGCCACATCGCGGTCATGGAGGGCCTGGACCGGGAGCGGGGGGTGGGGCGTCGGGCGGGCGTGCCGGGCGCCGGTGACGAGGCTGAGGGTTTCGGTGAACAGCGCGGTGGTGGTGATGCCGGGCAGATGAGGGCCGGTGAACGCGATGCCGACGTCGAGGTCGTCGGCGAGCAGGGCGGACTCGATGCGGTCCTGGGTCGTCTCCCGCACGGTCAGGGTGACGCCGGGGTGGCGGCTACGGAGTTCGGCGGTGAGCGGGCCGACGAGGTAGGCGCTGAAGGTGGGGGTGACACCCAGGCGCAGGTGCCCGCGGGAGAGGTCCTGGACGTCGTGGACGGCGCGTTCGGCGGCGGCCAGATCGCGGAGCGCGCGCCGGGCGTGGTGGGTGTAGACCTCGCCGGCGTCGGTGAGGCGTACGGCGCGCCCCGTACGGTCCAACAGCTTTACACCCAGGGCGCGTTCGAGCTGCTTGATCTGCTGGGACAGGGTGGGCTGGGAGATGTGCAGCGCTTCGGCGGCGCGGGTGAAGTTGCCGTGCTCGGCGACGGCGAGCAGATAGCGCACATGACGCAGTTCCAGGGCCATGGGCGGCAGTGTAGGGGTGGCTATAGCTGACGCCAATAGCTGGCATGCCCAACACGTCTTGGACACTATAAGTCCAGGTCATGCAGGGTGGATTTCACCGGCCACCGCGGTCGGTCGCCACCGAAGGGAGTGCCTCATGCGCCCCATGCAGGACCTCACCGAAGGCGTCGCCCGTTTCCAGCGGGACGTCTTCCCGGCCAAGGCGGAGCTGTTCGCCCACCTGGCCGCCCATCACACGCCGCGGACGCTGTTCATCGGCTGCTCCGACGCGCGCGTCGTGCCCGAACTGATCACGGGGAGCGAGCCGGGAGACCTGTTCGTCATCCGCACCGCCGGCAACCTCGTCCCCGCCTACCGCCCCGGCGGCGACGGCGTGGCGGCGAGCGTCGAGTACGCCGTATCCGCGCTCGGCGTGTCGGACGTCGTGGTCTGCGGCCACTCCGGGTGCGGGGCGATGACCGCCCTCGCCGGGCGCCACGACCTGAGCGACGCTCCGGCGGTCGCCGACTGGCTGCGGCACGCGGACGCCGCACAGGCCCGCACCGCCGCCACCGGGGACGTGTCCGCGCTGATACGGCAGAACGTGCTCGCCCAGCTGGCGAACCTGACCACCCACCCGTCGGTCGCCCGCGCCCGCGCCGAGAACCGGCTCACCCTCCACGGCTGGGTCTACGACATCGCCACCGGTGGCGTCGAGAACCTCTCCGCCGCGGGCCCCGAATCCGCCACCGCGGCCTGACCCACCCCGAACCCTCAACTCCCCATCCCCACCCCCGAGAAAGAAGGACGTACCGATCATGGTGCACGCCCAGTTCGACCCCACCGCCCGCCAGTCCCTCGCGAACGCCGCCGTCGAGGCCAAGACCCGTAAGAACCTCACCTGGCAGCAGATCGCCGACGCCGCCGGGCTGTCGGTGGCCTTCACCACCGCCGCCGTCCTCGGTCAGCATCCCCTGCCGGAGAAGTCCGCCGAGGCCGTCGCCGAACTGCTCGGCCTCGACGCCGACGGCGCGCTGCTGCTCCAGACCGTCCCGACCCGCGGCTCGATCCCCGGCGGCATTCCCACCGACCCCACCGTCTACCGCTTCTACGAGATGCTCCAGGTCTACGGCACCACGCTCAAGGCGCTGGTCCACGAGCAGTTCGGGGACGGCATCATCAGCGCGATCAACTTCCGGCTCGATGTGAAGAAGGTCGCCGACCCCGAGGGCGGCGAACGCGCCGTCATCACCCTGGACGGCAAGTACCTGCCGACCAAGCCCTTCTGACGGATCCGGCCGACGGTCCCCGGCGGTCCCCGCGCAGAAACGCGCAGAAAAACGCCGCCGGGGCGGCACCCCTCGTACGAAGGGTGCCGCCCCGGCGAACGTGTGGACCCGCGGCCCCGAGGGACCGGCGGTCTGATCCGGTGGCCGGATCAGAAGTCCATGTCACCGCCCGGCATGCCGCCCGGAGCGGCCGCGGCGGCCTTCTCCGGCTTGTCGGCGATGACGGCCTCGGTGGTCAGGAACAGCGCGGCGATGGAGGCGGCGTTCTGCAGAGCGGAACGGGTCACCTTCGCCGGGTCGATGATGCCCTCGGCGATCATGTCGACGTACTCACCGGTCGCGGCGTTGAGGCCGTGGCCCGGGGTCAGGTTGCGCACCTTCTCCACGATGACACCGCCCTCGAGGCCGGCGTTCACCGAGATCTGCTTCAGCGGGGCCTCCAGGGCCAGCTTCACAGCGGCGGCACCGGTGGCCTCGTCGCCCTCGAGCTCCAGCTTCTCGAAGACCTGGGTGGCCTGGAGCAGGGCCACGCCACCGCCGGCGACGATGCCCTCCTCGACGGCCGCCTTGGCGTTGCGCACGGCGTCCTCGATGCGGTGCTTGCGCTCCTTGAGCTCGACCTCGGTGGCGGCACCGGCCTTGATGACGGCCACGCCGCCGGCCAGCTTCGCCAGACGCTCCTGGAGCTTCTCGCGGTCGTAGTCCGAGTCGCTGTTCTCGATCTCGGCGCGGATCTGGTTGACGCGGCCCTGAACCTGCTCGCTGTCACCGGCACCGTCGACGATGGTGGTCTCGTCCTTGGTGATGACGACCTTGCGGGCGCGGCCGAGCAGGTCGAGACCGGCGTTCTCCAGCTTGAGGCCGACCTCCTCGGAGATGACGGTGCCACCGGTGAGGATGGCGATGTCGCCGAGCATGGCCTTGCGGCGGTCACCGAAGCCCGGGGCCTTGACGGCGACGGACTTGAAGGTGCCACGGATCTTGTTGACGACCAGGGTCGACAGGGCCTCGCCCTCGACGTCCTCGGCGATGATCAGCAGCGGCTTGCCGGACTGCATGACCTTCTCCAGGAGCGGCAGCAGGTCCTTCACGTTGCCGATCTTGGAGTTGACGATGAGGATGTACGGGTCGTCGAGCGCGGCTTCCATGCGCTCCATGTCGGTCGCGAAGTACGCCGAGATGTAGCCCTTGTCGAAGCGCATACCCTCGGTGAGCTCCAGCTCCAGACCGAAGGTCTGGGACTCCTCGACGGTGATGACGCCTTCCTTGCCGACCTTGTCCATGGCCTCGGCGATGAGCTCGCCGATCTGGGTGTCGGCGGCGGAGATGGACGCGGTGGAGGCGATCTGCTCCTTGGTCTCGACGTCCTTCGCCTGCTCCAGCAGGGCAGCGGAGACGGACTCGACGGCCTTCTCGATACCGCGCTTCAGGGCCATCGGGTTGGCACCGGCGGCGACGTTGCGCAGGCCCTCGCGGACCAGGGCCTGGGCCAGGACGGTCGCGGTCGTCGTGCCGTCACCGGCGACGTCGTCCGTCTTCTTCGCGACCTCCTTGACCAGCTCGGCGCCGATCTTCTCGTACGGGTCCTCGAGCTCGATCTCCTTGGCGATGGACACACCATCGTTGGTGATCGTGGGGGCGCCCCACTTCTTCTCGAGGACGACGTTGCGGCCCTTGGGGCCGAGGGTGACCTTGACGGCGTCGGCGAGCTGGTTCATCCCGCGCTCGAGACCGCGCCGTGCCTCCTCGTCGAACGCGATGATCTTGGCCATGTGAAGTGGTCCTCCCGGACATCGGGGTGGATTGCTCCGGACCGCGCTGGCGCCCGCGACGGACGGTCTGCACACCGTGTGGTTCCTTGCCCCACCCGGCCCGCGGACCTCGCCGACCCGATCCTTGATTGTCACTCTCACCCGGAGAGTGCTAACGCCAATGATTAGCACTCGGCCCCATCGAGTGCAAGCGGGTGTGGACGTACGCGCGGACGCGGGTGTGGATACGGCATGCAGAAGGCCCGCGCCCCTCAGGGGTGCGGGCCTTCGCGACGCTGCAGTCGGTCGGCGCCTCAGCCGGCCACCCGGACCATGTCCGCCTGCGGCCCCTTCTGGCCCTGCGAGATCTCGAACTCGACCCGCTGACCCTCCTCAAGGGTGCGGTAGCCGTCCATCTGAATCGCGCTGTAGTGGACGAATACATCCGCACCACCGTCGACCGCGATGAAGCCGTAGCCCTTCTCCGCGTTGAACCACTTGACGGTGCCCTGAGCCATGCCTAACTCCCCTATTACTGGCCCTTGCGCAGGACCGCACTCCGCGGACCCGGGTCAGACCTCACCCCTCGAAAGGCCCGTGGGGTGTGCGCCGGAACGCGTCGACCGCCGCTGAATGTATCTGCACCACTGCCCAGCGCAACAGGTCAATTGGACGAGAATTCTGGCACCGGAGAATCCGCAATTATGCGGCTAAGTCGCATTACGCCAGGGCAAGTCGGGCCGGGCATAGCTCAGTTTTCCGACAAATGCTGCACACACTTTGAGCACAACTCGGTTCGATCACATATGCGTTGGGCATGCGCAGGAGCTGTGCGAAAGCGGTACGAGGGCCATGCGAGGGGGCGCATAGGTGGTACGAGGGGTTGTACGCGATCGCACGAAAGAGATCGGCCCCATCGTATCGCCTTTCCGGACATGGAATTGCCCCATCCGCTTTTGCGCGGATGGGGCAATTTCCGTCACACGGGGCGCGAGATGGCGCAAATTGAACGCCGCGTCACCACTTCGTCAGCGGCCACCTGTCGGCAGCCGCCGGTCAGCAGCCTCCCACCCGCCGCCCGACCACCACCCCGGCAGGACGGGGCTACGCCCCGGCACCTCCCGCTACCGCGGGAATGATGGACACGCCCGCGCCGTCCGGCGTCGGCGTCTCCAGGCCCTGCTCGAAGCGGACGTCGTCGTCGTTGACGTAGACGTTCACGAAGCGGCGCAGCTTGCCCGCGTCGTCCAGCACCCGCGCCGCGATGCCGGTGTGGTTCTTCTCCAGGTCGGCGATCACCTCGGAGAGGGTCGCGCCCTCGGCGGCGACCTCGGCCTGGCCGTCGGTGTAGGTGCGGAGGATGGTGGGGATGCGGACCTTGACGCTCATGGTTCTGCCTTCCAGCGACTGCGGGGTACGGGTTCGGGGATTCCGGCCGGGGCTCAGCCGTCCAGGCCGGCCGCGCGGAACGCGTCCAGGTCCGGGCGGATGGTGGCCGTGGGGCCGGCGGCGACGGCGTCCAGGGTCTTGAGGCCGTCACCGGTGTTCAGGACGACGGTGGTCAGGGTCGGGTCGAGCAGACCGTCCTCGATGAGCTTCTTGGTGACGCCGACGGTGACGCCGCCCGCGGTCTCCGCGAAGATCCCTTCCGTCCGCGCCAGCAGCTTGATGGCGTCCACGATCTGCTCGTCGTTGACATCCTCCACCGCACCGCCCGTACGCCGCGCGATGTCCAGGACGTACGGCCCGTCGGCCGGGTTGCCGATGGCCAGCGACTTGGCGATGGTGTTCGGCTTCTGGGGGCGTACGACGTCGTGTCCGGCCTTGAAGGCCGCGGACACCGGCGAGCAGCCCTCCGCCTGGGCACCGAAGATCTTGTACGGCTTGTCCTCGACCAGACCCAGGGCGATCAGCTCCTTGAGCCCCTTGTCGATCTTGGTGAGCTGGGAGCCGGAGGCGATCGGGATGACGATCTGGTCCGGCAGCCGCCAGCCCAGTTGCTCGCAGATCTCGTACGCCAGGGTCTTCGAACCCTCGCCGTAGTACGGGCGCAGGTTGACGTTCACAAAGCCCCAGCCCTCGCCCAGCGGGTCGCCGATGAGCTCGGAGCAGAAGCGGTTGACGTCGTCGTAGTTACCCTCGATGCCGACCAGGTCGCCGCCGTAGACCGCGGCCATGACGACCTTGCCGGCCTCCAGGTCGTGCGGGATGAAGACGCAGGACTTGAAACCGGCCCGGCGGGCGGCTGCGCCGACCGCACCGGCCAGATTGCCGGTGGAGGAGCAGGACAGGGTGGTGAAGCCGAAGGCGCGGGCGGCCTCGACGGCGATCGCGACGACGCGGTCCTTGAAGGAGTGCGTCGGGTTGCCGGAGTCGTCCTTGACGTACAGGCCGCCCGTGACGCCCAGCTCGGCGGCGAGGCGGTCGGCCTTGACCAGCTTGGTGAAGCCGGGGTTGAGATTCGGCTTGTCGGCCACGTCGACGGGGACGGGCAGCAGCGGGGCGTAGCGCCAGATGTTGTCGGGGCCGGCCTCGATCCGCTTCCTCAGGCCCTCGGGGTCGCCGCTCGGGAGGTCGTAGGCCACTTCGAGCGGCCCGAAACATTCCTGGCAGGCGAAAATGGGGCCGAGCGGGAAACGCTGCCCGCACTCGCGGCAGGAGAGCGCGACGGCGGGGCCCAGAGCAACGGTGGGAGAGGTTGCGGTTTCGGTGACTTGCACAGCCATGGAGGCGAGGCCCTTTCTCCTCATCTTCCTCGCGACGCATCTCGCCACGAGACGGATTTGGCACCTTCCCTAGCCGGGAGCCTCGCGCGCGCTGATCGCGGCGGAGACCGACTGGAGGGTTGCCGGGGCTTCAACGGGCCGTATCCCTCTGCCCCTCTGGATGAGCGGTATGGCGCTGGGTCGAAACCCAGGCGTTTTTTGCGGGGACCCCGACATGCGACGGTCATCCGCGTTGTTCAAGACTGTAACCGAAGGCTCTGACAGTTGAGATAGTCGTCCGAAGCGCGAGACGGATCACACGATGGATCACCCACCTGCCGCCCGCCCGGCGGTCACCGAGGAGTCGTAGACGTGCTGGAAGAGGTGGAGCGCTGGCTGGGCAGCCGCTCCTGGTCCGCGGCCGACCGCCCGCTGGGGCGGCTGCTGGAGGCGAAGCGCCAGAGCGGCCGTACGGTCAGCGTCGTCCTGCCCGCGCTGGACGAGGAGGCCACGGTCGGCGCGATCGTGGCCACGATACGTGCGGAGCTCATGACCGACACCGTTCCTCTGGTCGACGAGCTGGTGGTGCTGGATTCGGGCTCCACCGACCGTACGGCCGAGGTCGCGGCGGCGGCCGGCGCGACCGTCGTCCACCGGGACAGCGTGCTGCCACGTATTCCCGCGCTGCCCGGCAAGGGCGAGGTGCTGTGGCGCTCGCTGCTCGCCACCAGCGGCGACATCGTCTGCTTCATCGACGCCGATCTGCGCGAATTCTCGGCCACTTTTGTCTCCGGCATCGTCGGCCCATTGCTGACCGATCCGGACATCCATTTCGTCAAGGCGATGTACGACCGTCCGCTGGAGATCGGCGGCGAGGGCTCCGGCGCAGGTCAGGGCGGCCGCGTCACCGAGCTGGTGGCCCGGCCGCTGCTCAATCTCCACTGGCCGCAGCTGGCCGGTTTCGTCCAGCCGCTGGGCGGTGAGTACGCGGCCCGCCGCTCCCTGCTGGAGCGGCTGCCCTTCCCGGTGGGCTACGGCGTCGAGCTCGGGCTGCTGGTCGATGCGCTGCACACGGTCGGCCTGGACGCCCTGGCCCAGGTGGACGTCGGTGTGCGCAGGCACCGCCACCAGGACGGCCGGGCGCTGGGCCGGATGGCCGCCGCCATCTACCGCACGGCCCAGCTGCGGCTGACCCGCGGCCATCTGATCCGGCCGCGGCTGACCCAGTTCGAGCGGGGCGAGAACGGCTTCGTGCCGCGGACGACGGCGGTCGACACGGAGGAGCGGCCGCCGATGGCGGAGATACCGGAGTACGCGGAGCGGCGGGCGGCCTGAGCCACGCCGTGCCCGGCGGCACCGGCGCGTTTCGCGCTGCGCGCCCCGGCTGGTTTCCGTACGTTTGCGCGGATCGGTGGCGGGTTAATGTCGCGACATGGTCTCCGAGACGGTCTCCGAGCGCAGCGCGGTCCAGCCTGGTGCCGACGTTCTCGTCGCGTCCAATCGCGGTCCGGTGTCGTACACCGTGGCCGAAGGCGGTGCGCTGACCGCCAAGCGGGGCGGCGGGGGGCTGGTGTCGGGGCTGTCGGCGATCGGCCCGGACACTGACGCGGTGTGGGTGTGTGCCGCGCTCGGGGAGGGTGACCGGGAGGCCGTACGGCGCACCGGGGGGCTGCTGGATGTGGCGGAGACCGGCGGGCAGCGGGTCCGGATGCTGGATATTCCGGCGGACGTGCATGCCGCCGCCTACAACGGAATTGCGAATTCCGTGCTGTGGTTCGTCCATCACATGCTCTACCAGACGCCTCTGGAACCGGTATTCGACACGGAATTCCGGGCGCAATGGGCGTCGTACGAGGCGTACAACACCGCCTTTGCGGAGGCGCTGGCCGCGGCCGCGGCGCCCGGGGCGGCCGTTCTCGTGCAGGACTATCACCTGGCGCTGGTGCCCGGAATGCTCCGCGAGAGCCGCCCTGACCTGCGGATTGCGCATTTCTCGCACACCCCGTGGGCACCCGCGGAGTACTTCGCGATGCTGCCCGACGACATCCAGCAAAAGCTGGTGACGGGCCTGCTCGGTGCGGATCACGCCAATTTCCTGACCCAGCGGTGGGCACGCGCGTTCATGGGCTGCTGCCAACAGACGCTGGGGAACGATTGCGAAGCGCTCTGGCCGCGGGACGAGGAGCCGTATCTGCGCACCTTTCCGCCGGGACTCACGGCGCGCAGGACGTCGATCGGCGTATACGGCCTCGGCGCGGACGCGGAGTTTCTGCGCGAGCGGGCCTTCCGGCCGGATGTCGAGGAGCGGCTGGCGGCGCTGCGCGAGCAGATCGGCGGGCCGGACCGCAAGACCATCGTCCGGGTGGACCGTACGGAGCTGTCCAAGAACATCGTGCGCGGGCTGCTGGCCTACCGCCGCCTCCTGGCCGACCGGCCCCAGTGGCGCGAGCGGGTGGTGCACCTCGCCTTCGCCTACCCCTCACGTCAGGATCTGGCCGTCTACCGCGAGTACACCGCGCAGGTGGGCCGGCTGGCCGAGGAGATCAACGCCGCCTATGGGACGGAGGGTTGGCAGCCGGTCGTCCTGCACGTCAAGGACGATTTCGCGCGGTCGCTGGCGGCGTACCGGCTGGCGGATGTCGCGCTGGTCAATCCGATCCGGGACGGCATGAACCTCGTCGCCAAGGAGGTGCCGGTGGTCTCCGAGCGCGGCTGTGCGCTGGTGCTCTCCCGGGAGGCGGGCGCCTATCAGGAGCTGGGCGAGGACGCCCTCTGCGTCAATCCGTACGACGTGACGGCCACGGCGCAGGCGCTGCACGAGGCGCTGTCGATGGACGACGCCGAGCGCAGCGCGCGCACCCAGCGGCTGGCCGCGGCCGCCACCGCGCTGCCGCCGGCGCGGTGGTTCCTGGACCAGTTGCGGGCGTTGAAGGCGTGAGCCGGGCTGACGGAGTGAGCCGGGCGTGGGAGGAGCGAGCTCGGCTCAGTGCGCCGCTCAGTGCGCGGCTCAGTGCGCGGCTCAGCTCTCGGTGAGGTGGTCCGCCACGGTGCCCAGGAGGCCGACCACGCCCTTGGGGCCGTCCACCACCAGGTCGGCGCGGTCGGCCAGTTCGGTGACCTCGTCGCTGCCGCTGCACACCAGGATGCCGGTCAGGCCCTCGGACCGGAGTTTCTCGACGGCTCCGAAGGCGGCGAGGTCGCCGAGGTCGTCGCCGGCGTAGAGCACCGTGGCGGCGCCGGTTTCGTGGATCCAGTCGGCCAGGGCCACCCCCTTGTCCATACCGGGCGGGCGCAGTTCCAGGACGAACCGGCCCGGTTCGACGATCAGGCCGTGGCGTTCGGCGAGGGCGGCGAGCGGGCCGCGGAGTTGGTCGAAGGCGCCCTGCGGGTCGGTGGCGCGGCGGGTGTGGATGGCGATGGCGCGGCCGCCCTTGCGCTCGACGGCGGTCTCGACCCAGGTGCCGCGCCAGACGCCGGAGGCGTCCAGTACGCCGGGGAGTTCGGCCTGTATGGCGGCGATGCCGGGGTGCGGGGGCGGGGCGTGGACGGTGCCGGTGGCCGCTTCCCAGCGCTCGGCGCCGTAGTGGCCGAGGACGGTGAGGTGGTCCAGGCCCGGGACGGAGTCGAAGCCGCCGAGGCGGACGGCGACGGTGGCCGGGCGGCCGGTGATCACGGCGGCGGCCTTCAGGCGCGGTACGAGGCGGCCCAGGGCGGCGACGGCGCCGCCATGGGCGCGGGCCTTTTCCGGGTCGGGGACGATATCGGCGAGGGTGCCGTCGAAGTCGAGGGCGATGACGGCGCGTTCGGGACGGGCCAGGAGGGCGGCGAGTCCGTTGCGGCCGGCGGCGGTACGGGGGGTGGGGAGGGCGCGCGGCGGCGCGGTGTCCGGTGGCGGTGCGGACGAGGGGGTCGGTTCGGAATTCGGCGCGGCGTTCCCGGGGCTGCCCATGGCGCCGACCCTACCGGCGGGGTATGGGCGCACGCCGGGTGTACGGGAGCATCCGGGCGACCCGCCGGGCGCCTTCGGGCCGCCGGGTCAGCGGCGGGCGCGGCGGGCGTCGCGTATCCGGCGCAGGCGGTTGACGGTGACCGGGTCGTGGGCGAGGGCGCGGGGGTCGTCCAACAGGGCGTTCAGGAGCTGGTAGTAGCGGGTCGGGGAGATGCCGAGGCGCTCGCGGATGACGCGCTCCTTGGCACCGGGGCCGGGCCAGGAGCGGCGCTCCACGGCGAGCACCGCTTCGTCACGGTCGGAGAGGGCGGCGGCCGGGCCTTCTGTGGGCGCGGCGTCCGGGGCCGTGCGGTCCGCGGCCGTGGCGTCGTCCGCGCCGGCCGGGCCGCCCGCGCCCTCGTCGCCGTCCGTCGTCTGCGTACCGTCCCTCATCACGTTCCCACGATAGGCCCAGGGTCGGACAACGCCCGGCCGGACCAGGCCCGGCCGGGCGCCGCGGGGCGGTTATTCCCCGGAGGCGGCGTTGTCGGCCGCGTCCGCGGTGTTCTGGATGGTGCTGAGGACGGCGGACGGGTTGCCGTCGGGCTCGACGGCGGCTCCCATCTTGGCCTTGAGGGTCTTGGAGACCAGCGGCCAGGTGGTCTTGTCGGCCGGGTAGAACTCGGCGCCGGCGAGCTGTTCGAGGAAGCCGTGCAGCTTGCTGTACCTGTCGTCGGCCATCATCTCCTGGGAGGCCGAGACGGTGACTGGCAGCAGTCCGTAGGTGCTGGAGAACTTCAGCACGTTCTTCTTGCTGTAGACGAAGTCGAGGAACTGGCCGACCTGGGCGCGGTGGCCCGGCTGCTTGAAGGCCATCATCCAGTCGGTGACGCCCATGGTGGCCTTGGCCTTGCCGTTGCTGCCGGGCAGTGCCGTGGTGCCGTAGTCGACGCCCTTGGCCTCGGCCTGCTTCATCAGCGTGGGATGGCCGTTGAGCATGCCCACCTCGCCGTCGGCGAAGCCCTGGAAGGCGTCGGCGCGGTTGACCTTGGCGGGGTCGCCGCCGGTCAGGCCCTTGGCGACGAGGTTCTTCTGGAGCCACTCGAAGGTCTTGACGTTCTGCGGCGAGTCGAGCGTGTACTTGCCGATGCTGTCGGTGTAGCCGCCGCCCCCGCCGAGCATCCACATCAGGGTCTCGGCCTGGGTCTCCTCCGGGCCCAGCGGGAGCGCGAAGGGCATCTTGACGCCGTGGTCCTTGAGCAGCTTGGCGTCCTGAGCGATGTCGTCCCAGGTCTTCGGGGGGCTGGTGATGCCCGCCTGGGCGAAGAGCTTCTTGTTGTAGAAGAGCCGCCGGGTGCTGGCGCCGAACGGCATGCCGTACGGCACCCGCTGGTATTCGCCGGCGTCCGCGAGGGACTGGGTGAAGTCGGCCTCGGTGGGTATGGAGAGCAGCTTGTCGACGCTGTAGAGCTGTCCGCGGGCCGCGTAGTCGGCGTAGGCGCCGATCTGCGCCAGGTCGGGGGCCTTGCCGGCCTTGACCATGTCCTCGACCTTCTTGTCGACGTCCGTCCAGCTGTAGACATCGACGTCGATCTTGATGCCGGGGTGCTTCTTCTCGAACTCACGGGTGAGATCGTCCCAGTAGTGCTGGGAGCTGTTGGCCGCACTGTCTCCGTAATCCGCCGCGACCAGCTTGAGCGTGACATCGCCGTCGCCCGGGCCGCTGCCGCAGCCGGTGAGAGTGAGGGTCATGACGGTGGCAAGTCCCGCCGCCGCCAGGCTCAAGTACCGCCGCTGCACCGTTGTTTACCGCCCTTGTCCCGAAATGTGTTCTGCCGGGTCCATCACGGCGTCGGGGGTCCCCCTCCACCGGCATGAACTGCGAGTGTTACTCGCGCGTCTACACAAGGTCTACACCACCGGAAGTCTCTGTTCGATATCGCCCTCCCCACGCGATGATCACGAGGCCGTGCGCCGACCAGGCCAAACAGGCGCAAGGAGCCAAGGAATCGGTGAGTGGACTAGACCTTTTATGCGGGATCGGGCAAAACTGGTGGCGTGAGAAACGTCATCGCCCTGGATGTGGGCGGCACCGGGATGAAAGCCGCCCTCGTCGGGGCGGACGGCACCCTGCTCCACGAGGCGCGGCGCCCCACCGGCCGCGAGCGCGGGCCCGAGGCGGTCATCGAGACCGTCCTGGGCTTCGCCGCCGAGCTGCACGCCCTCGGCCGGGAGCGGTTCGGGGCACCGGCGGACGCCGCCGGCGTCGCGGTGCCCGGCATCGTTGACGAAGCCTCAGGAACGGCCGTCTACGCCGCCAACCTCGGCTGGCGGGACGTCCCGATGCGGGCCCTGCTGTCCGAGCGGCTGGGCGGGGTGCCGGTCGCGCTGGGGCACGACGTGCGCGCCGGCGGGCTGGCGGAGGGCCGGCTCGGCGCGGGCAAGGGCGTCGGCCGGTTTCTGTTCGTGCCGCTGGGCACGGGCATCGCGGGCGCGATCGGATCCGGCGGCCGGATCGAGGCGGGCGCGCACGGCAGCGCCGGCGAGATCGGCCACATCGTCGTACGGCCCGGCGGGCGCGAGTGCGGCTGCGGGCAGCGCGGCTGTCTGGAGACGCTGGCCTCGGCCGCCGCGGTCGGCCGCGACTGGGCGGCGGCCAGCGGCGATCCGCAGGCCGGCGCGGCGGATGCGGCCAAGGCCGTGGAGTCGGGCGATGCCCGCGCCCGCGCCGTGTGGCAGACCGCCGTGGACGCCCTGGCCGACGGCCTGGTCACCGGGCTCACCCTGCTCGACCCCGAGACGCTGATCATCGGCGGCGGGCTCGCCGAGGCGGGCGACACGCTGTTCGTGCCGCTGCGGGAAGCGGTCCGCCGACGGGTGACCTTCCAGCCCCTTCCCTCGATCGTTCCGGCGGCCCTGGGGGACGCGGCCGGGTGCCTGGGCGCAGGACTGCTCGCCTGGGATCTTCTCTCCACGGAGGTAACCGCGTAATGGCACCGCACCAGTCCCCGGCCCGGTCGGCGCAGCCCCGGCGCACCGTCCTTTCCGGCGCCCGCATCGCCCGCCCGAGCGGCACCGTCGACAGCGGCCGGATCACCGTCGAGGGCACCCGGATCAGCGAGATCCGCAGCCGCGACCGGGACACCGGCGGCGGCCTGCCCCCTTCGGGCGCCCACGAGCGGGACACCGAGGTCATCGATCTGCCGGGCCATCTCGTCGTGCCCGGCTTCATCGATCTGCACGTCCACGGCGGAGGCGGCGGCTCCTTCTCGTCCGCCGACCCCGAGGAATGCCTTCGGGCCATCGACACCCACCGGCGCCACGGCACCACCTCGATGGCCGCCTCCACCGTCACCGGCACCCTGGACGACCTCGCCCGGCAGGCCGCCGTGCTCGCCGAACTCGTCCAGCAGGGCGACCTGGCCGGCATCCACTTCGAGGGCCCGTTCATCTCCCCCGGCCGCTGCGGCGCCCACCAGCCCGAGCTGCTGCGCGATCCGGACCCGGCCGAGGTACGCACCCTGATCGACGCCGCCCGCGGCACCGCGCGGATGATGACCGTCGCCCCGGAGCTGCCCGGCGGCCTGGAGTCCGTACGGCTGCTGGCGGACGCCGGCATCATCGCCGCCGTCGGCCACACCGACGCCACCTACGACGCCACCCGCGAGGCCATCGACGCGGGCGCGTCCGTGGCCACCCATCTCTTCAATGCGATGCCGGGCCTGGGCCACCGCGCGCCCGGCCCGGTCGCGGCCCTCCTGGAGGACGAGCGGGTCACCGTCGAGCTGATCAACGACGGCACCCATCTGCACCCCGCCGTCCTCCAGATGGCCTTCCGCAGCGCCGGCGCCGACCGCGTCGCCTTCATCACCGATGCCATGGGCGCGGCCGGGATGAGCGACGGGAGGTATCCGCTCGGGCCGATGCAGGTTGAGGTGACGGACGGCGTCGCGCGGATCAGCGAGGGGCCGACGGCCGGTTCGATCGCCGGGTCCACCCTCACCCTGGACCGGGCCTTCAAACGGGCCGTCACCCTCGACGGCCTGAGCGTGGATCAGGCCGTCCAGGTGCTGTCCGCCGTCCCGGCCCGGCTGCTGGGCATCGACGACCGCACGGGCGGCCTGGCGGCCGGCAAGGACGCCGACCTGGTGGTGCTGGACGCCGCATACGACCTGGTCGGCGTGATGCGGCAGGGGGAATGGCTGGTACGTCCCGGGAAGGGCTGACGGGCGCGGCAGGCACGCGGGGCGATCGGTCGGCCCGGTGCGCACGCGGGAGGACCGGGCCGGCGGACTCGTCGGGGCGGTTCCCCGGTGACCGGTGGTTACCCCGGGTCTGGGCCTACCCCTGTCGACGATGGCATGATCGCTCGCGCACTTGTCCGCATGCCACCGCCGAACGCGGTTGGCCGACTTGGGGCCGTCCCACGGCCCACGACTGCCCGGCCAACGGCTGCGCCCACCGGCACAGCCGTCCGAGCACGGTGCGGGAGGGGGAACCATGATCCTCACGGTCACGCTGAACGCCGCCCTGGACATCACCTACCGGCTGCCGCGGCTGCATACCCACACCACCAACCGGGTCACCGAGGTCACCGAACGACCCGGCGGCAAGGGCCTGAACGTCGCCCGGGTCCTGGCCGCGCTCGGCCACCGTACGATCGCCACCGGCTTCGCGGGCGGCGGCACCGGCGAGGCGCTGCGCGCGCTGCTCACCCAGGAGTCCGACGTCACCGACGCGTTGGTGCCGGTCGGCGGCGCCACCCGCCGCACCATCGCCGTCGTCGACGAGACCACCGGCGACACCACCCAGCTCAACGAACCGGGCCCGATGGTTTCCCCCGCCGAATGGGACGCCTTCCTCGGCACCTATCGCGAACTGCTCGGCGAGGCACGGGCGGTGGCCCTGTGCGGCAGCCTGCCGCCGGGCGTCCCGGTCGATGTCTACGCCCGGCTCACCCGCGCCGCCCGGGCCGCCGGAGTGCCGGTTCTGCTGGACACCAGCGGCGAACCGCTGCGCCGGGGCCTGGCCGCCCGGCCCGATCTGGCCAAGCCCAACGCCGAGGAACTCGCCGCCCTGACCGGCAGCACCGAACCGCTGCGCGCCGCTCGTGACGCCCGCCGCCGGGGCGCCCATACGGTGGCCGCCTCACTGGGCGCGAAGGGCATACTCGCGGTCACCGCGGACGGCGTCTGGCAGGCCGCCCCGCCGCGGCCGATCGCCGGCAATCCGACCGGTGCCGGTGACTCGGCGGTGGCGGGTCTGCTGTCGGGCCTGGTCGAGAACCTGCCCTGGCCGGACCGGCTGATCCGCGCGGTGGCCCTGTCGGCGGCGACCGTACGGGCCGCGGCCGCGGGGGAGTTCGACCCCGGGACGTACGAAGAGCTGCTGCCCCGTGTCGTGGTGACGGATCACCCGACGGCGGCCTGAACCCGGCCTGAACCGGATGTTTCACGTGAAACACGGTTTCACGTGAAACACCGCCGCCGGAGGGCGAGTTACGTGTTCTACTTCGGCGGCGTCAGCCACACCTTGTCGAGGTTGACATCGCACTGGTTGCCGCTCTCGCAGGACATCTTGATGGTGTTGGTGCCCTGGGTGAGGTTCACGATCGACCAGGACTGGGTCCAGCCCTTGTCCCAGGCCCCCGCTGGGGCACCCGCGAAATTCTTCAGGGATATGGGCCGGGGGTCGGCCTTGCCGTTCACGGTCAGCGTCAGGTTGGCGTCCTTGCCGGGCACGCCGTAGTCGACATTGAGCGCGTACGTACCGGCCTTGTCGACGTTCACCGTCCAAGTGGCCGAGGCGCCGGGGGTGTTCATCCCCCCGACATAGGTGCCGTTCGCCGAGCGTGCGCCCGGGACGTCCTTGGCGGTGACGGCGCCGCCGTCGAGCCGCAGACTGCCCGCGTCCTGCTTGGGGAGCGCACCGGCGGAGGGCTTGGTGGACGGTTCCTTGCTGGGGGCGACCGAGTCGCCGGCCGTCGGGCCGGGCTTGTTCGCGGTGTCGTTCTTGCCCTGGCTGTTGGTGAACATGGCGACGCCGATGCCTATGCACACCACCGCGACCACAGCGACGGCGCCGATCAGCAGCCCGTTACGGCCGCGCCGGGGCTCCTGGTCGTAGCCCTGGGACGGGGCCGAGCGCGTGCGCTCGTTGCCCGGCAGGGTCTCCGGCGCCGCGTAGTGGGCGTTCTGCCGCCCGTACGGCGGCTGCTGGGTCTGCTGGCCGCCGTACTGGCGCTCGCCGACCGCACGCACCTGGTTGTACGAGGTTCTCGGCACCCCCGGCTGCCGCGCCGCACCGCTGGACGCCGAGCCCGCGGTGGCGCCCTCGCCGCCTTCCGAGCGGTAGAGGTAGCCGAACGGGTCGTCGTTCTCCGGCGTGTCCGCGCCGTTGTTGCCGGCCGTCATTCCGTGTCACTCCCAAGCGATGTGTACGCGTCTGCCTGCGTAGGTCCGCGGTCCGCGTGCGCGCGGCTGCTCGAAACTGTCTCTCCGGGCCCCCGTCGGCAGCGCGCCGCATCGGCGCAGCCTACCCCTTCGCGGCCGGGCCACACCGTGCCCGGACCGCCACAAGATCGCTACAGATCGATGAACGGCCGGTGGGCAGCACAGACGGCCGCGGGTGTGAGATACGCGGCAATCGACTGGGTCCGGCCGGGCACGCCCCGGTCGCGGCTCAGCCCGCCCGGCGGTTGGCCTTCGAGCGGGAGCGCTTTTCGACGTACATCCGCTGGTCGGCCGAGGCCAGGACCTCCTCGGCGGTCATCCCGCAGCTGGCCCAGCCGATGCCGAAGCTGGCACCGACCCGCACCGCCCGGCCGTCCACCCGGATCGGCGGGATGATCGCGTTGCGCAGCCGTACCGCGAGGTCCTGGGCGTCGGCGGTGCCCAGGCCGTCCGCCAGCACCACGAACTCATCGCCGCCGAGCCTGGCGACCGTATCGCCGTCCCGAACGCCGCTGGTCAGGCGGCGGGCGACCTCGATCAGCACCGCAGCGCCCGTGTGGTGCCCGAAGCGGTCGTTGATCGACTTGAAGCCGTCGAGATCGCAGAAGAGGACCGCGAGCCCCTTGGAGCCGTCGTCCTCCGCGCCCTCCGCGGGCGCGACGGTGTGCACGTGGTGGTCATAGCCGCCGGGGCCGCTCTCGAACGGCTCCTTGCCCTCGGACCGGTAGCCGGGCGCACCCCCGGGGCCCGCGGCGAGGGTCGCCGAGGAGGCGTAGGCGTCGGCGGCCGAGCCCGGCGGGCGGGAGCACAGCCGGGCGCCGAGCCGGGCCCGCAGCTCGGCGCTGTTGGGCAGCCCGGTCAGCGAGTCATGGCTGGCGCGGTGCGCCAGCTGAAGCTCATGGCGCTTGCGCTCCTCGATGTCCTCGACGTGGGTGAGCAGGAATCGGGGCCCGTCGGCGGTGTCGGCGACCACGGAATTGCGCAGCGAGACCCATACGTAGGTGCCGTCGCGCCGGGCCAGCCGCAGCTCGGCGCGGCCGCCCTCGGCCGACGTCCGCAGCAGGGTCCCGATGTCCTCGGGGTGGACGAGGTCGGAGAAGGAGTAGCGGCGCATCGCGGAGGCCGGGCGGCCCAGCAGCCGGCACAGCGCGTCATTGGTGCGCAGCAGCCGTCCGTGCTGGTCACCGCCCATTTCGGCGACGGCCATCCCGCTCGGCGCGTATTCGAACGCCTGCCGGAAGCTCTCCTCGCTGGCGCGCAGGGCCTGCTGCTCGCGCTCCAGTCGGACCAGGGCGCGCTGCATATTGGCCCGCAGCCGGGCGTTGCCGATCGCGATGGCGGACTGGAAGGCGTACATCTGGAGCGCTTCCCGCCCCCAGGCACCGGGGCGCCGGCCGTTGCGCGGCCGGTCCACGGAGATCACGCCGAGCAGCTCGCCGCCGCCGTTGGCCTGCGAGTACATCGGCGCGAAGAGGCGGTCCATGGGGTGCCACTCGTCGGGGAACCGCGGCGCGGGCCCGGCGGTGTGCCACTGCGGGACGTCATCGTCGTCCAGCACCCAGCCCTCGGTGTACGGGATGAAGCACAGATCGCCCCAGCGCTCCCCCATCGACAGCCGGCGCTCCCAGGACGAGCGGGATCCGACCCGCCCGGCCATCAACGCCTCGGCGCCCGCACTGCCGGCCACCGCGGCGACGACGAGATCGCCGTCCGGACGGACCAGGTTGACGGCCGACAGCTCGAAGCCCAGCCCCGCGATCACGCCGTCGGCAACCGACTGCAAGGTGTCCGCAAGGCTGCGTGCGGTGTTCAGTTCGGCGACCACTTGGTGCAGCTGCCGCAGGGTCGCAAGACGGACGTAAGGCTCCGACTCGGTCTCCATCGCTCGCTCTCCCTGAGACCTCGACAGCAACTCCAGAATTCTTCGATCGCCCGATTCCACGCTCTTTTCTTCGCTCACTGAATCACAGTGAGCTGTTCACTCGGTACACAGGGTCAACAATTACCGCCCGCTGTGACTCAAGTCACACATTCGAAAGGGGTATTGGCGATCTTCAAACGGGTCCGTCGAGGCCGCCTTTCACCGCCTCGTTTCACCGGGCACATTCTTCCGAAACGCAAATCCGGCCGCCCGCCCCCTCACCTCGGCCTTTCCGTGCGGCGCCGCACGGTTCCGCGCGGCCTGGGCCGTCGGACCTAGGACACGGGTGGTTCCAGGGTCCGATGCGAAGCGACGGCTGGCGACGTTAGCGTTCATGGCGTGTTCACGAAAACCCCTGCCGACGCGACGACCTCCGCTCCGACCGTTCCGGCCGCCCCGTCCGTCGCCCTCGCCTCCGTGCCGGGCGGCACGCCGATCCCGCATGCTGTGGGGGTGAGTGACGACGAATTCCGCGCCGCCCTGTCCCGTCTCGCCGCCGGCGTGGTGCTGATCACCGCCCACGACCCGGACGACGGGCCGCGCGGCGAGGACGTCGGCATGACCGCCACCGCCTTCGTCTCCGTCTCGCTCGAACCGCCGCTGGTGATGGTGAGCGTTCGCAACGACTCCCGCATGGATGACCTGCTGGCACACCAGCCGCTGTGGGCCGTCTCGGTGCTCGCCGAGGGCCAGCGGCAGGTGGCCGGGAGATTCGCGATGAAGGGCCGCATCAGCGACCGTCTGCTCTTTGCCGACATCCCGCATGTACGGGGCGAAGCGGCGGGCGCGCCGCTCATCGCGGGTGCACTGGCGACCCTGGAGTGCCGGACCGAGCAGCGGGTGCTGGCCGGCGATCACACGCTCGTCATCGGCCGCGTCCTGGCCGCGTCGGCGCCGACCGAGGACGCCGGACCACTCACCTACTTCCGCGGGAAGTACCGGCACCTGGGGTGAGGCCGCCGGGGCTCGCCCGGAAGCGGCGGGGGCCGCGTACCGGGGGCGGCGGATCCTCAGCCCCAATCGCGGCCCGAGCGGCCGCGCTTGGTCTCGCCGCGCTGCTTCTTCTCGCGCAGCCGCCGCTCGTTGATGCCCCGTGGGATACGCGATGTGCGGCGCGGCTTGGGCGGCGGGGCGGTGGCCTCGGCGAGCAGCGCGGCCAGGCGGACGGCCGCGGTCTCGCGGTTGCGCCACTGGGAGCGATGCTCGGAGGCCCGTACGGACAGCACCCCGCCGACCAGCCGGCCGGCCAGCCGCTCCAGGGCACGCTGCTGCCACACCTCGGGCAGCGCCTGCGTCCTGACGAGGTCGAAGCGCAGCTCGACTTGGCTGTCGCTGGTGTTCACATGCTGGCCGCCCGGACCGGAGGACCGCGAGAAACGCCATACGAGCTCGGTCTCTGGAAGGACAACCGAACCGCGGATGACATAAGGCCCGGACATGCCTCCTATGATCCCGCGCTTTCCGTGCCTCCGTCACCCTCTTTTCCGCCCCCCGGGCCGTGCATCCGGATCAGGATTCGGCAAAGTAAGTAAAGCCAGCTGGAACCTCCCGGACCCCTGACGGCGTTGTTGTGGGTGACGGTAGCGTCGTCGGCAGTACGAACTCGTGGGGCAAAACCGCAGGACGAAGCCGGCGTGCGGAGCCCGAAGCGCGAGGTCCGGCTTCGGCGGCTCGAGACTCAGACTCAACAGGAAAGGGACTTCCCATGGCTGTAAGCCTGTCCAAGGGCGGCAACGTCTCCCTCACCAAGGAGGCGCCGGGCCTGACCGCCGTCACGGTCGGCCTCGGCTGGGACGTCCGCACCACCACCGGCTCGGACTTCGACCTGGACGCGAGCGCGATCGCGGTCAACGGCGGTGGCAAGGTCTTCTCGGACAAGCACTTCGTCTTCTTCAACAACACGGCGACGCCGGACCAGTCCATCGTCCACACCGGTGACAACGTCGACGGCCAGGGCGAGGGCGACGACGAGCGGATCAACGTCAACCTGGCGGCCCTGCCGGCCGACATCGACAAGATCGTCTTCCCGGTCTCCATCTACGACGCCGAGAGCCGCAGCCAGAACTTCGGCCAGGTGCGCAACGCCTACATCCGCATCGTCAACCAGGCCGGCGGCGCCGAGATCGCCCGCTACGACCTCAGCGAGGACGCGGCGACCGAGACCGCCATGGTCTTCGGTGAGCTCTACCGCAACGGCGCGGAGTGGAAGTTCCGCGCGGTGGGCCAGGGTTACGCCTCGGGCTTGGTGGGCATCGCGAAGGACTTCGGCGTCAACGTCTGAGCTTCGGCGCGCGGCGGACGGTCGGCGGCTCCGACATCGGAGTCGGCTCCGGCTCCGGAGTCGGCTCCGGCTCCGGCTCCGGGCCCGGGCGCCGTTGAGCGGCCGATCGAGGGCCGGCTCCCTTCGGGGGGCCGGCCCTCGGTGCGTTCCGGGGCCCGGCGCATACAGGAGTCGGCCTCGGGCCACCGCGTCCGCCGCCGTCAGGCCACCGCGTCCGCGTCCGCTTCCGGGGGCGTGGCCAGCGTCGCGACCTCGTCCAGCGAGAGCCCGAGCGTCCCGGCCAGCGCGGCGACCGTGAAGAACGCCGGTGTCGGGGCCCGGCCGGTCTCGATCTTGCGCAGCGTCTCGGCGGACAGTCCCGCCCCCGCCGCCACCTCGACCATGCTCCGCTCGCCGCGCGCCGCCCGCAGCAGCGCACCCAGCCGCTCGCCACGCTCGCGTTCCCAGGGGGTCAGTGGAGTTCGCACCATGCCCGTGATACTAATACCGGTAAACAAATACCGGTATTAATTTACCGGCTGCCGTTCGGCATGCCCCCACATGCCCCTTTCTCTTCGACCGGCCGCCCCTGCCCTCGGGGCGCCACTGCCCGGAGGTGGCACTGCTCATGGTGGAGATCAAAACGGATGCCTCGCTGGATGCGATGCGCGTGGCCGGACGGGTCGTCGCCGATGCGCTCGCGGCGGTACGCGCGGCGGCCGCCCCCGGAGTGCGACTGCGTGAGCTGGACGAGGTCGCCCGTACGGTCCTGCGCGAGGCCGGGGCCACCTCTCCGTTCCTCGGCTACCGCCCCTCCTTCGCCGGCACGCCGTTTCCCGCCGTCATCTGCGCCTCCGTCAACGACGCGATCGTGCACGGCGTCCCGGACGACTACCGGCTGTGCGACGGCGACCTGGTGAGCATCGACTGCGGCGCGGTGGTGGACGGCTGGGCGGGCGACGCGGCGGTCAGCTTCTGCGTCGGCACCGCCCGGCCCGAGGACGTACGACTGATGGACGTCACCCGGCGCGCACTGGAGGCGGGCATCGCCGCCGCCGTGCCCGGCGCACGGATAGGCGACATCTCGCACGCCATCGGCAGCATCGGACGGGCGGCCGGATACGGCATCCCCGAGGACTTCGGCGGCCACGGCATCGGCCGCCGCATGCACGAGGACCCGCCCGTCCCCAACGACGGCCGCCCCGGCCGGGGCCTCGTCCTGCGCCACGGCATGGCGCTCGCCATCGAGCCCATGCTGCTGACCGGCGGCCGGAACGCGTACTACGTGGCGGAGGACGGCTGGACGCTGCGCACGTCGGACGGCACCCGCGCCGCGCACTTCGAGCACACCGTCGCGATCACGGAGGACGGACCACGCGTGCTGACGATGCCGTGAGCGCAAGCCGTCCACCTGTCGGCGGGGCACGGCAGCGGGCAGGGCAGCGGGGCGCGGCAGCGGGGCACGCCCTTCACCCACTGCTTCCCGTCGGCGCGCGCGGCGGCGGGGCACGGCCTTGCTGCCCCCCCGGCCGGCCCGTCGGTCCGGCCCGTCCGTCCAGCCCTCCCGACCGGCGTGACACCATCAATGACGTGATCGACCTCGGCTACTCCCTCTCCCGGCGTTTTCCGGACCCCCCGCAGCTGGACTACCGGACCGCGGATGTGCACGCCCTGCGCCACGACCTCTTCTGCGGTGACGTCTATATCGCCGATACCGAGACGGACCGCGAGGTGTCGACGGCCTGGGGCTGGGTGCCCGTGCTCGACTTCGCCTGGGCGCTGTGCGACATCGTCGAGCGGCTCGACAGCGACCCCCGCGGCAGTCGCTCGGCCCGTCCGATCCACGCCGAGCTGGACTTCACCGAGTCCACCGACCGGATGCTCTTTGAACGCCGCTTCGGGTGGGTGGACATCGCCGCCGACTGGATGCCGGTCGACGAGGCGCCGCTCACCGTCAACCACGCCGCGCTGCGCCGCGAAGCCCGCGACTTTCTGCACGATCTGATCGCCGATCTCATCGATCTGCATGACGGCCTCGGCGACAACCCGGCCATCTGGGACCTCCAGGCCCGCTTCCCCCGCATCTGATCCCCACCGCCCGCGGGGCCTCGCCCCGGGCTACTCCACCCGTACGCCTATCTGCGCCGCGAACGCCGGGGCCAGATCGAGGAGTTGGGCCGCGCTGATCACCGCACCCGACAGCCGGTCGATCCCCCGCGCGATGTCCACCGCGGCAGCGCCCCGCAGGTCGACGTCCTTCATCCGCACCTCGGTGAGATCCAGCCGCGCGAGGGTGCAGTCGTCGAACGTCACCCGCTCCAGCTCCGCGCCCGAGAAATCCGCCTCGACCAGCACGCACCCCTCGAAGGCGACATCCCGCAGCTTCGCCCCGCGCAGATTCGGGAAGTCGATCTTCCCGCCGCGCACCACGACCCGCTCCAGCACCGCACCGTGCAGCTGTACCCCGCCGAGCCGGGCGTCGGTCACCTCCACATCGCGCAGCGACGCCTGCGAGAGGTCCGTGCCGACACCGCGCACCCCGCTCAGCACACTGTCGATGAACCGGGCCCGGCCGAGCACCGTCTCGTCCAGCGCGCACCGCCGCAGCGCGCAGTCCAGGAATCTCGCACCGTGCGCCGTCTGCCCCGCCCAGTCGGCATCGAGGAACTCCAGCCCGTCGTAGTCCCCTTCGGACTCCAGCGGCCCGCCGTCGTACGGCCGCAGCTCCGGCAGCCGCACCTCGGGCCGCCGCACCGCCCGTACCGTCGTCGTCCCCTTACCGCGCCCTGCCATGCGATCACCGCCTCTCGTCGCCGGTCACGTCACCCACGTCACCTCACCACGCGTCACGTCACCACTTGTCGCGTCACTGCTCGTCACGCCTGCACGCCCCATCGTGAACCACGCCACTGACAATCGCTTCGGCCTGTGGATAACCCTCGCGCCGCGGCGAGGAGTCGAGCCCGGGCAATCCGAGCGACGAGAAGTAGACATCCCCGGGCCGCGGCACGGAGTCCGGCGGGCCCCGGGGCCGAGAGCCTCTACCGCACCACCGCCAGCGCCCGGTCCGTGTCGTTCAGCCGCCGTCCGCCCGACTCCGTGCACGTCACGATGTCCTCGATCCGCACCCCGAACCGCCCCGGCAGATAGATGCCCGGTTCGATCGAGAAACACATCCCCGCCACCAGGGGCAGATGCTCGCCCTCCACCAGGTACGGCGGCTCATGGGTGGTCACCCCGATGCCGTGTCCGGTGCGGTGGATGAAGTACTCGCCGTACCCCGCCGCCTTGATGACCCTCCTGGCCACCCGGTCGATGTCCTGGCACGCGACCCCGGGCCGCACCGCCTCGAACGCGGCCTGCTGCGCCTCGCGCACGATGTCGTGCACCTTGCGCTCCTCGGCGCTCGGTTCCCCCACGTGCACGGTGCGCGTGGTGTCCGACCCGTAACCGTCCTTGAGGCCGCCGAAGTCCAGCACCACCATGTCGCCGTCCTCGATGACGCGCTCCCCCGCCTCATGGTGCGGATTGGCGCCATTGGGGCCGGACCCCACGACCGTGAAATCCACCTGACTGTGCCCGTGCTCGATCAGCAGCCGCGCGAGATCCTCCGCCACCTCGCTCTCCCGCCGGCCGGCGAACCGTACGCCCAGAATCTTCTCGTACGTCGCATCCGCGGCCGCCCCGGCCGCCGCCAGCCGCGCCACCTCGTGCGCATCCTTGACGGCGCGCAGCATCGGCATCACCTCCGTCAGCGCCCGGTACGCGCTATCGGGCAGCGCCCGCTGGAGACCCAGCAGATGCAGGGCCCATGTCGCGTCCGACACCCCGTAACGCCCCTCCGGCTCCAGCCACTTGGCCAGCAGCTCATACGGGTTCGTACCGTCGGTCCACCCCACCACATCCATCGCGTCCGCCCCGGCCGCCCGTTCCGCATCGGGCTGCTCCAGTACGGGCACCAACAGCCGCGGCGGCCGCCCCGGGGCGATCACCAGGGCGGTCAGCCGCTCCGTGGCCGCCGGGGGCTGATAGCCGCACAGCCACACCAGATCCGGGCCCGGCGTCACGATCAGCCCCGCCAGTCCGAAATGGGCGGCGGCCCGTGATGCCCGTTCCATGCGCCGCTCGTGGTCATCCCGCGTCATAGAAGTCACCATGGCGGCGAATCTACGCCGCGACACCCGCTACATCCCGCCCATATCCCGTCCGCCGCCACCCCTTCGCCACCCCATCACCCAAGCGCCGAGGCGGCTGCCGGAGATCGGCACGGACGCCGCTCCGGCGCCGCCCGGAACGCCTCCTCCGGGGGCAGCGGAGGGGGCGCGGTCTACCGGTCGGCGAACAGCGTGCGCAGATGCCTGCCGTTGAGGATCGCGACGACGCCTGTCAGGACCAGACCGCAGACGCCCTGCTCGATCTTCAGCCACAAGGGGAAGGGGCCGGGGAGCACGATGATCACCGCGATGACCAGCACCATCGCCGCCGAGATGATCCGCATCCGGTGATACGCCGGGCGGGAGCCGCGGGCCGCGCGGACGGCGCACACGAACATCACGACCGCGCTGACGACGACGAGGGTGCCACGGATCCAAACGGCGTCGTTCACCGCGGCGGCATCGCCGCGCAGCAGGACGATGGCCACGAGGGTGAGCACGCTGAGGCCGAGATAGCCGGAGACCAGCCGCCGCACGCCGCGGAACGCCGTCCGGCTGCGCGGATGGTCCAGGGCCGGATCTGGGGTGTGCTGCATGGGGAGCCTCTCTCCTCGATGTCGGGTGGGCGACCGCGGCGGGGCGCCGATCGCGTCGGGATACCGACCGCGACGCGCGGGCATGCGCCGGTCGCTCCGAATGCACCGGTCGCTCCGGGTGCACCGGTCGCTTCGGATCTGCGGACCGGTGCCTGAAGCGTGCGGGAGAAGGGCCCCGCACCGCGTCGCCGCGGGGTTGGAACTGCGTCCGGGCCGAGTTCTCTCACCGGGGTTGGCGCCTCGTCCACCCTGGGTTTGAGGCGTCTCGTCAACCCCTGGGCCGATGCCGGACGGGCCCGGCGGCCCTACCGTTCGTCCCATGACCACCACACCCGTGACCGCTGCGACCCTCGCCACGCTGCGCACCACGCGGGCGCGGCAGGAGTCGGTGCTGCGCTGGCTGCGTCCGCTGGCGCCGTTCGTCATGGCCGTGGTGGCCTGGACCGCCTTCCATGCCCACCCGGGCCCGGGAGTTGAGGGTCGCGGGCTGGCCGTCTCGGGGGCCCTGGGCGGGTTCGTCCTCGGCGGGCTGGGGTCGCTGGCCACGCTACGGCGCGCCGGCCGGATCCACCTCGCGTGCGTCGGCGTCCTGATAGCCGCGTCGACGGCGCTGGTGTGGCTGCAACCGGACGGGGCGGGCGTCGCCGGGATCTTCGTCGGCGTGTCCCTCCTCGCGCCCGTCGTGCGCGGACACCTCTGGGTCCCCCTGACCGTCGTCACCCTCGTGTTCCTGGGCGTGACCATGGCCGCGGGTCACGACGGCTCGGTCGCCTCCGCGCTGCTCAACGCCATCATGCTCGGCGCCTTCTACGGAATGCTGTTCCTGGCCCTGCGGCTCGGCGAGGCCAACCGGCTTGCCGGACAGCTGCTTTCCGAGCTGGAGCAGAGCCGGGCGGCGGAGGCGCGGGCGGCGGGGCTGGCGGAGCGCCAGCGGCTCGCCCGGGAGATGCACGATGTGCTCGCGCACTCCCTCTCCGGGCTGATGCTCCAGCTTGAGGCCGCCCGGATGCTGGCGTCCGAGGACCCGGGTGACCCCCGCCTCCCCGATGCCGTCGATCGCGCCCACCACCTGGGCAAGTCCGGGCTGGAAGAAGCCCGTCGGGCGATCGGCATGCTCCGTGACGACGCCCTGCCCGGCCCCGAACGGCTCGCCGGACTGGCGGCCCGGTTCCAGCAGGACCGGGACATACCCTGCCGCCTCACCGTCACCGGAGAGGCATACGAACTCGGCTCCGAGGCACGCCTCGCGCTCTACCGGGTCGCCCAGGAAGCCCTGACCAACATCGGCAAGCATGCGCACCCGGAGTGGGTCGAGCTGCACCTCGTCTACGCACCGTCCGCCGCCCGTCTGACGGTCGAGGACTTCACAGTCGGCGGCGCACGGCCGGGCCCGGCCGCCACCCCGGTCCCGGAGCGAGCCCCCAAGGACAGTGGAGGCTACGGCCTGACCGGCATGCGCGAGCGGGCCGAACTCCTCGGCGGCATGCTCACCACCGCGGCCACCGACCGTGGCTTCCGCGTCGAGCTGGAGGTGCCCCGATGAGCCGGCCGATCCGTGTCCTGATCGCCGATGACCAGCGCGTCGTCCGGGAGGGGCTGACGCTGGTGCTCGGGCTCCTGCCCGACGTCGACGTCGTCGGCGCCGCCTCCGACGGGGCCGAGGCCGTCGCCCTCGCCGAGGACCTGCACCCCGACATCGTCCTGATGGATCTGCGGATGCCCCGCTGCGACGGCGTCGAGGCCACCCGTCTGCTGCACGAACGCGCCCCCGGCACCAGGGTCGTCGTCCTCACCACCTACTCCGACGACCGCTCCGTGATCGACGCGCTCCGCGCCGGGGCCCGCGGCTATCTCACCAAGGACACCGGCGGGGCGGAGATCCGCCAGGCCCTCCGGCGCGTCCTCGACGACCAGGCGGCGATCGATCCGGCCGTCCAGCACCACCTCATCGACGCCATCGCCGGCGCGCCCCCGGCGCCCCGCCCGCTGTCCCGCCCCCCACTCCCCGCCGGACTCACCCCCAGGGAGGCCGAGGTACTGTCCCTCATAGCCGCCGGCCTCTCCAACACCGAGATCGCCGCCCGCCTCGTCGTCAGCGAAGGCACCGTCAAAAGCCACATCAACCGCCTCCTCCCCAAAATCGAGGCCCGCGACCGCGCCCAGGCCGTCGCCTACGCCTACCGACAGGGCCTTGTCTGATACGGCCGCGTTCAGTGGGCCGTCAGCGGACGACTTCACGCCGAAGTGGCTGCCCAAGCCGAGGGCGAGGCCGATGGCGTTGTGCATGTGGGCGTACATCTCCATACCGCGGGCGGCAATGAGGTTGCCGAGGTCGAGGATGTCGGTCCAGCCGTAGGACGCCGGCAGATCGGTGACGGTCCGTTCAAGGACTTGACGACCTTCACATCCGGCAGGGCGCGCTGGATCCGCTCGGCGAGGCTGTCCGTGTCGCAGGGATCCAGCTTCGGCATGACGCCCCAGGGGGTGGGCCAGGGGTGCTCCATTTCGGCGCCGTAGAGGTAGGGGACGGCGTAGTCGACGAGGGTCTTGCCGGCGAGCCGGTCGGCGATGGCGGTCAGGGCGGTGACGGCGTTGAACGAGTCGCGCCGCAGCATCGCCGCCGACCTGCTCTTCGCGCTGGCCGCCGACGGCCACCTCGCCCGAGGCGGTCGCCGCGGCGGCTGGACCAGCAACCAGCACGCCTGGACCCTCGCCCCTCACAGCCCGGTAAGGGCGTAAGAAAAAGGCCAGGTCAGCTGCTACCTGACCTGGACCTCCTCAGAGCCCCCTGTCGGATTCGAACCGACGACCTTCGCTTTACAAGAGCGGCGCTCTGACCAGCTGAGCTAAGGAGGCGTGCGTGAAGCAGTGTACCCAGGCGTTGCGGATGCCCGTCGCCCTATATCCGTGAGCGGTGCCGCCGGTCGCGGGCATGATCGTCGGGAGGGCGGAGAATATTCGTGGCCGCAGGCTACTGACAGCGGGCCGTGTCGCGGGTAGCGTCACGGCAAGTCCACCGTGGTGGACTACACCACTCCTTTTACTCGGATCGTCCGGCACGTTCCTGCCGGTGAAGGGACTTATCACCATGGCTACGGTCACCTACGACCAGGCAACCCGTATTTACCCGGGTTCCGACAAGCCCGCCGTCGACAAGCTCGACATCGCCATCGAGGACGGCGAATTCCTCGTCCTCGTCGGCCCCTCCGGATGCGGCAAGTCCACCTCGCTGCGGATGCTCGCGGGGCTGGAGGACGTCGACGGAGGCGCCATCCGCATCGGGGACCGCGATGTCACCCACCTGCCGCCCAAGGACCGGGACATCGCGATGGTGTTCCAGAACTACGCCCTGTACCCGCATATGACGGTCGCCGACAACATGGGCTTTGCGCTCAAGATCGCCGGTGTGCCGAAGGCGGAGATCCGGCAGAAGGTCGAGGACGCGGCGAAGATTCTCGACCTGACGGAGTACCTGGGGCGTAAGCCCAAGGCGCTCTCCGGTGGCCAGCGGCAGCGGGTCGCCATGGGCCGGGCCATCGTCCGGGAGCCGCAGGTGTTCCTGATGGACGAGCCGCTGTCCAACCTGGACGCCAAGCTGCGCGTGCAGACCCGTACGCAGATCGCGGGGCTCCAGCGGCGCCTGGGGATCACGACGGTGTACGTCACGCACGACCAGGTCGAGGCCATGACGATGGGCGACCGGGTGGCCGTCCTCAAGGACGGTCTGCTCCAGCAGATCGACTCGCCGCGGAACATGTACGACCGGCCGGCGAACCTGTTCGTGGCCGGGTTCATCGGCTCGCCGGCGATGAACCTGGTCGAGGTGCCGATCACCGACGGCGGGGTGAAGTTCGGCAACAGCGTGGTGCCGGTGAGCCGGGAGGCGCTGGCCGCGGCCGCCGATAAGGGCGACCGTACGGTGACCGTGGGCGTGCGGCCCGAGCACTTCGAGATCGTCGAGCAGAACGGGGCCGCGGCGAAGTCGCTGTCCAAGGAGGCGGCGGACGCCCCGGCGGGCCTGGCCATCACGGTCAACGTCGTCGAGGAACTCGGCGCGGACGGCTACGTCTACGGCACCGCGGAGGTCGGCGGCGAGGTCAAGGACCTGGTCGTACGGGTCAACGGCCGCCAGGTCCCGGAGAAGGGCACCCAGCTGCACGTCGTGCCGATGCCGGGTGAGACGCATGTGTTCTCCACCTCGTCCGGGGAGCGGCTCAGCGACTGACCGGCAGCGGTGAGCGAGGCGACGGCGGCGACGCCCGGGGGCGTACCCCGGGGGCGCCGCCGTCGTCCGCATCACGGCCGCCGGTGACGCACCCCGGCGGCGCACCCCTGCGGCCCCGCCACCGCGCCCTCGTACCGGAACGTGACGAACCGGCGCCTGTGCCCCGCAGCCGGGTCCGCTACACCCGCCACGCCGTCAACTGCGCCCAAATAACCCGGCAGAACGGGCTTTTCGGACCGATGCGTCAACCCCGTAACAGCACCGACGAGCCATTTCATCCCTCGATAGGGTGACCAAATGTCGCCAAATCATCACTCCTCGCTACCATCGCGACCGTGAACTCCGCAGCCCGCCGCATCGGCCGAACCCTCGCCCTTGTCCTGCCCGTCGTCCTCGTACTCTCCGGGACTCTCGCGGTCACCCGCGTCCCGTGGGCGTCGACGTCGACCGCATCGCAGATGCTGACCGCGTCCACCGGGAGGGCCACCACCAAGGCCGGCCCGCTGGCCCGTAAGGCGCCGCAGGACGTCCTTCGCGACCACCTCCTGATGGACCTCCAGCGCAGGAACCCCAGTGTCGCCCTCACCCACCTCCAGGAGGCAGTGAACGCCCGGCCCTCGCTGGCCAAGCACTGTGCGTCCATCGCCCGCGCCCTCGGTGAGGCCGCGGTCACCAAGTACGGAGCCCCGCACCTCGCTCAGAAATACTCCCGCCCTGTCTGCGACACCTCCTACGCCACGGGTGTGCTCGACGGTGTCGCCGACGGCCAGTGATCCCGGCCCGCACCGCATAGGGTGCGCACCATGGCAGACGCCCCGCACCCGTACCCCACGCAGGCCGTGGTCCTGGCCGGCGGTCAGGGTTCGCGTCTGCGCCCGTATACCGACGACCGGCCCAAGCCGATGGTCGAGATTCCCGGGACCGGGAGCCCGATCATCGGCCATCAGCTGAACTGGCTGGCCGAAGAGGGCGTCACCGACGTCGTCATCTCTTGCGGCCATTTCGCCGAGGTGCTCCAGGACTGGCTGGCGAGCGCCCAACTGCCCCTGCGCGTCACGACCATTGTCGAGACCGAACCGCTGGGCCGCGGCGGCGGACTCAAATACGCCGCCGCCTCCCTCCCCCGCCCCGAAGAGCCCTGGTACGCCACCAACGGCGACATCTGGACCCGCTTCCCGCTCCGTGAGATGGCCGCCTTCCACCACGAGCGCGACGCCGAGGCCACCCTCGCGCTGGCCCGTCCGCGGATCCCCTGGGGCGTCGTGGAGACCGACGCCTTCGGGCACGTTCTGGACTTCATCGAGGCCCCGCCGTCCCCGTATCTCATCAATGCGGGCGTCTACGCCTTCTCGGCGGCCTTCCGGGACCTGCTGCCCGCCCGTGGCGACCACGAGCGCACCACCTTCCCGCGGCTGGCCCGCGAACGCCGTCTGGCCGGCTATCCGCTGCCGCACGGCGCCTACTGGCGCGCCATCGACACCGCCAAGGACCTCGCCGAGGCCGCCAAGGACCTGGGTGTGCACGGGCGTTGAGGACCCGGCGCGGGCATTGAGGCCCCCGCAGGGGCATATTGAGCCCCCCGCACGGGTGTTGAGGCCCCTGCACGGGCGTTGAGGCCCCCGACGCCCGCAGGCTCCCGCCCTCCCCTCCGGTACCCCCGGGTCCGGTACCCGGCGCCCGTACACACGACTGTCCCCGACCACCCATCTCGCAGGTGATCGGGGACAGCCGTACGGCCCGGACGGGGATCAGCCCAGCAGCCCGCCCAGCGTGCTGCCGCGGCTGGAGTCGCTCTGGGTGTCCGAGGAGTTGCTCGTCCCGCCGGTGGTGCCGCCGCCCGTGCCGCCGGAGCTCGGCGTGCCGTCGCTGGGCGACGAGGAGCGGGACGGGGTGGTCCGCCGCGGCGGGCCGCTGGTGGTCGCACCGCCGGGCTGGGCGCCGCTGGTCGTGCCCGCCGTGGGCAGGGTCGAGGCGGACGGCCGGCCGTGGCCCGCCCGCTGCGAGGCGTCGGCGGAGGGCCTGCCGTGGTGGCGGAGGAGGCCGTTGCCGAGGTGGTGACGGCCGGGCCGGGTGGTCTTCTTGCCGGGGCTGGGCAGCGGCGAACCGGGCAGGTTGTTGATCGCGGGCTCGCCGGGCCGCGGCACCGGTGCGACCGTCGTGGACCGTACGGCGCCGCCGAGCAGCGACCCGATCAGCAGGGTCAGCCCGGCCACGACAGCGGTCATCACGGCGCCGCGCCGCAGCACCCGGCGCCGCAGCTCACCGACCTCGACCCGCGGGCCGAGCCGCCGCCATGCCTCGCCGGCCAGCCGCCCGTCCATCGAGTACACCGGGGCGCCCGCGATGATCAGCGGGCTCCAGGCGGCGAGGTAGATGATGTCGGGCGCGTCGTACGCCGGGACCGTGCGCCAGCTGACGGTCATCAGCAGCGCCGCCGAGAGCAGCGCGCCGATCGAGGCGGCGAGGCGCTGCCACAGTCCGCAGATGGTCAGGACGCCGACGACAACCTGGAGGAAGGCGACGGTCAGACCGGCGCCGACGGGGTGCGAGACGGCGAAGTCGCGCAGCGGCACCGCCAGCTCCCACGGGGCAAGTGACAGCAGCCACTTGACCATCGAGCCCCGCTCCCCACCGTCGAAGTAGACGGGGTCGCAGAGCTTGCCCATCCCGGCGTAGACCGAGATCAGGCCGAGGAAGATGCGCAGCGGCAGGAGGACGACGCCGAGGTTCATCCGGCGGCCCGGGTAATAGGCGTGGCGTACGGAATCGGCGCCGCGCCGCCGGGTGTCGTAGGCGTTGCGGGCCTCGAAGCGGCCGTCGTCGTGCCCGTCGTCGTAGCCGTCGTCGTAGTGGTCGTCGCCGTGGTCGTCGGTGCGGTCGCCGTCGCCGTGGGCCTTGTCGGCGAAGGCGCTGCCGACGGGGCGGACGCCGCGCAGCAGGGCGGTGTCGGATTCCAGGGGGCTGCGCTGGCCGACCACGGTCGAGGCGCGGCCCTCGTCGACGCGGATCCGCGGCAGGACCTGGGTCGCGCCGACGTCCTCGGTCGGGCCGCTGTCCAGGCCGATGCCCGCGTTGCGCACCGCGTGCAGGAGTTGGGTGGTGGCGCCGGCCGTGCCGCCCGGTGCCGTACGGCCGCTCCACACCACGGGCGCCCGTCGTCTGGCGGGGGCGGCCGATCCCCGGATGACGGGGATGCGGGTGGTATCGACCATGGCGTCGTCCGCCACGGGCGCGGCGAGCTGCACACGGAAGCTGGCGTGGTTGACAATGACCTGCGCGGGATCGCACGGCACCTTGACCGAGCTCAGGACGGGCTCGTCATCGAAGCCCTGCGAGCGTCCCCCCGTAGGCGTGCGGGGTGTTCTGGTGTCCACGCTCATCTAACCGAGTGACCCGCGGTTAAGACACTGCCTTGACCGGTCCTCTCTGTCCGAGACGCGTCAAAAGACCGGGTGGTGGGCGCGCGCGGCGTGCGGCGGCTGCGCCGAACCGGTGAACGGCGTACGCAGGGTCAGGCTCTGCCCCGGGCCTTCGGCTCCGGGCCCCGGACTGCGGGCGCTCGGCCGCGGCCCGGGGCGGGCGCACGGGTCAGGCGCGGCGGCGCGCCGCCTCCCACAGGACGACGCCGGCCGCGACACCGGCGTTCAGCGACTCCGCACCGCCCGGCATCGGGATCCGCACGCGCAGATCGCAGGTCTCGCCGACCAGCCGCGACAGACCCTTGCCCTCGCTGCCGACGACGATGACGACCGGGCCGTCCAGGACCTCCAGGTCCTGAAGCTCCGTGTCGCCGTCCGCGGCCAGGCCGACGACCGTGAGACCGGCCTTCTGGTACGACTCCAGGGCGCGGGTCAGGTTGGTGGCACGGGCCACCGGGGTACGGGCGGCGGTGCCCGCCGAGGTCTTCCAGGCACCGGCCGTCATCCCGGCAGCGCGGCGCTCGGGCACGACCACACCGTGGCCGCCGAAGGCGGAGACGGAGCGGACGACGGCGCCGAGGTTGCGCGGGTCGGTGACGCCGTCCAGCGCGACGATCAGCGGGTCCTCGCCCGCGTCGAAGGCGGCCGCGGCGAGGTCCTCGGGGTGCGCGTAGTCGTACGGCGGGATCTGGGCGACCAGGCCCTGGTGGTTGAGCCCGTTGGTCATCCGGTCCAGTTCGGGACGCGGCGCCTCCAGGAGGTTCATCCCACGGTCGGCGGCGAGCTGCAACGCCTCGCGCACGCGCTCGTCGCTGTCGATGAACTGCTGGACGTAGAGCGTCGTGGCCGGCACGCCCTCGCGCAGCGCCTCGACGACCGGGTTGCGGCCGACGACCAGCTCCGCGGTGCCCTTGGCGCCGCCGCGGCGCGGGGCCGGGCGCTTGGCGGCCTGCTTGGCCTTGGCGTTGGCCACGCGGTTCTTGACGTGTCCCTTGCGCGCGGAGGCGGGCGGCGTGGGGCCCTTGCCCTCCAGGCCCCGGCGCCGCTTACCGCCACTGCCGACCTGGGCGCCCTTCTTGTTGGACGTGCGGCGGTTCCTGCGCTGGCTGTTGCCGGCCATGGGTCACCTGTTTCTTCACTGCTCTCGACGTCTCGCGACGTGGAGTGGATACGTACGTATGGACTGAGTGTCGCCCGCGGCCACCGGGAAGGGCGAATCCGGGTGGCCGGGCACGGGCGCGAGCGGGGTCAGGACAGCGACCAGCGCGGGCCGGACGGGGTGTCCTCGATGGCGAGGCCGGACTGCTGGATCTGGTCGCGGATGGCGTCGGCGGTGGCGTAGTCCTTGCGCGCGCGGGCCGACTGCCGCTGGTCCAGGACGAGGCGTACGAGGGAGTCCACGACGCCGTGCAGATCTTGGGTGCGGTCGGTGCCGCCGCCCGACCAGCGCTCGTCGAGCGGGTCCAGGCCGAGCACCCCGAGCATCGCCCGCAGCTCGGCGAGGCGGGCCACCGCCGCTTCCTTGTCGTCGGCGGTGAGCGCGGAATTACCCTGCCGGACGGTAGTGTGCACGATCGCCATCGCCTGCGGCACGCCCAGGTCGTCGTCCATTGCCTCGGCGAACGCCGGCGGCACCTCGGCCGCCGGCTCGACCACGCCGGCCTTCTCGACGACCCGCTGGATGAAGCCCTCGATCCGCGCGAAGGCCGCCTCCGCCTCGCGCAGCGCGTCCTCGCTGTACTCGATCATCGAGCGGTAGTGCGGGGTACCGAGGTAGTAGCGCAGCACGATGGGGCGCCACTGCTTGACCATCTCGCTGACCAGCAGGGAGTTGCCCAGCGACTTGGACATCTTCTCGCCGCTCATAGTCACCCAGGCGTTGTGCGTCCAGTACTGCGCGAACCCGTCGCCGAACGCCTTGGCCTGCGCGATCTCGTTCTCGTGGTGCGGGAAGATCAGGTCGATGCCGCCGCCGTGGATGTCGAACGCCTCGCCCAGGTACTTGTGGGCCATCGCCGAGCACTCCAGGTGCCAGCCGGGCCGGCCGCGGCCCCAGGGGGTCTCCCAGCTGGGCTCGCCCTCCTTGGCCGCCTTCCACATCGCGAAGTCGCGCGGATCCCGCTTGCCGCTCTCGCCCTCGCCGGACGGCTGCTTGAGGTGGTCCAGGTCTTGGTTGGACAGCGACAGATAGCCGGGGAAGGAGCGCACGTCGAAGTAGACGTTGCCGTCGGCGGCGTACGCATGCCCGCGCTCGATCAGACCGCGCATCATCTCGATCATCTCGGGGACGTGGCCGGTGGCGCGCGGTTCATACGTCGGACGCAGGCATCCCAGCACGTCGTACGCCGTGTTGAAGGCGACCTCGTTCTCGTAGCCGAGCGACCACCACGGGCGGCCCTGCTCGGCCGACTTCGCGATGATCTTGTCGTCGATGTCCGTCACATTGCGCACGAATGTCACGTCGTAGCCGCGGTGGGCGAACCAGCGGCGCATGATGTCGAAATTCAGTCCCGACCGGATGTGCCCGATGTGCGGGGCGGCCTGCACGGTGGCACCACACAGGTAGATCGAGACACAGCCCGGCGTGAGCGGGATGAAATCGCGAATCTGCCGGGCGCTGGTGTCGTACAGGCGAATGGTCACGGAACCAGGGTAGTCGGAAGCAGGCAGTGCCCCGTGACCCGTGGGCCGCGGGGTCACACAACCGTGACACTCGCCCGATTCGCCGGGATGCGCCCGGCGGATTCAGCGCCCCCGGACGGTCATATCCGGCCGACGACCTTGCGCGGGGCGATCCGGACGACGACCCGCGGGTCGTCGTTGACCGCGTCCGGGTTGAACTCCGCGTACGGCTTGCCGGTGTACTTCCGCGACAGTTCGTCGATCAGCTCCGGCCCGCCCTCGGTGGTGAGCGAGGCGGTGCCGCGGACCTCGGCATAGGTGTACGGGGCGTCGGAGGGCTGGATCACCACGGAGACCCGCGGGTCGCGGCGGAGGTTGGCCTCCTTGCGGCGCCCGACGGTCGTCGAGATCAGCAGGTCGTCGCCGTCCCGCTTGACCCAAACCGGCGAGGACTGGGGGCTGCCGTCGGGCTGGATCGTCGTCACGATCACGAACACCGGCGTGTCGAGGAGCTTCTTGAGGTCGTCGGAGAGGGTGGCAGTCACAAGCGCGTCCTTCCTACGGGCCGGCGGATACCGGTACTCCGTAGCTCCTCAACACCCGTACGCGGCACGGCATTCCCGCAGCGGCGGAACATTTCCGCCGGCGCGCCACGGGCTCGTCCGCCGGGTCCCTAGGACGTACGGACCACCAGCGCCGTCGCGACCGCCGCCAGCCCTTCGGCGCGGCCCGTCAGCCCCAGTCCGTCGGAGGTCGTCCCGGACACCGAGACCGGCGCGCCGACCGCCGCCGACAGCGCCTTCTGCGCCTCGTCGCGCCGCTTGCCGACCTTGGGGCGTACGCCGATGACCTGCACCGCGACATTGCCGATGGCGAATCCCTCGGCCCGTACGATGCGCGCGGCCTCGGCCAGCAGCGTCACCCCGGAGGCGCCGGACCACTCGGGGCGGCCGGTGCCGAAGTGCGCGCCGAGGTCGCCGACGCCGGCGGCGGAGAACAGCGCGTCACAGGCGGCGTGCGCGGCCACATCGCCGTCGCTGTGCCCGGCCAGGCCATACTCCTCGTCCTCCCACAGCAGCCCGGCGCACCACAGCTCGCGGCCGCGTTCAAAGGCGTGCACGTCCGTGCCGATGCCGACGAGGGGGATACCGGGGAGACCGGCGGGGGTCGGCTCAGACATAGCCATCGGTGGCCCTCCTACGGGCGAGTACGGCCTCGGCCAGGACCAGGTCCAGCGGCCGGGTCACCTTGAACGCTTCCTCGTGGCCGGGCACGACCACGACCGGCTGCCCGAGCCGTTCGACGAGCCCGGCGTCGTCGGTGGCACCCTCGCCCTCGACGACGGTGTCATGCGCCTTGAGCAGGGTCTCGCGGTCGAAGCCCTGCGGCGTCTGTACGGCACGCAGCAGCGCCCGCTCCGGGGTGCCGACGACCGGCTCCGGGGTGCCCTGCGGCTGCGGTGCGACCTGCTTGACGGTGTCGGCCAGCGGCAGCGCCGGGACGACGGCGGGCGCACCGGCCCGTACGGCGGCGATCACCGCGTCGACGGTGTCGACGGGGACAAGCGGGCGGGCCGCGTCGTGCACCAGCACCACGTCGATGGCCTCCGGCAGCGCCGCGAGCCCGAGCCGTACGGACTCCTGGCGGGTCGCGCCACCGGGGACGACGACCAGGTCGGTGCGGTCCCCGAGCGGATGCTCGTCGAGGAGGTGGCGGACCTCGGGGGCACCGTCGGGCGGGGCGACCACCACGACGAGGGACACGGCGCGCGAGGCGGCCATCGCGCGGACGGCGTGCACCAGCATGGGGGTGCCGCCCAGGGCGCGCAGCGCCTTGGGGGCGCCGGGGCCGAGCCGGACGCCGCGGCCGGCGGCGGGGATCACGGCGGCGGTGCGGATCGGGCTGGCGGGGCGGGAGGGATCTGACATCGAAGGCTCCGGAGTCCGGGGCTGGCCCGGAATTGGCGCAGACAGGTTTGTTTCCTCGTCCGAGGTGGGTATGGCCTGGGCGTACCCCCTGCTCGCAGAGTCGGGGGAGTGCCGGGCGCGACGTCTTGACCGACCCTTCCGTGACATCGGTCGAGTCGACTGCCCGGGCCCGGCACACCACAGGTGCGTACGACGGGCATCCATCACTTCGCATCCGGCACCGCCCACACATCGTGGATTGCCGCAGCGTAGATATGCCGCAGCGCCCGGCAACAGACCCCTCCGTCGGAGGCGGTCGTCACTCGGGCACCGCGGCATTGCTACGTCGCATCACGTCATATCAAGCTCAAGCGGCTCTTGACTGACGTTGCTGTGCTGCTTGCTGACACTGCGCGTCGATGACGTACGTCGGTTGCGCCGTCAGGACGCGAGGACCTCGTCGAGCAGGGTCTCGGCCTTGTCTTCGTTGGTGTTCTCCGCGAGGGCGAGCTCGCTCACCAGGATCTGGCGGGCCTTGGCCAGCATCCTCTTCTCACCGGCGGAGAGTCCGCGCTCGCGCTCACGACGCCACAGGTCACGCACTACCTCGGCGACCTTGATGACATCGCCGGAGGCGAGCTTCTCGAGATTTGCCTTGTAGCGACGGGACCAGTTCGTGGGCTCTTCGGCATACGGTGCACGCAGCACCTCGAAGACCCGGTCCAGCCCGTCCTGACCAACCACGTCGCGTACGCCGACGAACTCCGCATTGTCCGCTGGCACACGAACAGTCAAGTCGCCCTGGGCGACCTTCAGCACCAAGTAGGTCTTGTCCACGCCTTTGATCTGGCGAGTTTCGATGGCCTCGATCAGCGCGGCCCCGTGATGGGGATAGACCACGGTGTCGCCAACCTTGAACGTCATGTGACAGGTACCCCTTCCGTGGCTATCCATGCTAACACGGGACGGGGCCGTTCTGAATGGCGTTTTCGCAGGTCAGGGCATATCTCGGGGCTTGACAACAGCGGTGCGAACGTGCTGCGAGGGGTCCCGCAATGCGGGTATTCGCAGGTCGGAGGGGCTTCACAGGTGAGCGGAAACGTGGCCGTCACACACCCGGAAGCGGTAGATCAACGGGCCGAAAGTCCCGTTTTGCGGAGATCCGTATGAGCGACTTCAGCTACTCCGTTCGGTTGCTCGCAGCCCCTTCGGTCCGTTTCTCGAATTGATCACCGGCCGGTCTCCGAGCATGTTGATCAATTCCTCGCGACGCGCGCATTCCCCGCGAATACTGCTTTTCACCGGGGGAAACGCGCCTGCCGCCGACCGGGCCGGAGTGTTCTCGCCGGAACACACACTCCTGGGGATTATTCAAACCGGCTTCTCGGGACACGCCGGAACGCCTTCTGGACCCGTCCGGGATTGTTGTTCCGGGTGACCGGCGGGGCGCGGAGGTGACGCGGAAGGGGCGTCGGCGTGGCGTTCGCGGGGTGGCGTCCGGCTCGGCGGTCGCGGGGTGCCGCGCCGGGCGCCGGGGAGCCCCTCGGCGCCCCCGTTCACCCCGCCTCACCGGCCCCACGGCGCCGCGGAACGGGCTGGGGGCGGGTCGGGTGCGGCGGCGTGAGGACGGCTCGGTAACCTAGCGGCGCTGACACACCCTTAGGGCGGCTTTACGTGCCCGTCGCCATGACGCGTACGCAAGATCGCCGCAGCCCATCCGCGACCGGGCAAGAAGTTCGGCCGCCGTAGCTCGTCAAGGAGATGCCGCCGCCGTGAGCCGCAGCCTTCGACGCGGCGTCCTCGCCGCCACCGTCCTTTCGCTCTCCGTCGTCTCGCTGTCCGCCTGCGGGGCCGGTGGCGATGCGCAGACGCTGCAGGTCAAGCCGGACAGCGCCGCGACCTCCGTCGGTGACATCAAGATCCAGAACGCCAATGTGATCACCCAGCCCGAGCTGAACGCCAAGGGCCCGGCCGTGATCAGCGCGACGGTCTTCAACAGCGGCACCAAGGACCAGAAGCTGACCGCGATCACCGTCAACGGCACCGGCGCATCGGCCGCGCTCAAGGCGGCCTCCGGTTCGGGCCCGATCACCGTGCCGGCCGGCGGCTCCGTCGTCATCGGCGGCAAGGGCAACGCCTCGGCCGTCCTGGCCAGCGGGCGCGAGGCCGTCAAGGACGGCGACATCCAGCCCGTGACGTTCGACTTCAGCTCCACCGGCAAGGTGCAGCTGGGCGCCTACGTCGTCCCGGCGAAGAACTACTTCGTGGGCTTCGGGCCCACCCAGATGCCGCAGCCCTCCGGCTCGCCGTCCGCCTCGGGCAAGCCGACCGGCTCCGCGAGCCCGTCCGCGACGGGCAAGCCGTCGGCGGGGGCCACCCCGTCCGGCACCGCCACGAAGTCGGCCCACCAGGGGCACTGAGCCCCCTCGGGACACAGATACGCGTCAGGGCGCCCCTCCGGCCGGGAGGGGCGCCCTGACGCGTCTGTACGCGTCTGTACGCGCACGTCCCGCCGTGGCCGGCTCGCGGCCCCGGCGGCCTACGGCTCGAACTTGTAGCCCAGGCCGCGGACCGTGACCAGATAGCGCGGCGCGCCCGGGTCGGGCTCGATCTTGGCGCGCAGGCGCTTGACGTGGACGTCGAGGGTCTTGGTGTCGCCCACGTAGTCGGCGCCCCAGACGCGGTCGATCAGCTGCATACGGGTCAGCACCCGGCCGGCGTTGCGCAGCAGCATCTCCAGGAGGTCGAACTCCTTCAGGGGCAGATCGACCTTGCCGCCGGAGACCGTGACGACATGGCGGTCCACGTCCATCCGGACCGGGCCGGCCTCCAGGGCCTGCGGGGCGACCTCCTCCGGCTCGCCGCGGCGGCGCAGCACGGCACGGATGCGAGCGACCAGTTCGCGGGAGGAGAAGGGCTTGGTGACGTAGTCGTCGGCTCCTATTTCCAGGCCGACGACCTTGTCGATCTCGCTGTCCTTGGCGGTCACCATGATGACCGGGACATTGGAACGGCCACGCAGCTGGCGGCAGACCTCGGTGCCGGGCAGGCCCGGCAGCATCAGATCCAGCAGGACGAGGTCGGCACCGTTGCGCTCGAACTCGTCCAGACCGTCAGGGCCCGTAGCCGCGATGGCGACCTCGAAACCCTCCTTGCGGAGCATGTACGACAGTGCGTCGCTGAACGATTCCTCGTCCTCGACAACGAGCACTCGGGTCACGGAAGGACCTCCGGGGCAGGGTGTGCTGGCAGTGGATCGTTGAAGGTCTCGTACGGGCGGTCCTCATCCGGGCGGTCCTCGTCGTCGAGGCCCTCCGGGGTGAGGCCGGCGGGCCGTTCGCGGTCGCGGACGGCACCGGCTTCCGGGAGACGCAGGGTGAAGGTGGAGCCCTGTCCCTCAGCGCTCCACACCGTGACCTCTCCCCCGTGGGAGGCGGCCACGTGCTTGACGATGGCGAGGCCGAGGCCGGTCCCGCCGGTGGCGCGCGAGCGCGCCGGGTCCACTCGGTAGAACCGCTCGAAGATGCGGTCCCGGTCCTTCTCCGAGATCCCGATGCCCTGGTCGGTCACCGCGATCTCGATCAGGTCTCCTCCGGGCGCGGAGACCCGGCGCCCGGCGATCCCGACCCGGGTGCGGGCCGGGGAGTAGTTGACGGCGTTCTCGACGAGGTTGCCGAGGGCCGCGGCGAGCTGGCCGCGATTTCCCCATACGTGCAGGTCGGCGGTGCCGCCGGCGGCCATGGTGATCTGCTTCGTACCGGCCTGCTGGCGGCAGCGGTCGATCGCCTCGGCGACCAGTTCGTCGACGCGGACCGGCTCGGCGTCCTCCAGCGGATCGTCGTTCTGGACCCGGGAGAGGTCGATCAGCTCCTGGACGAGGCTGGTCAGGCGGGTGGCTTCGTTCTGCATCCGGCCGGCGAAGCGGGTGACCGCCTCGGGGTCGTCGCTGGCGTCCATCACCGCCTCGGACAGCAGGGAGAGGGCGCCGACGGGGGTCTTGAGCTCATGGCTGACGTTGGCCACGAAGTCGCGCCGGACCGCCTCTATCCGGCGGGCCTCGGTGAGGTCCTCGACCAGGAGGAGGACGAGGCGGGAGCCGAGCGGGGCGACCCGGGCGGAGACGGCGAGGGCGTCCCCGCGGCCGGTGCCGCGGCGCGGCAGATCCAGCTCGACCTGGCGTATCTCGCCGTCCCGGCGGGTGTCGCGGGCCATCTGCATCATCGGTTCGACGGCGAGCTTGCCGCCGCGGACCAGCCCGAGGGCGTACGCGGCGGAGCTGGCCTTGACGACGGAGTCGGCCTCGTCGAGGACGACGGCGGAGGAGCGCAGCACCGACAGGACGGTGTCGACGCCGGGCGGCAGCACGGCGTCGGTGTGCAGGGACGTCCGCGTGGGCTTGGCCTGGTCGCGCTCGCTCCAGCGGAACGCCAGCATGGCGAAGACGCCGGTGCACAGTCCGGCGATCGCTGCCACTGCGGCAACGGCCGCGTCCACGTTCATGACTCCAGCGTATGCGGCAGGTCGGACACTTCCCCAGCGCTGCGCGGATCTGCTCAAACACCCGTCGCCCAGAGTTCACCGTGACGTCGGTACCGGTTCACTCCGGAGGCCGAGCCGCAGACCGGCGACGGTCCGGGGCAGCGGTCATGTCGCTCAGAGTTCACCTTCATGTCGGTACTGGTTCACCCCGGGTGGGAGTGCCGGTCGCGATGCCCCCGCACGGTGAGGGTGCGGGCGCAGGAGTCGGTCCCGCACCGGGCGCGCGACGGCCGGGCTCCATGGGCCTTCAGGGTGGAGCGCGGGACGTACGAGCACGGGGCGTGGGAACGTGGGAACCGGCCGCCATCGGACATCCGTTCCCCACGGCCCCCACCCACCACCTGACACCACTCGAACCACTCGATGCGAGAGAAGGTCACTGATGCGGGACGCGTACCACGAGGAGCTTGATTCGATCGGCGAGGGCCTGGTCGAGATGGCCCGGCTCGTCGGCTCCGCGATCGGGCGCGCCACCACGGCGATACTCGACGCGGACCTCAAGCTGGCCGAGAGCGTGATCGCCGCGGACGAGAAGGTCGACGACCTCCAGCGCGATCTCGAGGCGCGGGCGATAGCCCTGCTGGCGCGGCAGCAGCCGGTCGCCACCGACCTGCGGATAGTCGTCACCTCGCTGCGGATGAGCGCCGACCTGGAGCGCTCGGGCGACCTGGCCCAGCATGTGGCCAAGCTGGCGCGGCTGCGCTTCCCGCACACCGCCGTTCCGCGCGATCTGCATGCGACCATCCTGGAGATGGGGCAGCTGGCGCAGCGCCTGATGGCCAAGGCCGCCGAGGTCATCATCACCAAGGACGTCGATCTGGCGCTCCAGCTGGAGCAGGACGACGACGCGATGGACCTGCTGCACCGCGCCCTCTTCCAGCACCTGATGGACGACCGCTGGAAGCACGGCATCGAGACCGCCGTGGACGTGACCCTGCTGGGCCGCTACTACGAGCGCTTCGCGGACCACGCCGTGTCCGTGGCCAAGCGGGTGGTCTATCTGGTCACCGGCGAGCACGCCGATGAAATCGCCCCGCCGACGCAGGTCGAGGGCGCATAGGGGCCTGCGGGAGCCGTCCACCGCCCCCGTGCGCCATTGACGCATGCCCCCACGCGCCGTTGACGCGCCTCCTGGCCCGGGCTTGCAATGGGCACCAAGGTGACCCCTAGGAGGCAATGCATGGCACTCATGGCGGACTCCACCCACACCGCTCCGGCGCGGGACGCCGCGGCGCCCGTCACATATCCGCCGCTTCCGCTGCTGAGCGGCTGCCAGTGCGGCCCCGGATGCAGCTGCGGCTGCCAGTCCGGCGGCTCCTGCCAGTGCGGCGGTTCGTGCGGTTAGCCACCGCGCTGTCCACCGCGGCCCCGTCCGGCGTTCCGTCGGGCGGGGCCGCTGCGTCGTGTGGGGTCGCTGCGTCGTGTGAGGCCTCTCCGTCCGGCAGGCCGGCGGGACCGTCCGGGCAGCCGTTCTCCGCTCGAAAATTCGCTATCGGTCCCTTTTGTCACAAATGCATCGCGAAGCGGGCTCCCCCCATAGCGGTCACCGCCTCCAAAGCGTTGGCCCGAGCATGAAGCCCTCAAAGAACTCCGCTCACGCCCACCGGCTGCCGCCCGCCCAGGACGAGTACCGCGCCGGCGTCAACCCCGAGCTGCTCGGCGCGTACTGGCTCGACACCCCCGACCGCGACCATGTGGCCGCGGACTGCCCCTGGTGCCGCGAACTGGCCGCCTCCGAATCCGGCCGCCCCACGACACAAGCCCCCCACCCGCGGAATATCCGCAGGTAGAGGGCTTGCTCGGGGCGGCTCGGCCGCGCGGTGCTACTTCTTCTTGCCCTGATTCTTCACGGCCTCGATGGCGGCCTTGGCGGCCTCCGGGTCGAGGTAGGTGCCGCCGGGGTTGAGCGGGCGGAAGTCGGCGTCCAGCTCGTAGGAGAGCGGGATGCCGGTGGGGATGTTCAGCCCGGCGATGTCCGCGTCGGAGATCCCGTCGAGGTGCTTGACCAGCGCGCGCAGGCTGTTGCCGTGGGCGGCGACCAGGACCGTACGGCCGGCGACGAGGTCCGGGACGATGCCGTCGTACCAGTACGGCAGCATGCGCGTGACGACGTCCTTGAGGCACTCGGTGCGCGGGCGCAGCTCGCTGGGGATGGTGGCGTAGCGCGGGTCGTCGCTCTGCGAGAACTCGGTGCCGTCCTCCAGGGCGGGCGGCGGGGTGTCGTACGAGCGGCGCCAGAGCATGAACTGCTCCTCGCCGAACTCGGCCAGGGTCTGCGCCTTGTCCTTGCCCTGGAGCGCGCCGTAGTGGCGCTCGTTCAGCCGCCAGCTGCGGTGCACCGGGATCCAGTGCCGGTCGGCGGACTCCAGGGCCAGCTGCGCGGTGCGGATGGCGCGCTTCTGGAGGGAGGTGTGCACTACGTCGGGGAGCAGGCCGGCGTCCTTGAGCAGCTCTCCGCCGCGGACCGCCTCCTTCTCGCCCTTCTCGTTCAGATTGACGTCCACCCAGCCGGTGAACAGGTTCTTCGCATTCCACTCGCTCTCGCCGTGGCGGAGGAGGATCAGCTTGTACGTCGCGTCGGCCATGGCCTTGAGCGTAATCGAATCCCGGACGGGGCCCGGAACCCGTCCATGACCTGGGCCGCGGCGTGATCTTCGGCGCCGCCCGCCCTGCGCCCGGCAGGCTACGCGGGCCAGTCCCAGCCCAGCTGGAGGAACATGCCGAGCCGGTCGCTCACCGCACGGATCTCGGCGATCCTGCCCTCACGCAGGGTGAAGATCCAGATCTGCTCGACGGAGCAGGTGCGGTGGGTGGGGCGCGGCATACGGGGGTGGGCGCCGGTGTGCCGACCGCTGACGGTCAGCCGCGCCACCACGGTCTCCCCCTCCGCTATCAGCTGCTCGGCCACCGCGGTGAACTCGCCGAAGGCCGCGAGCTGTTGCCGGAAGCCGTCGAAGGCGGCGCCGGGCCGGTCCTCCTCGCCGTGGATGATCTTGTTGTGGTCGATGACGTCCGCCGCCAGGTAGTCGGGGAAGTCGTCGATCCGGCGTTCGTTGAAGGCGTCGATGAAGCCCTGGATGAGCCGCTTGTTCGTGTTGCCGGTGTTGCTTGCGCTGCCGGTGTTGCTCGCATTGCTGATGTTGTTCGCATTGCTGGCGTCGTTCGCAGTGATCTCCGGTATCTCGCCCACCCCTGTCGTCGATTGCCTCACGGAGGTTGCCACGGAAGCTGCCTTACGTTGTAAGAATCGTGCCCCGCTAGACTGAACTTACGGCGTAAGAAAGTCAAGGGCGACGGCGAACGGGAGTCAGGGCATGGCGGACAGGGCGGGCAAGCGGTCGCGGGGCGAACGGGCCGGGCTGTCGCGGGAGTTGGTGCTGGACACCGCGTTGCAGCTGGTGGACCGGGAAGGGCTGCGCGGTCTGTCCATGCGGCGGCTGGGGGGCGCGTTGGGGGTGGAGGCGATGACGCTCTATCACTACGTGCCCAGCAAAGAGGCGCTGCTGGACGGCCTGGTGGAGCGGGTCTTCGCCGAGGCGCTGCCGCCGTCCGTCGAGGGCGCGCCCTGGCAGGAGCAACTGCTCGGCTATGCGGCCTCGTTGCGGGAGACGTTGCTGCGGCATCCGGGCGTCCTTCCGCTGGCCGTCACCCGCCCCATGGCGACGCCCGCCGGACTGGACGCGGTGGAACGCGGTCTGGGCGCCCTGACCGGCGCCGGTTTCCCGCTCGGCCGGGCGCTCGACGCGTTCAATGCGCTCTCCCTGTTCGTCGTGGGGCACACGGCCGCCGAGGTCGGCGTGGGCAGCGACGCCGACCCGGAGGGCCGCACCCCCGGTTCGGCCGGCTCGTTGGCCCGCCTGGACGCCGCGCGCTATCCGCTGCTGACGGAGGCGGCCCGGACGGGGACCGGCGCGGACGATGCGGAACGGTTCGGCTTCGCGGCGAAGGCGCTGGTCACCGGGTTTGCCGCGGGCGTAGGGGCGGAGAGCGGCGGGGCCGGGCGTCTGCGCTAACGCCGAAAGGCGGGGCCGTACGGGCGCCTACGCCGACGCCGACCGGCCCGTCAGATGCGCGAACGCGGCCAGATTGCGGGTGGACTCGCCGCGTGCCACCCGCCAGGCGTACTCCTTGCGGATCGCCGTCGCGAAGCCCATCTCCAGCAGGGTGTTGAAGCTGCCGTCAGCGTTCTCCAGGACCGTGCCGAGGATCCGGTCGAGTTCGTCGGGGGTGACGGCGGACAGCGGGAGCTTGCCGACGAGGTAGATGTCGCCGAGGTGGTCGAGGGCGTAACTGACGCCGTAGAGGCGGGTGTTGCGCTCCAGGAGCCAGCGGTGGACGGCTTCGTGGTTCTCGTCGGGGTGGCGGACGACGAAGGCGTTGATGGACAGGGAGTGTCTGCCGACGATCAGCGAGCAGGTCGTCGACAGCTTGCGGGTGCCGGGGAGCTTGATGACGTAGGTGCCGTCGGAGGGCGACTCCCACTCCAGCTCCGCGTCCCGCAGCGTGCTCTCGATCACCTCGGCCGGGGTCATCGCCTCGCCCGGGGCCATCGCCGCGCCGGCCGTCCGTGCCGCCGCACCGTGCTCCCGGCCCCGGCCGGCCTCACCCGTCATCTCAGCCATGGAGGGATCGTAGGTGACGCCGGTGTTCCTGGAGGGCGGCGGTGTACACGTCGGCGGTCGCGGCGGCGGCGGTGTCCCAGCCGAAGGACTGGGCGTGCCGGGCGGCCGCGGCGCCCATCCGGGCCGACAGCCCCGGGTCCGCCACGAAGCGGCCGAGCGCGCGGGCGTAGTCGGCGGGGTCGTGGCCGGCGACGAGGAAGCCGCTGACGCCGTCGCGTACGGCCACCGGGAGGCCGCCGACCGCGGCCGCGACGACGGGCGTGCCGCATGCCTGGGCCTCGATCGCGACCAGCCCGAAGGACTCGCTGTACGAGGGCATGACCAGCACCGATGCCGCGCGGTACCAGTCGGCGAGCTGCTCTTGGCCGACCGGCGGGCGGAACCGGACGATATCCGCGATGCCGAGCCGGGCGGCCAGCTTCTGCAGGCCCTCCGGTTTGGCCAGGCCGCTGCCGCTGGGCCCGCCGACCACCGGGACGACCAGGCGGGAGCGCAGGGCCGGGTCTTCCTCCAGGAGGGCGGCCGCGGCGTGCAGCAGGATGTCGGGGGCCTTGAGCGGCTGTATCCGGCCGGCGAAGAGCGGGATGACGGCGTCGTGGGGCAGGCCGAGGCGGGCACGGGCGGCGGCCCGGCTCTCGGCGACGGTACGGCTCTCGGCCCCGGCACCCGCCGCACCGGTCACATCCGCCCCACCGGCAGCGCCCTCCGGGGCACCCGCCGTCAGCGGCCGGAAGCGGTCCAGGTTGACTCCCGGATGCACCACGGCCACCTTGTCCCGCTCCGCGGCGTAGTGCCGGACCAGCTCGTCCGCCTCCTCGTCGGTGTTGGCGACCAGCCGGTCCGCGGCGCGCACGATCTGGGTCTCGCCGATCACCCGGGCGGCGGGCTCGGGGGTGTCACCGGCGGCGAGCGCGGCGTTCTTGACCTTGGCCATGGTGTGCATGGCGTGCACCAGGGGGACGCCCCAGCGCTCGGCGGCGAGCCAGCCGACATGGCCGGAGAGCCAGTAGTGGGAGTGGACCAGGTCGTAGTGGCCGGGGCGGTGGCCGGCCCAGGCCCGCATCACGCCGTGGGTGAAGGCGCACAGCTGGGCGGGCAGCTCCTCCTTGGCCAGGCCCTCGTACGGACCGGCGTCCACGTGCCGTACGAGGACGCCCGGGGCCAGCTCCACGGTGGGCGGCAGGGTGCCCGTCGTCGCCCGGGTGAAGATCTCGACCTCGATGCCGAGGGCGGCGAGCTTCCTGGCCAGCTCGACGATGTAGACGTTCATCCCGCCGGCGTCGCCGGTGCCCGGCTGGTGCAGCGGGGAGGTGTGCACGCTGAGCATCGCCACCCGGCGCGGACGGCGCGGTACGCCGGGCAGCCGCAGCCGCGCCGACCCCGGGAACGGGCCGTGGGGACGGCTGCGGAGCCGGGACACGTATTGGCTCACTGCGAGCTCCCTCCTTGGCCGGACGTTCGGCGCGCCTCCGAACCCCTCCAACAATGCGGGCCGCCCATCCATTTCCGCACGGCGCCCCGCGCCCTCACTTTGCCAAAGCATGACCTTTGGCCGGACGGCCGCCCCCTGGCCCGTACTCTCGATGCCATGGCCCGCCGCACCTCCGTCCCCGCCGCCTCCCGCCCCGTCGGCACGGTCACCCGCGGCACCACCAACCCCAACCGGCTGCGCCGGATGGACCGCTGGATAGCCGCCGAGCACGGCGCCGAGCTGCGCCGCAGCGCCGACCCGGTCGCCGTCGACCTGGGCTACGGCGCCGCGCCCTGGACCGCGGTGGAGCTGCTGGGCAGGCTGCGCACGGTCCGGCCGGACGCCCAGGTGGTCGGCATCGAGATCGAACCGGCCCGGGTGGCGGCCGCCCAGCCGTACGAGGCGCCGGGGCTGGATTTCGTCCACGGGGGCTTCGAGGTGCCGCTGCCGGGCGGGCAGGGGCGGGCGCCGGTCCTGATCCGGGCCGCGAATGTGCTGCGGCAGTACGACGAGGAGGAGGTGGCCGCCGTCTGGCGGCAGCTGTGCGCGCGGCTGGCGCCCGGCGGGCTGCTGGTCGAGGGCACCTGCGATGAGATCGGGCGGCGGCACGTCTGGGTCGCGCTGGGGCCCGAGGGCCCGCGCACGGTCACCTTCGCCACCCGGCTCGGCTCCCTCCACACCCCCTCCGACCTGGCCGAACGCCTCCCGAAGGCGCTGATCCACCGGAACGTCCCGGGCGAGCCGGTGCACGCCTTCCTGCGGGACTTCGACCGCGCCTGGGCGGCGGCCGCCCCGCTCGGCGCGCTGGGCGCCCGTCAGCGCTGGCTCGCCGCCGTCCACGCCCTGGGGGCGGACTGGCCGCTGACCGGCGATCCGCGGCGGCGCCGCCAGGGGGAGGTCACGGTGCGCTGGGAGGCGCTGGCGCCCGGGGCGTGAGCCCGCGCGCCGGGCCCTACCGGGCGAGCACCGGCTGCACGCGCTCCCCCAGCTCCCGCAGCCGCCGCTCCGTCTCCGAGCCGCGCGGGGCCGTGTACGTCACCAGCGCCTGGTCCGGGTCGCTGCTCAGCCGGAAGCTCTCGAAGGTGACCTCCAGCTGACCCACCTCCGGGTGCCGGATGCGCTTGGTGCCGCGCAGACACTCGTGCACCGACTGGGTCTCCCAGATCCTGCGGAAGTCCGCACTCCGGGCCAGCAGTTCGTTGACGACCTCGCAGATCCGCGGATCGTCCGGGTGCCGGCCGCTGTCGGCCCGCAGATTGCCGACCACCTCCACGGCCTTGGCCTTCCAGTCCGGGAACAGGGCGCGCGCCACCGGGTCGAGGAAGACCAGCAGGGCGGTGTTGCGCCGGTCCGCGTCGAGCGCCTCCAGGTCGAAGGCGACCCGGCCGCCGAGCGCGTTCCAGGCCAGGACGTCCAGGCCGCGGCCCATGACCATGGCTGGGACGGTGGCCTCCATGGCGTCCAGCAGCTGCTGGATCTCCGGCCGTACGGTCTGCCCGGGGACCGCGCCGGGGGCGCAGGCGTCCGGTGTGCGCCGCCGGGGCGCCGCGATGTTGCGCAGATACGTCACCTCGCCGCCGGACAGCCGCAGCGCCCGCGCGATGGCGTCCAGGACGCTGTCGGAGATCGCGTGCGCCCGCCCCTGCTCGATCCGGGTGTAGTAGTCCACGCTGATGCCGGCGAGCTGGGCGACCTCCTCGCGCCGCAGGCCCCGCACCCGGCGGCGGTTGACCCCGTCGGGCAGGCCGAGGTCCTCCGGGTTCAGCCCCGCCCGGCGGGCCTTGAGGAACGAACCGATCTCGATTTCCGCGTGCAGCATCCGTCCAGTATGCGACGCACCACCGGTTGGGTGGTTCCGCCGGACCCAGGCTGTGACGGGCCTGGTCCGCTCCGTACACGGGCAGCAGGGTGGTGCCCTCGACCCCTTCTCGTACAAGGAGCGGCACATGCAGCGCAGGATCCTCGGCGGCACCGGCATCTCGGTCAGCGAGTACGCGCTGGGCGCGATGATGCTCGGCGCCTGGGGCAACACCGATCACGAAGACGGCGTACGGATCGTGCACCGCGCGCTCGACGCCGGGATCAACTTCGTCGACACCGCCGACGTCTACGCCGCCGGCGAGTCCGAGGAGATCGTCGGCAAGGCGCTCAAGGGACGCCGCGACGACGTCGTCCTGGCCACGAAGTTTTTCAACCCGATGGGCCCGGACGCCAACCACGGCGGAAACTCCCGCCGTTGGATCGTGCGCGCGGTCGAGGACAGCCTGCGCCGGCTCGGCACCGACCACATCGACCTCTACCAGGTGCACCGCCCCGACCCCACGACCGATATCGACGAGACGCTCGGGGCGCTCTCGGATCTCGTGCGCTCCGGCAAGGTACGGGCCGTCGGCACCTCCACCTTCCCCGCCGAGCTGATCGTCGAGGCCCAGTGGACCGCCGAACGCCGCGGTCACGTCCGTTTCCGCACCGAGCAGCCGCCGTACTCGATACTGGCGCGCGGCGTGGAGAACGCGGTGCTGCCGACCGCGCAGCGCTACGGCATGGGCGTGCTGACCTGGGGCCCGCTCAGCGCGGGCTGGCTGTCGGGGCGCGATCTGTCGGCCAGCTCCCGGGCCGGGCTGGAGACGTCGAAGTTCGACCTCTCCGTACCCGAGAACGCCCGCAAGGCCGAGGCCGTCGCCGCGCTCGCCGAGCTCGCCGCCGAGGCCGGCCTCACCCTTCCCCACCTGGCGACCGCCTTCGTCCGCGCACACCCCGCGGTCACCTCCGTGATCATCGGCCCGCGCACCCTCGACCAGCTCGACAGCCTCCTGGACGGCGCCGACGTCACCCTGGGCGCGGACGTCCTCGACCGCATCGACGCGATCGTCCCGCCGGGCACGGACCTCAACCGCGCCGACAGCTACTACGTCCCGCCCGCCGTGGCGGACGCGGCGCTGCGGCGGCGCTGAGGCTCGTTCGCCGCGGCGTGCGGCGGCGGGGTCTCCACCCGTGGGTGGAGACCCCACAATCAACCCCTGGGTGGTCGCGCCCCGCGCCGCACGCGGAGCAGCCTTGAGCCATGGGCTCGCTTCACTCCGCACTGATCGCTCTCACCACCGTCTGCGTCCTGATCTTCGTCGCCGCCTGGATCGCGGGCGCCGTCTACTTCGGCGTGAAGAGCCAGGCCGGTCCGGGCGACTGGCTACGGGGGCTGCGTCGCACCCTCCCCCGCCGGCTCCTGCTGATCGCGGGCGCCTACGCCTTCTCCGTCCTGGTCAGGCAGTTTCCCCGGTTCTGGCACCGCCTCCAGTACTGGCAGCCCGGGCTCGCGCTGGTCGGAGCCGTTCTGGTCGTCGCCTCCACCGCGTTGCTGCTGTGGGCGCGCTGGGTGCTGGGCACGATGTGGGCCAGCGTCCCGATGGTCCGGGAGCACCATGAACTGCGCACCGACGGCCCCTACCGGCTGGTCCGCCACCCCATATACACCGGTCTGCTGGGCCTGATCGTCGGTGGCATGCTGGCCTGCGGCTTCGGCGTCTGGACGGCCTTCCTGATCGTCGCCGTCCCCTGGCTCCTGCGCCGGGTCCACGTCGAGGACAATCTGATGGCCCATCAGTTCGGTGCCGCCTACGACGCCTACCGGGCCCGCGTCCCGGCACTGCTGCCCTGGCCCCGTCGTGGCCGGTAGTCGGCCGTCGGCTTCAGGGCGCTCCCGACCGCGCCACCCGGAACCCCAAGTCGTCGATCCGCAGCGTCGGATGGCTCTTGCGGCGGCAGGAGGCGCGGCAGGCGCGGGGCGGGTCGTAGGCGCCGCCGCCACGGAAGATGCGGTACGGGCCGTAGACGGCGGGGTCGTAGAGATCCCAGCACCACTCCCATACGTTGCCGATCATGTCGTGCAGGCCCCAGGCGTTCGGGCTCCGGGTGCCGACGTCGTGGACCGTGTAGCCGGAGTTGCCGCGGTACCAGGCGATGTCGTCCAGGTCTCCGTAGCGGACGTCGGAGGTGCCGGCGCGGCAGGCGTACTCCCATTCCGCCTCGGTGGGGAGGCGGTAGCCGTCGGCCGTCCCGTCGCAGGTCACAGCCAGGGCGTCCGGGTCGGAGAGGTCGGCGGGGAGGGCGTAGCAGGGGGTGCGTCCCGTTGCCTCGGAGAGCCGGTTGCAGAAGTGGAGGGCGTCCTTCCAGGACACCTCGGTCACGGGTGTGTGCGGGCCCGCCGGGCTCTCGGGGGCCTCGCCCAGGACGGTGCGGTACAGCTCGCGGGTCACCGGGTACGGCGCCAGGCGGAAGGCCCCGACCTCGGCCGTCCAGGTGGTCCTCGTGCCCTCGTCGCGCAGGTCGATCCGTCCGGCGGGGATGCCGAGCAGGGGCGGGGCGGGAACGGTGGGGGTGGTCACCGGTCCTTTGTAGGCGAACGGCCGTACGGGCGAAGCGCATTGCGGGCCCGCGGGTGGCACTGTTCATCAGACCGACACAGTCGACACTGTCGACACATCCGTCAGCGGTCCACGTCAGCGCCCTTCGCCCGTCCGGGGGAGCGCGCTCAGGAGGGCCGCGACCAGGTCCTTGTCCCGGTCCTGGGTGAGATAGCGGCGGGCGGTGTCGGGGGCGGCCCACAGCAGGCGGTCGACCTCCCGGTTCGGGGTGAAGGTGCCGCCGGTGGCCTCCGCGGCCCAGTAGCGGACCACCTTGGGGCGGTTGCCGACCAGATAGCGGACGGTGGGGAGTTCGGGGCCGACGGTGCAGGTCATGCCGGTTTCCTCGGCGACCTCGCGGACGGCGCCGACCAGGGCGTCCTCGGCGCGCTTCAGTTTGCCTTTGGGATGCGACCAGTCGTCGTACTTGGGCCGGTGGACGAGGGCGATCTCCAGGCCGTCGCCACCGGGGGCGGAGGAGGCGGCGGAACGGCGCCACAGCACGCACCCGGCGGCCCTGATCGGCGCACCGGCGGCTCCGCCTGCCGCCCCGTTCGGCGCGCCGCCGCCCCCGCGCGCCGCCCCGTTCGGCATGGCGTCAGGCATCCCCGTCGCCCCCCTTGAAGCGCGCCGGCCAGGCGCGGCCGAAGGCGAAGCGGGCCGCCTCGACCTCGTGGCGCTGGTCGGCGTGCAGGACGCCGAGGGCGTAGGCGGTGGCGGGGGCGATGCGGGGGGTGCGGGCGGCCGCGGCGGCCGCGGCGGCGGCCTCGGCGGCGTCGCGGTGGTGCTCCAGGGCCCGGCCGGCGGCGCTCAGGCGCGGGTCGGGGGCGCCCGGGGCGGTCACTTCCCGGGCGTAGCGGCTGAGCCGTACCAGCATCCGTACCTGGTGCCAGGGCCCGTCCTGGCGGTGGTCGGCGGCCAGGGCGTCGGCGTTGTACGGATGGCCGGCGCGGGCCAGCGGGAGGGCGGCGGCGGCCTCGGCGAGGCGGCGATGGGCCTGGTCGGCGAGCCGGGGCAGCGCCTCGGCGGCCGGTACGTCGGCGGCCGCGAGGGTCGGCGGGGCCTCGGAGGCGAGCACCGCGACGGAGTCGGCGACGGCGTGGAAGCGGGAGGAGCCCAGCGCCTGGAGCGCGGCCGAGTGCGCGCGGGTGCGGGCGAGGGTGAGCTGCCGGTCGAGCAGCGCACCGGCCCGCGCGGCCCCGGCCGACAGGGCGGATTCGGTCTCGGGGTCGGGCTCGCCCGCGGGCGGGGCCGACAGGCGTTGCAGGGCCGTCAGGAGGCGGCCGCGGCGGGCGGCGCAGGCGTGTTCGCGGGCCAGGGTGCCCGCCAGCCAGCCCAGTTCGGACAGGAGGTGGCCGGCCCAGGTCTCGTCGGTGAGCGGGCCGAAGGTGTGCAAGGTGGCGCTGATCCGGCGGGCGGCGGCGCGCAGTTGGTCGGCCGCCTCGCCCGCGCCCTGGGCGTCCGAGCCGCTCTCGCGGTGCAGCCGCAGGCTGCGCAGGAAGTCCGCGGACTGGCGGTGCAGATAGGCGGCCAGCACCTCCGCGGCCGTACGGGCATCCGTCCCGGGCCCGGACCGCGCCCCCGGGGCCGTACCGGATTCCGCCCCGGACCCCGACCGGGCCCCCGCGCCCGTCGACGTGCCCGGATCCCTCAGTGCGGTCGAACCACCCATGTCCCTGTCCCCCGTCTCCCCCCAGTCCCCCGGTTCCCCGAATTCGTACGGCCGGTAGCGCTCACCCTCCGGCCCGTCCACCACCGCGGCACGGGCTCCGGGCACCCCGCCGGGCTCGTATCCGATGCCGAGGAGACCGGGCGGCGGCCCCCCGGCCGGCTGGTCATGTCGCTGGGCCACGCCGGCGCCTCCGGGCGTCAATGAGCATTTCCTGTACGTTGCGCAGCGGCGCACCGTCCGCGTCCACCGCGCGTCGGGTCCAGTCGCCGTCCGGGCCCAGGTGCCAGGACGAGGTGGCGTCCGAATTCCCGGTCTCCAGAAGGTTGTTGAGGGCGGCGCGGTGCGCCGGGTCGGTCACCCGGACCAGCGCCTCGATGCGCCGGTCGAGGTTGCGGTGCATCATGTCCGCGCTGCCCAGCCAGACCTCCGGCTCGCCGCCGTTGCCGAAGACGAACACCCGCGAGTGCTCCAGGAAGCGCCCGAGGATGCTGCGGACCCGGATGTTCTCGCTCAGGCCGGGGACGCCCGGGCGCAGCGCGCAGATGCCGCGGACCCAGATGTCGACCGGCACACCCGCCTGGGAGGCGCGGTAGAGGGCGTCGATGACGGCCTCGTCCACCATGGAGTTGACCTTGATACGGACATAGGCCGGGCGGCCGGCCTTCTGGTGGGCGATCTCCTTGGTGATGCGCTGTATCAGGCCGTCCCGCAGGGACTTGGGCGCCACCAGGAGGCGGCGGTAGGTCTCGCGGCGGGAGTAGCCCGACAGCCGGTTGAACAGGTCCGAGAGGTCGGCTCCGACCTGCGGGTCGGCGGTCAGCAGCCCCAGGTCCTCGTACAGCCGGGCGGTCTTGGGGTGGTAGTTGCCGGTCCCCACGTGGGAGTAGCGGCGCAGCATCTCGCCTTCCTGGCGGACGACGAGCGAGAGCTTGCAGTGGGTCTTGAGGCCGACCAGGCCGTAGACGACATGACAGCCGGACTCCTCCAGCTTGCGCGCCCACTTGATGTTGGCCTGTTCGTCGAAACGGGCCTTGATCTCCACCAGGACGAGGACCTGTTTGCCGGATTCCGCGGCGTCTATCAGGGCGTCGACGATCGGGGAGTCCTCGCCGGAGGTGCGGTAGAGCGTCTGCTTGATGGCCAGGACGTTGGGGTCGGCGGCGGCCTGCTCCAGGAACGCCTGCACGGAGGTGGAGAAGGAGTCGTACGGGTGGTGGAGCAGGACGTCGCGGGCGCGCAGGGCCGCGAAGATGTCGGGGGCCGTCGCCGACTCCACCTCGGCGAGGTCGCGGTGGGTACCGGCGACGAACTTGGGGTACTTCAGCTCGGGGCGGTCCAGGGCGCCGATGCCGAAGAGGCCGGTCAGGTCGAGCGGGCCGGGCAGCGGATAGACCTCGGCGTCGGAGACCTTCAGCTCCTGGACGAGCAGATCGAGCACGGCCGGGTCGATGGACTCCTCGACCTCCAGGCGGACCGGCGGCCCGAAGCGCCGCCGCATCAGCTCCTTCTCCAGCGCCTGGAGGAGGTTCTCCGCGTCGTCCTCCTCCACCTCCAGGTCCTCGTTGCGGGTGACCCGGAACATATGGTGCGCGCGCACCTCCATCCCGGGGAACAGCTCCTCCAGGTGGGCGGCGATGACGTCCTCGATGGGGACGTAGCGCTGCGGGCTGGCCTCCAGGAAGCGGGAGAGCAGCGGCGGCACCTTGACCCGCGCGAAGTGGTCGTGGCCGCTGACGGGGTTGCGTACGACGACGGCGAGGTTCAGGGACAGGCCGGAGATGTACGGGAACGGGTGCGCCGGGTCCACCGCCAGCGGCGTCAGCACCGGGAAGATCTGCTGCCGGAAGAGGGTGAACAGGCGGGCCTGCTCCTTTTCCGCCAGGTCGGGCCAGCGGATGAGGTGAATGCCCTGGTCGGCGAGCTCGGAGGCGATGTCCTGCTGGAAGCAGGCGGCGTGCCGGGCCATGAGCTCGCGCGAGCGCGTCCAGATCAGTTCCAGCACCTCGCGGGGCTGGAGACCGGAGGCGGACCGGGTGGCGACCCCTGTGGCTATGCGGCGCTTGAGGCCGGCCACCCGGACCATGAAGAACTCGTCCAGGTTGCTGGCGAAGATCGCCAGGAAGTTCGCCCGTTCGAGCAGCGGGGTCGCCGGATCCTCGGCCAGCTCCAGGACCCGCTCGTTGAACGCCAGCCAGCTGCGCTCACGGTCCAGGAAGCGGCCGGTGGGCAGCTCCTGGCCGTCGGCGCCCGGTACGCCCGTCTCGACGTACCCGTCGAGATCGGCGTCCATCTCGGGCTCCAGTTCGGGCAGCGTGCCGCGGACCGCGTTGGGGCGGTGCGCGGCGATGGAACCCACCGACGGCTGGGCCGAGGGCCCGGCGGCCTCGGACGGCGACGGCTTCGGGGACTGCGTCTCGGGCCGCCCCTGGGCCTGAGGGCGCGGGTGCTGGTTCATGCCTTCATTCTTCCGCGCTCCGGGGACTCCAGGCGCGCTGGAGCCGGGCTCGTCGCTGCCGGGAAGCGGCGCGACGCGGAGCCGCGGGGTCGGGGCGTTCGGCACAGCGGGCTGCATTCAGCGATGCTCGCAAGCGATATTGAATCGCTGGTAACGCGGATATGGCGGACAGGCAAGCGGGGGGCTACCCCCGGGGGTTGGGGCGCGGCCAGGCGGCGGCCCGGGGGCGTCGCGCGCTGCGGCGGACGCCATTGTAAGCCCCGCATAAAGCCATCCGTTACAGATGAGAAACACCCTCATCCTTAATTAAGCGAGAGCTCAGGAAAAAGGGGAGCCGGATCTCCGTTATATGACGTGACGCTCTTCCGGTCGCCGCCGGAGAACGCAAAACAGCGGCGAAAAACCATCGTCAATTCCTTGAAAAATACCGAACAACGGAGAATTTCAGGAGCTTCCGCAAGGCCATCCCGCCCGGCCCCGGGGCCGCGCCATCGGGCGAACGACCGGGCGACGGTACGGCTGCGGGCCCTCATACCCCTACCGACACCGCGAGAATTTACGGTTCGGGAATCGGTGGTACGGGAATCGGTGGCACGGAATCCACGGCACGAGGATTCCCGACACCGCAGTCCAAGGCGCCACAATTCACGGCACCGGGATCCACCGGGTCAGTATGCGGATTTAACCGGGTCGGTATGCGGATTTACGGCACGGGTACCGCGCTTCGTCATCGCCCGCGCGACCCCCTGATCACCCACGATCTGCACCTGGCCCCGGACGCCGACCGCATCCTCGTCCTCGACCGGGGGCGGCTGGTGGAGTCCGGCCGCCACGACGAGCTCCTCGCCCGCGGCGGTACGTACGCCCGCCTGTACCGCCACGAGACCGCGCTCTGCACGTCGGCTCGCCTGCGGTCCGGTGCCGCCTCACAGGAGAATGGAATGCGCACGCAGCAGAGTTCGAGCAGACGGGATGAAGCGGTTGTTGCACGAGACGGTGTTCCGGAGTGAGGACGTGCCCGCGGCGGACCGCTTCGACTACTGGGTCGAGCTGTTGGGCCGTACGCATGCCCCGATGGAACTGCGGAGCGACTGCGCCGACGACTTCCGGGCTTCCCAGCGTGTGCTGGACCTCGGTGCCGTCACCGTGTGGCCTGCCACGTTCCAGCCGCTCACGTTCCGGCGCACGCCGAAGCTGATCCGACGGTCCGATCCCGAGACCTGCCATCTCTCCCTTCTCGTGAGCGGGGCCGGGGCAAGCGTGTGGGGGCACCGGGAAACCGAGTACAAGCCGTACGACCTGCACATCAACTCTTCCTCGATGGCGTACGAGATCCACAGCACCGGGGACCCGGTCACGATGGTGGGGGTCGAGATCCCCATGGCGCTGCTGCCGCTGCCCCGCGATATGGCCGGCCGGGTGGTCGGGGCTTCGGTGTCGGCCCGGGAAGGGATGGGTGGCCTGCTGGCGCGATTCCTCACGCAGCTGACCGCGGACACGGCCCCGTACCTGCCATCCGACGGGCCCCGGCTGGGCACGGTCGTCACCGATCTGGTCGCCGGGCTCTTCTCCCACATACTCGAGGCGGGCGATTTCCTCCCGCCGGAGACCCAGCGGCGCACCCTCACCCTGCGCATCAAGGCGTTCATCCGGGAGCACTTACACGACCCGCACCTCACCCCGACCACGATCGCTGCCGCGCACCACATTTCCACCAGCTATCTGCACCGCCTCTTCCGCGACGAAGACACCACGGTCGCCGCACGGATCCGGCGCCTGCGCCTGGAGGCCGCCCGTCGCGACCTCACCGACCCGGCCTTCCGGGCCACCCCGGTCCACACCATCGCCGCCCGCTGGGGCTTCCCCCGCGCCACCGACTTCAGCCGCGCCTACCGCACCGCCTACGGCACCACACCCACCGACCACCGGCGCCAGGCCCTCCACGGCCACCGGTGAACGCATTGCCAACACAGGTGTGCACTCAGCGCTCACGACGTCACCGCCACACCACGGCATCCTGGAGGAACGTTCGTCGATGCGTGACGGGAGAGCGCATCGACGGACCCGGGATTGTCGCCTCAAGTGGGGAGAACCGGCGTAAATGAAGGGCAATGTGCGGACGGCTGTGCTGTCAGGGCTCGCCGCCACCGTGGTGCTCGGCCTCACCGGATCCGCGACAGCGGCCCCGCAGCCCCAGGACCGGCCCGGCAGCGTGCTGTGGCACCCCCGGGAACCCACCGTGCACATCGCGGACATGCGGGGAGACGACCGCGCCCTCCTGAAACCACGGGCGTACGGTCACGACCCCACCGCACCGACCGCCGAGCGGGCCGACCTCTCATGAGTCACCTGCTGAGTCACCTACGCCCGTCAACTCCCCTGCCTACGCTGGGCCGCATGCCCACACCCGACATTTCCGCCCGGCTCGCCCCACCGCCCCCGTACACCCCCGCCTACCCGATACGCACCGACCGCCTGGAGCTGCGCCCGATCCGCGCCGACGACGACTTCGAGGCGATATACGCCTACCGGAGCCTCCCCGAGGTCTGCCGCTATCTCTACACGGGCCCCTACGAGGAGGACGAGCTGCGCGCCGACCTCGCCATCAAGGCGACCCGCGCCACTCTCCGCGACAGCGGCGACTTCCTGAGCCTGGCCGTCGTCGTCCGGGAGTCCGGGCAGGTGATCGGCGACGTCTCCTTCGCCCTGACCCACGCCCAGCACCGCCAGGGCACCATCGGCTACGTCTTCCACCCCGACCACGGCGGCCACGGCTACGCCACCGAGGCCGGCCGCGCCCTGCTGAAACTGGGCTTCGAAGACCTTCGACTCCACCGCATCCAGGCCGAGTTGGACGGCCGGAACACGGCCTCGGCCCGGCTGCTGGAACGGCTGGGCATGCGCCGCGAGGGCCACCTCCGGGAGAACGAGTTCCTGGACGGGGAGTGGGCCGACGAGGTCGTCTATGCGATGTTGGCGCGGGAGTGGCGGGAACGGTAGGGCACTCCTGGCGGGTGACATCGACGGGAATGTGGAACGCCGGCATCGGGGTCCCGCCCTGGTGACGAACCCCAACCGCTCGTACACGCTCACCGCCGCCACATTTGTCCGCGTCGAAGTAGAGCATCGCCGTAGGCCGGCCCTGCGCCGCCAGGCGTCGCAGGCCCATCGCAGTCAGTGCCTTGCCCAAATCTCCGCCCTGGGCGCCGCCGCTGCGCCGCCTGATGTCGGGCCGTACGACCCTCCTGATCGCCACGATCTGCGCCCGGCCCCGGACGCCGACCACATCCTCGTCCTCGACCAGGGACGGCTGGTCGAGGACCGCATCCGCGCAGCACGGAGCACTGGCCTGGGCGCCGAGCCTGCGCTGACCGGCGTCGCCCGACGACGGGAACCTCGCCGCCTGCGACTGTGGCCGTTCTCCGCTGCCCAGTTCGTCACCACCGGCTGCCGTCGCATCCTCCCATTGGCAACACTGGCCCTGGACCGACGTGATCACCGGCGCGCTCGCTCGCTCGATGCCCTCCCCGACCATGGCTGACCAGCTGCGTTGCATCCCTACGAGCTGCACGCCCCACCGGAGCAAGTGGAACCCGGCGCCCAGCCGACACGACAGAGCCACAAGCCTGCCCACATCCGCCGTCAAGACGAAATGGTCCGTCAGCAATCCGACGGGCCCTTACGCACGTTCGAGGTTAATGTTCCGTCAATTTCTCTTCCGGGCACATATCTTGGCTGAAGTTCCCTTGCGCGCCCGCCCACCGGATGTCTATAAGAACGCACTTGACCAGTGAAAATACATGCGTGTTACTATCGTCGACCGAACAGCCGACGACGTCACACCAGAGGGGCTGAATCCAGTGTCCGGCTCGGGGGAATTCACGGTAGATGTCGAGGAGTTAGGCTCCCTGGCGACGCGCTTGCAGCGCTGCACGGAGTCCATGAAGCACGCGAGCAACGATCTGCGAAGTGCGACGACCGGAGATCTCGGCGATACCGAGATCGACAAGTCCGGAGCGGAGTTCAAAGACTCCTGGGAGTACGGCATCAACCAGATCGTGCAGCTGACCGATGCAATCCGGGAGGGTCTGCAGACCACGGCTCGGGCATACAACGAGACGGACAGCGCCGTGCAGCAGGCGCTCGCAAAGGGAATCCGCCAAGGCGGTGGAACTGGCGGGAACACAGGCGCCAGTCCGTTCGGATGAGGGCCCCGTACAACACGCACGACCGGGAATTGGGCCAACTGTAGTGGGGGAAGAGAAGTGTCGCTGGGTGAACAGCTGTGGGGATACGGCGGTAGCGACCCGTACGAGGATAACGGCAACTTTCCCGGATTACAGTTCAATCCGGCGCCGGGAGTTCTGCCGGCGGTCAGTGACCTGGTCGAGGACCTGAACCGCGCGCAGAAGAACATCACGGCTGCGTCGGACACTCTGCACAACGTGAGTGACGGCGGCTGGACCGGCTCCGCCGCGGACGCATTCCGCGCCAAGACCCAGGCGCTTCCCAAGCTTCTGCACGACGCCGGCGAAAGCTTCAAGGCGGCCCACGATGTGTTGGAGATGTGGAAGAAGCAACTGGAAGCGATGCAGTCCAAGGCGCATTCGTACGAAACCGAGGCCAAGACCGCCCGAAAGCGCGCCGAACGGGCCGAGAGCAACGAGGACCTGCAGATCTTCCGCGACGGCAGCGTCATGAGCGACGCCCAGGCCGAAGTGGCCAATGAGCGCTACAAGGCAGCACTCATTGAGCTGGGTTCGGCACGCGACGCGCTGGCGGGCATCATCTCCTCCGCCCAGGACATCCGCAGCCAGCATGAGGAACTCGCGGGAAAGGTCGCCACAGTACTGAAGGCTGCGGGCGAACAAGCCCCGGAGGGGCCGGGCCTCTTCGACGACCTGAAGAACGGTCTGGAACAGCTGGTCAAAGGCCAGGAAGCTCTCTTCCACGCGGTCTCTCAGTGGGTCAAGGAGCATGCCAACGCCATCGCAGCGATCGGCGATGTGTTCTCCACCATCAGCACGGTGACAGGCGTGTTGGGTCTGGCACTTGACGGAGCCTTTCCACCAGCAGGCGCGGCTATGGGAGTGGTGTCTGGAGCCACGTCTGGAATCGCCCTGGGACTGCATACTTTTGCGCGATCCAATGGCGCAGAAGTCAGCGACCGAACGCTTACCGAGGATGGCCTCGGCCTGGCCTCGTTCGGCGTGGGAAAAGCCGGAGAAAAACTGGAGAAACTATCGGACTGGAACTCCGTTGGCAAGGTGGTGAACAATGTCGGAAAAGTCATTGGAGGCGGTTCGAGCACGATGACTATCGAAGACTGGGTAAAGGATCCAACAGGGCTTGGCATATTCCTTCCACAGAGCAAAGAAGAAGGCGCGGCCATGGGCGGAGCAATGCTGTTGGGTGGACCCCTCGGCCCAGTGACGGCTCTGGGTATCGCCTTTACTCACGCCTGGGAATCCGGCAGCGAGAAAGACGCCGAAGCGCACAAGGCGTCTGACTAGGGGGCGTCTTGCAAGATCTCGCCGTTATCGGATCTCTGGTCCTTTTGCTGGCTCTCATCGCCGCCATTCCCATCTACCTCTGGCACGACCACATCGGTTCGTCGGCCACACAACATCGCCGCCGAGCGGAGTTGCTCAAATCCTTTGACGGACGTCCGGAAGTTGTTGTGCGACTTACCGGCACCGGAATGTCCCGCGAAGAGACGATCTGGCTGGCGAGGCAGCACGGATATGAAATCTGGAAATGGGAAACCTATAACCGGACCGGACTCCACATGAGAATGCGCCGCGTGCAGCAGCCCCACCCCTCGACGGGGGCAGTTGACGCGCGGCAGCCAGCCTATCCGCACATCCCAAACAACCCCTATCAACAGCCTGGTTTCCAGGCAAGCAACCGCCTCTCCGCACCCCCTCCGAGTGAACTCCAGAATATCCGGAGGGAGCTCGGCCGGACGCGCAATCCGTGGAGCTGGAACCAATACGCACTACCACTGGTAGGTGGCGCGGTTGTGGTCGGCGGTCTGGCCATCAGAGATCTGATCTCTGATCGCCCCTACTTCGTGGAAGCCGGGACCAGTGCGACCTGTCTGGCCAGCGCGGCCGCGACCTGGGCAGCGGGGCGGGTTGCTGCGCGACGCAAGGCCAGCGCGCTCAAGGACGCTGCACAGGGAACCGTCCCACCTGCGCAAGGAACAGAGACGCGATGAACATAGCATTTGAACTGTCCGCCGCATTCAAAGAGATCAAGGTGGGATTGAGTCACGAAGAGGCACGACAGGAAGTTGCAGCGCGAGCAGAGGCAAAGGGGATAGATCGCCCGGAAGGTGAGATTGGAGTAGTTGCCGGCCTATACGAGAGGACCTCCGCCACCCTCCTGACCGAGGGAGTTGTTTATGCCGCCTCCTGCCATGGGCAGTTCGACAATGAACGGTCTACCGGAACCTTGACCATAGGAATCAGTCCTCTCGTTTATGCGGACGTATCCGTAGCCGTCGAGGGGATTCGCGAGGTGATGAAAAAAGAACGTGCGAACTATGCCGAGGTCAGCATCGTGAAACTGACCTGCGGACAGGCTGTGGTGGTGATCCAGCAGACCCCTGCGCTTCGCATCCCTGGTGAGTTCACCACCACAGGGCAGGAAATACCTGTGGATGTCGCTCAGCTGCAGGCGTTCATTCCGGTCCCTCAGGACGACGTACCAGGAGAACAGACCCTCGTCACGGTCACGTTCAGCACACCAAGTATCGACCACTGGCCCGAATACAGCGAGATCGTGGCCGAGTTTCTTCGCACTCTGCGCTTCCTGCCCGATGCGTATGACGAGAACAGAGACATCCGCCCAGCGTCGCCTGGTGCACTCGAAGAGGCAGAAGGGCCGCGGAGGCCCGCCCCGGTCGCACCTGCTGACCGAGCCGGTATGTCGGCATTCGGTTGAATCGCTGGCGGCGGTTTCCCTTGAGCCCACCGGCGAGCACCCGTATGTACTACTGATCGCACGAGCGGCAAGGTCGGCTTCACTCCGGTGTGAACTCGTATTGAAGCTCGTAGAGATGGCCGGCCTTGACCATGACGGTGGCCTCGATGGGCCGTTCATGGTCGCTGTAGACGACGCGCAGGGTTCGAAGGACGGGCAGGTTGCTGGGAAGGCGCAGGGCCTCGTACTGCTCTTGAGTGGGTACGCGGGCGGAGACCCGGTCGACACTGAGCCTGGGCGGGTACCCCAGTTCGGCCAGGAGGGTCGGTGTGCCGCCCTTGATTCTGCGGCGTTCGGTCATCGCGGTGTCGCGCGTGATGGCCAACGGGTAGAAAGACTTGACGAGTTCGACCGGCTCGTCGTCGATCCAGAGGATCTGGCGACGGAGCAGTGCCGTATCGCGCTCCGCGAGCTTGAGGGCGTCCGCGACGTCACTGGGCGGCACGGCCTCCGCAACCTCCAGCAGCTCGCTACGTACCCGCTCTCCGTGCTTCGCGGCCTCGGCGAGCCAGGGGTACTGCTCGCCGGAGCCGGCCGGTGACATGAAGGAAGCGGGCCGCATGGTCCGCTGCCGGTGTTCCCGAACGGTCACCGCCGCTCCTGCACGACCCACGACGAGGCGTTCGTCCTTGAGGAGTTGGAGCGCTTTCTGCACAGTGGCGTTGGAGGCGTCGAACCGCGCCTTGAGCTGCGCCGTGGAGGGCAGATTGGCGCCGGGGGCCAGGTCGCCGCTCATGATTTCGTCGCGCAGATCGGCGGCGATCCGTTCGTGCAGGGACCGCCGGTCGTACGCGTCGTCTTCGGTTCTCGGCACGGTCATCCGATCCTGATCTCGTAGCGCAGCCGCTGAAGGTGTCCGGGCATGGCCATCCTGTCGACTTGGATCGGGCGGTCGTGGCCGTCCAGCGTGACCCGTGTCAGTTGGAGCACCGGTTCGCCCGCGCCGGTCCGCAGGGCATCACGTTCGTCGCCGCTGGGCATCCGGGCGATCACGTCCTCCTGCACCCGGGTGCCTGTGTGCCCGAGTTCGGCGAGGAGCGAGACCGCGCCGCCGGGAATCTTGGCCGTCCCGGCCAGACGGGTTCCTCGTGCGATGTGGACGGGGTAATAGGTGTCGGTCAACTCGCAGGGCACGTCGTCGAGATACATCATGCGGCGGCGTACGACGACGTCCTCGCCCTCGGCGATCCCCAGACATTCCGCGATCTCGGCCGGTGCCGCGATCTCCCCGGCATGGACGATGCGTTGGCTGCCCCGGCGACCTCGGGCGGCAGCCTCCGCGCCCCAGGCGTCGGGCTGCCCCTTCTCACGGGGCGTCAGGTACGGCATCGAGGTACTGACCCACTCGCTGGTGCTCACGGCGCCCTCCTGTGCGGTAGGTGATCCCAACCCTTCGCGTACACGGTAAGCGACTGCCCGGCGGCAACCACCTCGGTCTTGCTTGCTGCTTTTCGTAAATAGCGATACAGTTTGGGAGATCGTACAGCCCAGGCTCAAGGCGGTGGTTCACCGTTTCCCTGTCGCGGCACTATCGATTCCCGCGAGCTCACCCTCCTGCTCCCGCTGCGGCAGCCCTTGCCGCCGATGTTCTCGCCCGCCTCTTGGAGTTGCTCTTACGGCTGTTGCTGCCTGCGGCGGGGCGCCACCGGGCGGGCGAGACGTACCCGGTCGCCGAGCCCCGCGCTTCCGCTCCGGTCGGGCGGTTACCCCGGGTCCCAATGGTGCGCCGCCGCGAAGACGCACCGGCGCCCGTACCTCCCCGCGTGCGCGTACGGCAGCCGGACATGCTGCGGGGCGAGGACTCGTACCTGATCCGTCCGTACGTCCTCACGCCCGAGGAACGGCGGGAACGCCGAACCCAGCGCGGACGGCGGCGGGCGCTGTGGCTGGCCGTGCACGGGTACGACGCCGGGCCGCGCTGGATCCACGGTGTGGAGGTGGTGGGCTGATGCCCCGCACCTGCCGCTCCGTTCACCTGGGGGAACCGGCGCCGGACCCCGTACCCGTCGCCGGGTGCGATGTGTGCGCCGCCCTGGCCGCGCAGCGCGCGAGGGCGTACGCCGCGGGAGACAGGTCCAAGGCGACGGACTGCAACGTCGAGATGCGCCGCCACTCCCACCCGAAGGCGCGGTGAGAACGTGGCGTATCAGGATCCGCTCGGGGTGCCTCACGCCGATCATGCCGACCCTCGTGACTGTCCCGGATGCGCGCTGCTGAAAGTGCAACTGAGGGAAATCCTCCAGGCGCAGAACGGCCTCACCTTGCGGGAGATTCTCGACATCGTGTCGTCCTACGAGGAGGACGGGCATCCGGACGACACACGTCCGCCCCAGTAGACCGGTGTGGGGCCGTCGTACCGAACCGTCGGCCACCCCTGCACCACCGTGCCGACCCCGCCTGCCCATCACCGGCGGGGCCGCTTTCCCCACCGGCCCTGCGAGGACGCCACCGTGTCTACACCGCACAACTACGACCACGAGCGCCGCCTCTGGAACCTCTACGCCGAATCCCCGTCCGTACGTGACGAAGTGTTCGGCTCCGAACCGGTCTTCCGCTGAACGCAGTACCGTGACCGCCCGGCCGCGCCGGACCCGGAGCTGCTGGGCGGCCCCGAGAGCGTGCTGGAGCTCGGCTGCGGCACCGGTCAAGGCCCTGGCCTGCCTTGCGCGGGGCGAAGGCCACCGGTGTGACCTGACTTGCGCGGGCAGAGCGGCGGGGATGGGTGGCGGACGGGCCGGGTCGAGCGGCCCGAAAGCCTCCGGCACCCCGCCCGCCTACCCCTACATCAGGCCCCCGCCCCTACCTCACGTCTCCGACCGATACATCAGATCCGTCTCATGGGTGACGAACCCCAGCCGCTCGTACACGCTCACCGCCGCCACATTGTCCGCATCGACGTACAGCATCGCCGTCGGCAGGCCCTGGGCCGCCAGGTGTCGCAGGCCGATCGAGGTGAGGGCCTTGCCCAGGCCGCCGCCCTGGGCGCCGGGGCGGACTCCGAGTACGTAGACCTCGCCCAGGCCCTCCTCGGCGTGCACCTTCGTCCAGTGGAAGCCGATCAGCCGGCCCTCCTTCTCCGCCAGGAAGAAGCCCTTCGGGTCGAACCACGGCTCGCCCTTGCGGTCGTCCAGGTCGCGCTGGGTCAGCGAGCCCTGCTCGGGGTGGTGGGCGAAGGCGGCGGCGTTCACCTCCAGCCAGGCCGCGTCGTCGGTGCCGGGCTGGAAGGTCCGTACGGTCACGCCCTCCGGGAGCGTGGGTTCCGGCAGCGTCAGATCGGCCAGTGAGCGGCGCATCTGGCGCAGCTCGCGGAACATCGTCAGGCCGAGGGTCTGCGCGAGGTGCCGGGCGGCCGGATGCCCGCCGTGCGCCCATACCCGCAGCCGGCGCCCGGACTGTGCCAGCAGCTCGCTGCCCAGCGCCCGGCCGTGCCCGCGGCCGCGGTGGCCCGGGTGCACGACCAGCTCGGCGGCCGGGGCCTCCACCGGGTCGGTGTCCTCCAGCTGCCCGTAGGCGACCAGCTGCTCCTCGTCCTCGGTCGGCGTGTACACGAGCACATGCCGCACCCCGGGGCGCCGCCCGCCGCGCAGCTGAAGCCGCCCCTGTTCGGACACCGCGGGCTGCCCGTCCGTCCGCGCGGCCTGCTCGATCAGCTCCAGCACGGCCGCGGCCGTCTCCAGGGTCAGCTCCTCGACCACCCGGATCCTGCGGCCGGACCGGCCCATCTCCTGTGCTGCGTCAGTCATGTGTGCAGCGTACGACTCTCCCGGGGGCGGGGGCCGGGTCATCGCGCGTGAGGAAACGCACCGGGGTGATCTCCCGGACGTGGGCGAGGACGTCGAACCACTCCCCCAGCGAGCCTCCGGAGAGGCGATACGCGGTGTTGTCCGCCGGGTCGAAGGCGGGCCCGATGAGCCGCGTCCTGGCCGTCGCGCGGCGAGCCAGTCCCGTACCTCCTGGGGTCCGTCGGTCCGCAGATCCAGCAGGTAGGCGTCCGGGCCGACGCTGCCGAGCGGCGCGTCGGCGGAGCGGCAGCAGGCCGGTGGGCGGTGCGGCCGGGTCCGTCGAGCGAGACGAGGCGAAGCCACGGCATTCGCCGAGCCGTAACCCGTCCCCCCTGTTGCGCTACGCGCGTCGACCGTAGGCTGCCCTCCGCTCGGACCATCCAGGAGGGGAACCCATGCCATCCACACCTCAACCACGCCGCGCCGCACGGAGATTGACGGGGAGACTGTCGGCCGCGGCCGCCGCGCTGGCCGCGGCGGTCGGTGTCGCCGCGACGGCGCTGCCCGCCGGGGCCGTGAGCGCGCACCCGGGGTCCGGCCGTACGGTCGACGTCCAGCTGCTCTCCTTCAACGACTTCCACGGCAACCTCGAACCGCCGCAGGGCTCGTCGGGCACGGTGCAGGAGCTGGAGCCCGACGGCAGCAAGAAGACCATCCCCGCCGGCGGCGTCGAGTACCTGGCCCAGGCGCTGCGTACCGCTCGCAAGGGGCACCCGTACTCCGTCACCGCCGCGGCCGGCGACCTCATCGGTGCCAGCCCGCTGCTGTCCGGCCTCTTCCACGACGAGCCGACCATCGAGGCGATGAACAAGCTGCATCTCGATGTCACCTCCGTCGGCAATCATGAATTCGACGAGGGCCGGGCCGAGTTGACGCGGATGCAGAAGGGCGGCTGTCATCCCAAGGACGGCTGTTACGAGAAGGGGAAGAAGTTCGCGGGGGCCGACTTCCCCTACCTCACCGCCAATGTCACGGACGAGAAGACCGGCAAGCCGCTGCTCAAGCCGTACACCGTGTGGCAGCACAAGGGCGTCAAGATCGGCTTCATCGGGGTGACGCTGAAGGGCACCCCGGACATCGTCAACGCCGCCGGCGTCAAGGGCCTGAAGTTCCACGACGAGGTCGCGACCATCAACAAGTACGCCAAGGTGCTCAACCGGCAGGGCGTCAAGGCGATCGTGGCCCTGATCCACGAGGGCGGCATGCCCGCCTCCACCGCGTACAACTACAACTGCGACAGCCCCGGTCCGGGCGACGGCATCTCCGGGCCGATCACCGAGATCGCCAAGCATGTGACCCCGCAGGTCGACGCCCTGGTCACCGGCCACACCCACCAGTCCTACACCTGCACCATCCCGGACCCGTCCGGCAGGCCCCGTACGGTGACCTCGGCGGCCTCCTTCGGCAGGCTCTACACCGAGACGACGCTCACCTACGACCGGCGCACCCATGACATCGTGCGCACGAGTGTGAAGGCGCCCGGCGCGGTCAACCACGTCGTGGAGCGCACGGGGCCCAAGGCCGCGGACATGACGTCCCTGATCGCCCGCTGGAACAAGCTCGCCGCGCCGGTCGCCAACCGCCCCGTCGGGCATATCTCCGCGGACATCGACGGCCGCGGCACCGACGCCCCCGAGGCCCCCCTCGGCGACGTCATCGCCGACGCCCAACTGGAGGCCACCCGGGCCGCCGACAAGGGCGGCGCCCAGCTCGCCCTGATGAATCCCGGAGGCATCCGCTCCGACCTGGCCTACAAGGCGGCCGGCTCGGAAGGCGACGGCGTGGTGACCTACGGGGAGGCGTTCACCGTCCAGCCCTTCACCAACATGATCAATGTCGTCGACCTCACCGGCACCCAGCTCCTGACCGGCCTCCAACAGCAGGTCACCGGCCCGAACGCGGCCGAACCCAAGATCCTCCAGGTCTCCAAGGGGCTGACCTACACCCTGGACCTGACCAAATCCGGCGCCGACCGCATCGTCAAGGGCTCCGTCAAGCTCAACGGCACCCCCATCGACCCGGCCAAGACCTACCGCGTCGCGATGAACGAGTTCCTGGCGGGCGGCGGCGACGGCTTCCCCGCCTTCAAGGACGGCAAGAACAAGTACGTCGGCGCCTCCGACCTGGACGCCTTCACCGGCTACCTGACCGCCCACTCCTCGGCGTCCGCCCCGCTGGACCCGCCGAAGGCGGACCGGATCACGGTGGTGAAGTAGTGGAGTAGGGAGTACGGGGCGTGAAATAGCGGGAAGGGGCGGGCCGTTGGGCCCGCCCCGTTCCGTATGGCGTCGTACGTCGCGCGTCGTGCGGCGCTCAGCCGCCGTACGGGTTGCCCTGCTGCGGCGCGCCGTAGGGGGGCTGCTGCGGGGCCTGCTGGTAGCCCGGCTGCGGCTGCTGCGGGTAGCCGGGCTGCTGGGGCTGGGCCGGCGGGTAGCCGTACTGGTTCTGCTGCGGGGCGGCCGGCTGCTGCGGGTAGCCGGGCTGCTGGGGCTGGCCGGGGGCGGGAGCCGGGGCGCCCTGGTAGCCGGGCTGCTGGGGCTGCTGCGGGTAGCCGGGCTGCTGCGGCTGCTGCTGGTAGCCGGGCTGCGGGGCGGCCTGCGGCTGCTGCTGGGGCATCCCCTGCGGCGCGTACCCCTGCTGCGGGGCCTGCGGCATACCGGGCTGCTGGCCCGGCATCCCCGGCTGCTGGCCCGCGAACTGCTGCTGCGGCGCACCGCCGACCGTGGCCAGCAGCTGCTCCAACTCCTGCCGCCACGCCCGGTGGACGTTCAGCCGGACCGGCGCCGCCTCGCCCGGGAGCGCCAGGCGGACCGAGCTCCACAGCGTGCTCAGGTTGACGTCCGAGAACGCGTTCTGGGCCTGGTCACGCGGGATCACATGGGTGACCTCCTGCGGGCGGTTGTTGACCCGGTGCACCCGGTGCACCACGACCGCCTGGTCCGTCACCGTGACGAAGTAGTACTTCACCATCATGCGCCCGACGAACCCGAGCATGCTCATCAGCCACGGGCTGGGCCCCGTGACCGTCTCGAAGGTCACCAGCGCCCGGTCTCCGGGGTTCTGCTGGGCTATCGCCGCCGAGACCTGTTCCTTGATCGTGCTCTTGAGCATTGCCATAGCGGCTGTTCCCCAATTCCGTGACAGTGGACGGCCAAGCGTATCCACAGGGCCTGTGGCCCCATGGTGGTCCCGGGCGCCAATTCCCGTTCGCTCTCCCCGGAATCCGGCACATACTCTCCGCAATCGCCCTCAGTGTGTCCCGAACCACCGCTCGGCCAGGGCGTCCAGCGTGGGCCGCCGCGGTGCGGGCAGCTCCCGCAGGTACCAGGGAAGGTCGCTGTAGACGTGCAGCAGGGTGAGGGCGAGGAGTTCCCGGGGGTCGAAGGTCTCGCCGTACGCGCGCAGGACGCGGGCCAGGAGGCGTGGGTCGCCGCGGGAGACGAAGAGGCCGACGGCGACGAAGTCGTAGGCGCGGTGGCCGATCATGGCGGGTTCGAAGTCGACGAGGCCGGTCAGCCGCCAGTCGTCGGAGGCGTCGATGAGCAGATGCTGCCGCATGAACTCCGTGTGGAGGAGGACTCCGGCCCCGCCGCCGGCCTCCGCTTCCGGCACGGGAACGGGCACGGGCAGGGCTACCGAGTCGAGGAAGGCGGGGATCTGCTCCAGCCACGGTGCGGGCAGGGCGTGGGCGCGCTGGCGGTCCACGGCCGAGGCGCGTTGGGCGGCGAGGAAGGCGGGCCAGTCGCCGGGGCCCAGGACGTCAGCGAGCGGGGCCGGGTCCACGGCGTGCAGGGCGGCCAGCGCCTCACCGGCCTCGGTGGCGATACGGTCCCGTTCGGCCCGGGGGACGCGGGGCCAGGCGACGGCCAGATCGCCGCCGCGCAGCCGGGACATCAGCACATAGCGCCAGCCGTTCTCGTACTCCCCCGCGTCGTGCACATACGGGGTGGGGACGGGAAGGCGGCCCTGGAGGTGGGCGAGGACCCGGGCCTCGGCGCGGGCGTCGGCGGCGCTCGCGGCCGGGAAGAGCTTGAGGACGTAGCGGTCGCCGACGGCATAGACGGGCAGGGAACCGGTGGGAAAGCGGGACGGGGTGGCGTCCCGTAGCCCCAGCCGGGCGCAGAGGGCGGCGACGCCCGGCCGCAGGGTCTGTTCGTCGGGGACGATCGCGTCCCCCTCGTCGTCGGTGTCCACGCGAGGCAGCATGCGCGGACCGTAGGGCGGGCGGGGCGGGCCCATCAAAGGGTTTTCGCTCGGCGCCGGACGAGATATGACATGCCGTCAGGTGGGCGACGCCCCGGCCCGGTCAGATCAGGAGAAGTCCGCCGCGTGCTCCCGCGCCCACTGGGCGAAGGGGCGGGCCGGACGGCCGGTGACCCGCTCGACGGCGTCCGAGACGGGCCACGCCGGCCGGTCGACGGTGCTGCCGAACATGGCGATGAGCTCCCGCGCGGCCGCCTTGGGCAGGTGCGGGCCGGCGATCGCCTCGGCGGCCGCGTCCTCGGAGATCCGCTCGACCCGGACCTCGCGCCCGACGGCCCGGCCGATCTCGGCGACCTGCTCGGCGACGGTCAGCACCTCCGGGCCGGTCACGACATACGCCTGGCCCGCGTGCGCGCCCGTACGGTCCAGCAGGGCGACGGCGGCGACATCGGCGAGGTCCGCCTCATGGACCGGCACGCCCTGCGCCCCCGGGTGGGCGTCGCGCACCACGCCGGTCTCGCGGATCGACGCGGCCCAGCCGAGGGCGTTGGTGGCGTAATTGCTGCCGCGGACGAAGGTCCACTCCAGGCCGGACGCGCGCACCGCACGCTCCACGGCGGCATGCATACGGGCAATGAAGTTGGTCTCGTCGGCGGGTGAATCCGTCACCGCCACCGAGGAGTTGAGGACGACGCGGCGGACTCCCGCCTTGACCGCGGCGTCCAGCACCACGACGGCGGACCGCTCGCCGCCCGCGGCCAGATTGAGGAACAGCGCCTCGGCGCCGCCCAGCAGCGGCGCGAGGCCGGAGGCGTCGGTGAGGTCCGCGCGGACCGTCTCGGCCTCGGCCGGCAGCCCGGCGCGGGAGGGATCGCGGGTCAGGGCGCGGACCTGCGCGCCGTCCTGGAGAAGGCGGCCGACAAGACTGCGGCCGATATTGCCGGTTGCGCCGGTGACGACAATCACGGAAACCCCTTGGGAAGACATCGCTGCGGTCGTCATCACAACGCCGTCGCCGCTCCACTTGTTCCACAAGCCGCGGATTCCGGCTCCCCATCGGGATGACAAATCTTCGCCAAGACGGACCGCTCATCTTTCGCGTACGTCACATACTGCCGGTAGGACTTGCATTCGAGGGTCCCACCCGTGGTGGGATGTACGGATGCGCACCCCCATACGCATATCTTCACCCTCCCCCACTTCGCCGCCGGATTCGTCCTCGCCAACCGGCGACACCCGCGAGATGACACCGCTGAACCCCTACGCCGATCTGGCCTCCCTCGCCGACCCGGAACCGGACCTCGAACCGGAACCCGAGCCGTACCACCGGCCGCTGCGCCGCACCTACCTCAACGAGCGTGACGACAGCGACGATCCGCTGGGCCTCGGGCTGCGTGCGGACGACGAGGACGAGGAATGGACGCGGCCGAACCACCGCCGCAGAAAGCGCGGCATCAGCCGCTTCGCCGCCGTGCCGATCACCATCAAACTGCTGGTGGCCGCCCTGGTGTGCACGGCGTTCCTGACGCTCTTCGACCGCTTCGCGGTGCTCTACGCGCAGAACAAGGCCGCGGAGAAGCTCAAGGAATCCCTGCATCTGAACGCCACTCCGGACGTCGACATCAAGGGCTTCCCCTTTCTGACCCAGGTCCTCGACAAGCATCTGGACCAGGTGGACGTCACCATTCCCGATGTGGCGGCCGACCGGGTCTCGCTGGCGAGATTCTCCGCATCCGCGAACGACATCCGGATCGACGGCGATCTGCCGAGCTCCATCAAGGGCGCCACGATCGGCAGCATGCACGGCAATGTGCTGCTCGCCTTCGACGACATGAACCGCGAACTGGGCGCCTCCCAGGTGAAGTTCAGCCAGCTGGGCCCCAATGCGGTCCGCGCGGTCGGCGAACTGCCGATCGCCGGCCACCCGTTGCGGGTACAGGCGGAGGCACACATCCGGCGGGCGGGGGACCGCGGAGTCTCCACCGACATCAGCCAGATGCGCCTGGACATCGCCGACATCGCCGTCTACCGCCCCGGCACCGGCAAGGAGGAGGGCCTCCGGCTCACCCGGAAGACCGCCGCCGAGCTCAGCCGTCAGGCGGCCAAGGTGAAGGCGATGCTGAGCATTCCGGCGATCGCGCACCGCATCGGCATTCCGCAGCAGTACATCGACGCGGCGCTGCACGACGAGCAGAAGCTGCACGACCTGACCGGTTCGCCGCGCTTCATCGAGCAGCTGATGAAGGTCAACCTCGTCGATGTGGTGATGGACCACCCCTGGCTGCTCCAGAAGGTCGGCATCGACCCGAAGATCTTCGGCACCCTGAGCGGACTGACCAAACCCCAGCTCGCCGACCGGCTCTCGCTCTCCTTCCGGCTGCCGAAGACGCCCGGTGACGTCCGGCTGCGGACCATCACCGTCAAGCAGGACGGCATCCACGTCGAGGTGACGGGGGCGAACCTGCCGTTCGGGGACGCGGCGAAGAAGAAGTAGCCGGGGCCGCTCTACTCGGGCGGCCCCTGCGGCCCCTCCCCGTACGGCACGTCCGGTGGCGGCGTCGGCGCCCCCGGCAGGGTCAGCACCGCCTCCGTACCGCCGAGCTCCGCCGAACGCAGCCGGACCGCCCCGCCGGCCTGCTCCGCCGTACGGGCCACGATCGACAGGCCCAGCCCGCTGCCGGGCAGGCTGCGCGCGGACGGCGAGCGCCAGAACCGCTCGAAGACATGGGGGAGTTCGTCCGGGGCGATGCCGGGGCCGTGGTCGCGTACGGTCAGCTCGCCGCCGGCCAGCCGGACCTCGACGGAGCCCCCGGCCGGGCTGAACTTGACCGCGTTGTCGAGGAGGTTGACCACCGCGCGCTCCAGCCCGGCGGGCTCGGCGCGGACGTACCACGGGTCGATGTCGGCGGTGAGGGTCAGCGACGGGCCGCGCAGCCGGACGCGCGCCAGGGCCGTGCCGACGATGTCGTGCAGCGCGACGACCTCGACGGCGGCCGGCCCGCGCGCCGGACGGGACAGCTCCTGAAGGTCGCCGATCAGCGCCGCCAGCTCCCCCATCTGCGCCTTCACCGACTCCAGCAGCGCCGCCTTGTCCGCGGGCGGGATCGGCCGACCGGACTGCTCGCTGCGGACCAGGAGGTCGATGTTGGTGCGCAGCGAGGTCAGGGGCGTGCGCAGCTCGTGGCCGGCGTCCGCGATCAGCTGCTGCTGAAGGTCGCGGGAGGCGGCCAGCGCGCTGGTCATGGAGTTGAACGAGCGCGAGAGCCGGGCGATCTCGTCCTCGCCGTCGACGGGGATTCGGACGGCCAGATCCTCGGTACGGGCGACGTGCTCGACGGCGTCGGTGAGCCGGTCGACGGGTTTGAGGCCCGACTGGGCGACCCACAGGCCGGCGTACGCGGCGCCGAGCACCCCGATCCCGGCGACGACCAGCAGGACCAGGGCGAGCTGGTCGAGCGGCTGGGTGATCTGGTCCATGGGGGTGGCGACGGAGATCGCGAGCGGGTTGCCCGAGGTGTCGGTGACCGGGCCGAGGGTGGTGAAGACCCGCATCTCGGTGCCGTTCTTGGCCCGGGTGGTGTGCACGGCGTTGGACAGCCGCTGCTGGGCCACCAGCTTGTCCGCCCGCTGCACCGGGATCTCGGACTTGCCGGGCGCGGTGCAGTCATAGCCGCTCGACGACACCAGGCGCACGGTGTACGGAGTGGGTGGGGGATTGCCCGCGAGGGGCTGGCCGTTGCAGTGGTCGACCAGCGCCCGCACATAGGTGTCGGTCACCTTGACCGAGCTCAGCGTCTCGTCCAGCTGCTCGGTGAGCCGGTCGCGGGTGACCAGCCAGCACGCCGCGGCCGAGAGCGCCACCGCCACCGCCACCGCCAGTCCCACCAGCATCGCCAGCCGGGAACGCAACGGCAGCCTGCCGTACCAGCGGGTCATTCCGCGCCGCCCTCCGACCGCAGCACATAGCCGACGCCGCGCACGGTGTGCACCAGCCGCGGCTCGCCGCCGGCCTCCGTCTTGCGGCGCAGATACATCACATACACATCCAGGGAGTTGGAGGTGGGCTCGAAGTCGAAGCCCCAGACCGCCTTGAGGATCTGCTCACGCGTCAGGACCTGCCGGGGATGGGCGAGGAACATCTCCAGCAGGGTGAATTCGGTACGGGTCAGCTCGACCGGCCGGTTGCCGCGGGTGACCTCGCGGGTGGACAGGTCCATCCGCAGATCGGCGAAGGACAGCGCCTCGTTCTCGTCGACCGGCGCCCCGGCGGCCGCCGCATACGTGCTGCGCCGCAGCAGCGCGCGGATCCGCGCCAGCAGCTCGTCCAGCTCGAAGGGCTTGACCAGGTAGTCGTCGGCCCCGGCGTCCAGCCCGGTGACCCGGTCGCCGACCGTGTCGCGGGCGGTCAGCATCAGAACCGGTACGGTCACCCCACTGGCCCGCAGCCGGCGGGCGGCGGTCAGCCCGTCCATCCGCGGCATCAGGACATCCAGCACGATCAGCTCGGGTTTGTACGTCGCGACCTTCTCGACCGCATCCAGACCGTCGACCGCCTGCTCCGTCAGATAGCCCTCGAAGGCGAGCGAGCGCTGGAGCGCCTCGCGGACGGCCGGCTCGTCGTCGACGATCAGGATGCGGGCGGGCTGATCACCGTGCTCGGCGGGGCTCATGTGTGTCTCTACCTCGGGTGGATGGGGCACCTCCCCTGCCCTGGAGGCATGGGGAAGGATCGGCGGTCGGCACCTTACGGGCTGCCTTCAGCGTGACACGGCGGCGTCAGATGCGGCCGTTGCCGCCGCCACCGCTCCCCCCGTCGCGCAGCGAATCGAGATCGGCCTTGACGGTGTTGATCGGTATGGCGAAGCCCAGTCCGATGCTGCCCGCGCTGCTGCTGGAGGCCGAACTCGGCGAGTAGATCGCGGAGTTGATGCCGATGACCCGGCCCTGCATATCGATCAGCGCGCCGCCGGAGTTGCCCGGGTTGAGCGAGGCGTCGGTCTGGATGGCCTTGTACGAGGTCTTGGACGGGCCGGTGTCGCCGTTGTACTGGTTGCCGCCGAACTCGAACGGCCAGCCGTCACCCGGGTCCCGCTGCTGCCGGCCGCCCTCCTTGGGGACGGTGACATCGCGGTTGAGGGCGGAGACGATTCCGCTGGTCACGGAGCCGGTGAGGCCCTCGGGTGAACCGATGGCGACCACCCCGTCGCCTACCGCGATCCCGTTGGAGTCGCCGAGCGTGGCGGGGGTGAGGTTCTTGGCGCCGCCGACCCTGATCAGCGCCAGGTCCTTGTCGGGGTCGGTCCCCACGACCCGCGCGGCCTTCCGGCTGCCGTCGCTGAAGGTGACCTGGACCGCCTGAGCGCCGGACACCACATGGTTGTTGGTGATGATCTCGCCGCTGCGGGTGAGGACCACGCCGGAGCCGGTGGCCTCCCCGGACCCGGTCCGCGCCTTGATCTCCACTATCGCCGGGCTGACCGCCTTGGCCACGCCCGAGACCCCACTGCCGCTCTGCTTGCCCGCATTGACCAGCGGCGTACCGGCGCCGTCCGACTGCACCTGATGGGTGGCGCCGGCCAGCAGCGCCGCGCTCCCCCCGCCGATCAGACCGGATGCCAGCGCCACCGCCGCCAGCAGCGCAACGGGCCGGCGCGCGCGGCGGCGCGACCCGGGCTCGACGGACTCCGGCGCGTACGGGGGCGGCGGCGGAACGGCCTGCCCGTGCTCGCCGTACCCGTAGTCACCGCGCCCGTAGTCGCCGTGCTGGGGGTCGCGGGGCCCGTGCCCGCCCCCGTGGAAGTCGCCGTACGCATACGGCCGGTCCTGTGGCATGTCCTCGCCGCTTCGGCGGTAGCTGTCGGTCATGGCATCGACTGTGCGCCCGGTCCATGAGAACCGTCTGAGAACGTCCTGAGAGGCCCGACAGAAGTCGGTATGCCCGGCATAAGGACCGCCGGGCACCAGGCCCCGGGCTCAGCCCTGGCAGCCGCAGGACCGCCGCACCACCAGCCGCGACGGGAACTGCCGCAGCCGCTCGCGGCGCGAGCCGACCACCCGCAGCCCGTCGTCCAGGACGAGGTCCACCGCCGCCCGCGCCATCGCCTGACGGTCCGAGGCGACGGTGGTCAGCGGCGGATCGGTCAGCGCGGCTTCCTTCACATCGTCGAAGCCCGCGACGGCCAGCTCGCCCGGCACGTCGATCCGCAGCTCCCGGGCGGCCCGCAGCACCCCGATCGCCTGGTCGTCGGTCGCGCACATGATGGCCGGCGGCCGGTCCGGCCCGGCCAGCAGCTTCAGCGCGGTCTGGTAGGCGTCGTAGCGGTTGTAGGCGGCCTGGAAATAACGGCCCTCCGGCGTCTTCCCGGACTCCAGCATGGCCCGCCGCCAGCCCTCGACGTGGTCGGTGACCGGGTCGCCGGACTTGGGGGTCTCCTCCGTACCGCCGAGGAAGGCGACGTACGGATGGCCGTGCTCCAGCAGATGCCGGGTCGCCAGCTGCGCGCCCCAGACGTCGTCCGTCATGACGGCGACGTCGTCGATGGCATCCGGCCGCCGGTGCAGCAGCACCACGCGCGCATCCCAGGCGTCGATCTCGGCCGCGGCGTGCTCACTCGGCCCCTGGCTGATCAGGATCAGCCCGGCCACCCGCATCCCGAGGAAGGCGCGAAGATAGTGGGCCTCGCGCTCGTCCTCGTAGTTGGCGTTGCCGACCAGCACCATCTTGCCGCGCTCGGACGCGGCCCGTTCCACGGCGTGCGCCATCTCGGCGAAGAACGGCTGCCGGGTGTCCGGCACGATCAGACCTATGAGGTCGGTGCGACGCGAGGCCATCGCCTGCGCGACCCGGTCCGGCCGGTAGCCGAGCTCCTTGATCGCGGCGAGTACCCGCTCGCGCGTGGCCGGGGCGACCGGCCTTGGTCCGTTGTTGATGACGTAGCTGACCACGGCGGTGGACGTCCCCGCCAGCCTTGCCACATCATCCCGCGTCACCTTGGCCACGCGCGGCAGTCTACGCGGATGGTCCTACCGGGAGGCAGGTCGTCCGACAACGGTTTCGGCACGTGAGGCGGCGGACTTCCCGGAGCCGTCACCGTCGCGGCCGCCGGCCGGCCCGTCGTTCGCCGCCTTCGCGGCGCCCTCGGTCGCCTTCGCCTGGGCCTCCGCCGCCCGCTCCGGCTTCTCCGGCGTCACAAAGCGGTAGCCGACGTTACGGACCGTGCCGATCAGCGACTCGTGCTCGGGGCCGAGCTTGGCGCGCAGCCGCCGGACGTGCACATCGACCGTCCGCGTACCGCCGAAGTAGTCATAGCCCCACACCTCCTGGAGGAGCTGGGCGCGGGTGAAGACCCGGCCCGGGTGCTGCGCCAGATACTTCAGCAGCTCGAACTCCTTGAAGGTCAGGTCCAGGACCCGCCCCTTCAGCTTGGCGCTGTAGGTGGCCTCGTCCACCGACAGATCACCGTTGCGGATCTCCATCGGGCCGTCGTCCGTGGTGATCTGCTGGCGGCCCATGGCCAGCCGCAGCCGGGCCTCCACCTCGGCGGGACCGGCCGTGTCCAGCAGAACGTCGTCGATGCCCCAGTCGGCGGTGACGGCGGCCAGCCCGCCCTCGGTCACCACCAGCACCAGCGGGCAGCCGGGCCCCGTGGACCGCAGCAGCTGGCACAGGGACCGCACATGCGGCAGGTCGCGGCGGCCGTCGATCAGTATGACGTCGGCCCCGGGGGTGTCGATCAGGGCCGGGCCCTCGGCGGGGGCCACCCGCACGCTGTGCAGCAGCAGGCCCAGCGCCGGGAGCACCTCCGTCGACGGCTGGAGTGCATTAGTCAGCAGCAGAAGCGAACTCACCTCCGACCACCTACCCGGTTTCCGGCGCGATCCATCCTGTGCGGCCGCTCACGGTCCTGCCGCCCACTTCGCTTGCCCATTTCGTCTGGTTCCTCCTCGGTCCCGGCGACGGGGGGCACCATCCCGGCCCTACGGGCCTAAGAAAGCACGAAAGGACCCGGGGGCTACGCTGCCCGGATCCTTCTTGCCCAGCAGGATAGCTCAACGGGCGGCGGAATGGGTACGTCCTTGTGTTTCGTCGATCACGCTCCGCTGCGCTTTGCTTGGGCCCCACGTTGTCGGCCGTCCCGCCGTAGGGGTTTGCCGCCGTAGCGCCTGCGGCGGGCTGTGCCGCTGGCGCGGGGCTGTTCGGCAGCGGCACCGGCCCTACACGGCTCCGCCGCTACGGCCCGGCACCTCCCCGTTGGGGGTGGAAAAGGACGGTGGGGGTGGACCACCGCCTTTTCCCCTCCCACCGTCGGGAGGGGACGCACCGGAGGACGAAGTCCGCAGGGGCGGCACCGCGGCCGACACACAACCCCCGCCCGCCGCAGGCGCAACGGCGGGAAAGCCAAAACGTCGGCTCAGGCAAAGCGCAGCGGACGGGCAAAGCGCAGCGGACGGGCCTTAAACGGCGACCCCCGAGAACTGCGCCGCATAAAGCCGCGCATACGCGCCCTCGGCCGCCAGTAGCGCATCGTGTGTGCCTTGCTCGACGATCGCTCCGGACTCCATGACGAGGATGAGATCCGCGTCACGGATGGTGGACAGCCGGTGGGCGATGACGAAGCTCGTGCGGCCGGTGCGCAGCTGGGCCATCGCGTGCTGGATGAGGACCTCGGTGCGGGTGTCGACCGAGCTGGTGGCCTCGTCCAGGACGAGGATGGCCGGTTCGGCGAGGAACGCGCGGGCGATGGTGATCAGTTGCTTCTCGCCGACGGAGACGTTGGCGCCCTCTTCGTCGATGACGGTGTCGTAGCCCTCGGGGAGGGTGCGTACGAAGCGGTCGACGTGGGTGGCCTTGGCGGCCTCGATGACCTTGTCGAGGGAGGTGCCCTCCGGGGCGCCGTAGGCGATGTTCTCGGCGATGGTGCCGCCGAAGAGCCAGGTGTCCTGGAGGACCATGCCGATGTTGGCGCGCAGGTCCTCGCGGGACATTTCCGCGATGTCGACGCCGTCGAGGGTGATCCGGCCGCCGCGGACCTCGTAGAACCGCATCAGGAGGTTGACGAGGGTGGTCTTGCCGGCGCCGGTCGGGCCGACGATGGCGACGGTCTGGCCGGGGTGGACGGCCAGGGAGAGGCCCTCGATGAGGGGCCTGTCCTCGTCGTAGCGGAAGGAGACGTCCTCGAAGGCGACCCGGCCTTCGATGTGCTCGGGGTGCGCGGGGCGCTCGGCGTCGGGGTCCTGTTCCGTGGCGTCGAGGAGTTCGAAGACCCGCTCGGCGGAGGCGACGCCCGACTGGACGAGGTTGGCCATGGAGGCGACCTGGGTCAGCGGCTGGCTGAACTGGCGGGAGTACTGGATGAACGCCTGGACGTCGCCGATGGAGAGGGCGCCGGAGGCGACGCGGAGGCCGCCGACCACCGCCACCAGGACGTAGTTGAGGTTGCCGATGAACATCATCGCGGGCTGGATGATCCCGGAGATGAACTGGGCCTTGAACCCCGCGGCGTAGAGCGCCTCGTTCTGCTCGCGGAAGAGGGCGGCGGACTCCCGCTGCCGGCCGAAGACCTTGACCAGGCTGTGGCCGGTGTACATCTCCTCGATGTGCGCGTTGAGCTTGCCGGTGGTCTTCCACTGCTGGACGAACTGCGGCTGCGCCCGTTTGCCGATCTTCGTGGCGACCAGGACGGACAGCGGGACGGTCAGCACCGCGACCGCGGCCAGCAGCGGCGAGATCCAGAACATCATGGCCAGCACGCCGAGGATGGTCAGCAGCGACGTCACGATCTGGCTCATGGTCTGCTGGAGCGTCTGCTGGATGTTGTCGATGTCGTTGGTGGCGCGGGAGAGGACCTCACCGCGCTGCTGTTTGTCGAAGTAGGCGAGCGGCAGCCGGGCCAGCTTCTCCTCGACCTGCTCGCGCATCCGGAAGACGGTGCGCTGGACGACGCGGGTGGCGATACGGGCCTGGACGAAGCCGAAGAGGGAGGCCGTGGCGTAGAGCAGCGCCGTGGCCCCCAGGACCGTGCCGACCGTGCCGAAGTCGATGCCGTGGCCGGGCACGACCGGCATCGCGCCGAGCAGGTCGGCGAGGCCGCCCTGGCCGTGGGCGCGCAGCTGGGCCGCGGCCTGGGCCTTGGTCACTCCCTCGGGCAGTCGGCGGCCGATGATTCCGGCCACGATCAGGTCGGTGGCATGCCCGAGGACCTTGGGCGCCACCACGGTCAGCGCCACGCTCAGCACCCCGAGCCCCAGCCCGAGGCCGATGACGCCGCGCTCGGGCCTCATCTGGCGCAGCAGCCGCTTGCCGGAGCCCTTGAAGTCCATCGACTTCTCGGTGGGCTGGCCGCCCATCATCCGGCCGGGGCCCGGCATCGGGGCGGGGCCGCGCCGTGGGGCGGCCGTCGCCGGGGCCTCGGGGGCGGCCCCTTTTCTGTCCGCGGTGGTCACGCCGCCTCCTGCTCGGTGAGCTGGGAGAGCACGATCTCCCGGTACGTTTCGTTGCCGGCCATCAGCTCGGTATGGGTGCCGGTGCCGACGATCCGGCCCTCGTCCAGCACCACGATCCGGTCGGCGCCGCGGATGGTGGCGACCCGCTGGGCGACGATCACCACCGTCGCCCGGTCCGTCTCGCGGGCCAGCGCCGCCCGCAGCGCCGCGTCCGTGGCGTAGTCGAGCGCCGAGAAGGAGTCGTCGAAGAGGTAGACCTCCGGCTTGCGGACCAGCGCGCGGGCGATGGCGAGCCGCTGGCGCTGGCCGCCGGAGACATTGGAGCCGCCCTGCGCGACGGCGGCGTCCAGACCGCCCTCCATCCGCTCGACGAACTCCCGCGCCTGCGCGGTCTCCAGGGCGTGCCACAGCTCCTCGTCGGTGGCGTCCGGATTGCCGTAGCGCAGGTTGGTGGCCACCGTCCCGGAGAAGAGGTACGGCTTCTGGGGCACCAGCCCGATGGCCCGGGCCAGCGTCTCCTGATCGAGGGTGCGGACGTCCTCGCCGTCGACCAGGACCTGGCCGCCGGTGGCGTCGAAGAGGCGGGGGACCAGCCCGAGGAGGGTGGACTTGCCGCTGCCGGTCGAGTGGATGACGGCGGTGGTCTCGCCGGGGCGGGCGGTCAGCGAGATGTCCTTGAGGACCGGTTCCTCGGCGCCGGGGAAGCGGAACTCGACGCCGCGGAGCTCCAGTTCGCCGTGCCGGCGCAGTTCGGTGACGGGGTGCTGCGGCGGGACGACGCTGGTGTCCGTGCCGAGCACCTCCTGGATGCGTTCGGCGCAGACCTCGGCGCGCGGCAGCATCATCACCATGAACGTCGCCATCATGATCGACATCAGGATGTACATGAGGTAGGAGAGGAACGCCGTCAGCGCGCCGATCTGCATCCCGCCGCTGTCGATCCGCAGCCCGCCGAACCATACGACGGCCACGCTGGAGAGGTTCACGATGAGCATGACCAGCGGGAACATCATCGACATCAGCCGGCCGGCGCGCAGCGAGACATCGAAGAGATCGGTGTTGGCCCCGGCGAACCGCTCGCGTTCGTGCCGGTCGCGGACGAAGGCGCGGATGACGCGGATGCCGGTGATCTGCTCGCGCAGGACGCGGTTGACGGTGTCGATCCGGGTCTGCACCCCGCGGAAGAGCGGACGCATCCGGCGCACGATCAGTGAGACGAAGATCCCGAGGACCGGGACGATGACCAGCAGCGTCCCCGACAGCGTCACGTCCTGGTTCAGCGCCATCGCCACACCGCCGACGCACATGATCGGCGCCGAGACCATCATCGTGAACGTCATCAGCACCAGCATCTGGACCTGCTGGACGTCATTGGTGGTGCGGGTGATCAGCGACGGGGCGCCGAAGGTGCCCATTTCCCTGGCGGAGAAGGACTGCACCCGGTCGAAGACGGCGGCGCGGATGTCGCGGCCCAGCGCCATGGCCGTACGGGCGCCGAAATAGACGGCCACGACGGCGCAGACGATCTGGACCACGGTGACGGCGAGCATCAGGCCGCCCATGCGGAGGATGTAGCCCGTGTCGCCCCGGACGACACCGTTGTCGATGATGTCGGCGTTCAGGGTGGGGAGATAGAGATTGGCCAGGGTCTGTATCAGCTGGAGCAGAACGATCAGGGATATCGAACGCCTGTAGGGCCGCAGATGCGCCCGCGCGAGTCGGACCAACACGGATTGAGCCTAAGGGAAAAATTGCCTTCGGCAATCGAATTTCCGGTTTCGGGAGGCCCGCCCGAAAGCCCCGGCGGGACGGGGCCCGCCGCCGCGTACGCCATCATGGAGGCGGCAACGAAGGAGAAGGGGCCGTCGTGACAACAACAGGCACCGTGCGCTACTGGGCAGCGGCCAAGGCCGCGGCCGGTACGGCCGAGGAGCCGTACGCGGCGGGCACGCTCGCCGAGGCGCTGGAGGCGGCGCGCGCCGCACACGCCGCCAACCCGGAATTCGCACGCGTCCTGGTGCGCTGCTCCTTCCTGGTGAACGGCACCGCCGTCGGCACCCGTGACCACACGACGGTCGAACTGACCCAGGGCGGCACGGTCGAGGTCCTGCCCCCCTTCGCCGGAGGGTGAGCACACAGACATGAGCGACAACCAGCCGCAGTACCCCGGGCACCCCGGGTACGACCCCGCCGCGCAGCAGCAGCAACAGCAGTACGGATACGGCTACGGGCACGGCGGGCAGACCCCGCAGCCCCCTTACGGCCAGCAGGACGCGTACGGACACCAGGACGCGTACGGGCATCAGAACGCATACGGCCAGCAGGATGCGTACGGCCACCAGAACGCCTACGCCCCGCAGGACGCGTACGGCCAGGATGCCTACGGCCACCAGGACGCCTACGCCGCCCCGGCCCCCGCCGACCCGACGCACGTCCCCTCCCAGCCGCACCAGGTGACGCTGACGCCCGAGGAGCCGGCCGCCCGGCCGCATCCGCAGCCGGCCCGGCCGCACGCCGCCGCCCCCGCCGCCCCCGCGTCCCTCGCGCACCTGGCGCCGAATCAGCGCGCCCGCGCCGAGGGCCGCTCGCCGATCATCCCGCCGGGCATTCAGCCGGCCGCGCTGACCGCCGTCCTCGCCGTCCTGCTCGCGCTGACCGCGCCGCTGGCCCGCCCGGTGCTCGCCGTACCGGTCGTGCTGCTCCAGGCGGTCACCGCCGCGGGCTGGTTCCGGCTGAACGGCATGTGGCCCGCCCGGCAGGGCATTGCGCTGGCCTTCCTGGCCGGGCTGGCCACCGATGTCGCCCTGCTGGCCACCGACCGCTCGGAAGCCCCCGTGGTCGCCCTCGGCACGCTCGGCGTGTGGTGTGCGTTCGTCCTCGTCCTCCAGCTGCGCAACCGCAGCAGCGCCGACGAGCGGATGTACGCGCTGACCGCGGGCATCGCCTCGACCGCGCTCGCGGTGCTGGCCTCCGGCCATCTGGCCGCCGCCCCGCAGGCCGTCACGGTCGGCGGCGCCGCGGTCGCCCTGGCCACCCTCGCCCGTGCGCTGCCGCTGCCCTCTGTCGCCTCGGTGGCCGTCGCCCTGCTGGCGGCCGCGGGCGCCGGTATCGCGGCCGGCCAGCTGAACGGCTTCGGTACCGCCGGCGCGTTCCTGGGCCTGGCCGCCGGCGGCTGCGCCCTGATCGGCCTGCGCGTCGCCAGCTACGACTACCCCTCCCGTTTCGTGCACATGACAGCGGGCGTCGCCCTGCCCCTGGCTCTCGCCGCTCCTGCGGTCTACGTGCTGGGCCGGGCGCTGGGCCACTGACTCCTCGTTTAGGGTCGGCGGTGCGCAGACCGGCGGTCTGCGGCAATGGCACCGATGACATGGCCGGGGGTCCGGCCCTTGCGTGGGGGTAGTGGTTCGATGCGTGCACTGAAGGTGCTGCTGTCCATCGTCGTCATATTCGGCGTGCTGTTCGTGATCGGCGACCGCGTCGCGGTGAGTTACGCCGAGAGCATGGCCGCGGACAAGATCCGCAGCAGCCAGGGGCTGGAGAAGTCGCCCGAGGTGTCGATCAAGGGGTTCCCGTTCCTGACCCAGGTCGCCGGGCGCAGTCTGACGGAGGTGGACGCCGACCTCGGCGGGATGTCGGCCAGCGCCGACGGCCGCACGCTGCGGGTGGAGAAGCTCAGCGCGCAGTTCCACGACGTGGCGCTGGGCAGCGACTACACCTCCGTCCAGAGCGCCGCCTCGGCCACCGGCAGCGCCCGGATCTCGTACGCGGATCTGACCAAGGCGGCCGGCGGCGACGTCAAGATCAGCTACGCGGGCGAGAAGAACGGCCGCAGCCAGGTGAAGATCTCCCCGAACGTCCCGGTCCTCAACTCCCTGGAGGTGACCGGCTCGATCACCGTCTCCGGCAACACCGTCAGGCTGCGCGCCGACGAGATCCCGGCGATGTGCCGGGCCCTTCCCGCCTGCCAGTCCACCGTGCGCTCGCAGACCGACCACGTGTGGAAGCTGGACCAGCTGCCCGGCAACCTCAAGCTGGACAAGGTCGTGACCCGGCCGGACGGGATCTCCCTCACCGCCTCCGGCCACGATGTGAGGCTGCCCGGCTGACCGGCGTCCGCGGCATCCCGGTGCGGGCCGCCCCACCGGCCCGCACCGGCCGCACCGCCCCCCACACGATGACGCGCCGTCGGCCCGCCGCGCGCCAGGCACCCGACCCGTCCATTCACTGAGACGGCACCGTCCGCAGGCCAGACCCCCCACCGGCACTCCCCTTCCCCCGGCCCGCCCCGCCCCCCGGTCAGGCCCCTCTCGTCCCACATCACGGACAATCGCGTCTCACTATTTGAGGCACCGGTGACACGCCCGGCCGGGCCTCCCTACGATCGGTCCCATGCAGAGCGCATGGAGCGGTCTCCGTCCACGGAGACAAGCGGTACTGACGAAGCGGCGGGCAGTCGACCTGTGCCGCGTCGCCGCCATGCTCTGTCGCCCTGCCTGACGGGGCTTTCGCTCCCCGTTTCGCACGGGCTCGGCCCCTCGGGCCGGCCCTCGCCCGTCCCCGCGCAGCGCCGCGTGCCGCACCACTCCGTACTCATATCCCGTCAGACGGGGTGTAGCCACGCATATCCGGCCTACCCGCGGGCAAATCTGCCCCTGCACCGCCCCCCGCAACTGCCCCGGAGGAGAAGAACATGAGCCGTAGCGACGTCCTCGTAGACGCCGACTGGGTCGAGGCCCACCTCGAGGACCCGAAGGTCGTCCTGGTCGAGGTCGACGAGGACACCTCGGCCTACGACAAGAACCACATCAAGAACGCGGTCCGCATCGACTGGAAGAAGGACCTCCAGGACCCGGTGCGCCGTGACTTCGTCGACCAGGAGGGCTTCGAGAAGCTGCTCTCGGCGAAGGGCATCGCCAACGACGACACCGTCGTCCTCTACGGCGGCAACAACAACTGGTTCGCGTCCTACGCCTACTGGTACTTCAAGCTCTACGGCCACGACAGCGTCAAGCTGCTCGACGGCGGCCGCAAGAAGTGGGAGCTGGACTCGCGCGACCTGGTCGACGGCTCCGAGGTCCCCAACCGCCCGGCCACCACGTACCAGGCCAAGGCCCAGGACACCTCCATCCGTGCCTTCCGTGACGACGTCGTCGCCGCGATCGGCAGCCTGAACCTGGTCGACGTGCGCTCCCCCGACGAGTTCAGCGGCAAGCTGCTCGCCCCGGCGCACCTTCCGCAGGAGCAGTCGCAGCGCCCCGGCCACGTGCCCAGCGCCCGCAACATCCCGTGGTCGAAGAACGCCAACGACGACGGCACCTTCAAGTCGGACGACGAGCTCAAGGCCCTCTACCAGGAGGAGTCCGTCGACCTGGCGAAGGACACCATCGCGTACTGCCGGATCGGTGAGCGCTCCGCGCTGACCTGGTTCGTGCTGCACGAGCTGCTCGGCCAGACCAACGTCAAGAACTACGACGGTTCCTGGACCGAGTACGGCTCGCTGGTCGGCGTGCCGATCGAGCTCGGCGCCAACAAGTAATCCCGGCTCCGCCCCCCGGAGCTTCTCCCTTACCCCTCAAGGAAGTACCCATGTGTGGAGCACAGGCAGGCGGCCCCGACGCCTCGACCATCAAGCCCGGTGAGACCACGATCCAGGGCAGCGTGACCCGCGACGGCGAGCCCGTCACCGGTTACGTCCGCCTCCTGGACAGCACCGGTGAGTTCACCGCCGAGGTGCCCACCTCGGCGACCGGGCAGTTCCGGTTCTATGCGGCCGAGGGCACCTGGACGGTGCGCGCACTGGTTCCGGGCGGCACCGCCGACCGTACCGTCGTCGCCCAGAAGGGCGGCCTGGCGGAGGTCGCGATCGCGGTCTGAGACCGCGCCGTCTCGCGGACGGCACCTCCCGGCCCACGCCGGGAGGTGCCCCCAGGCCGGAGGGCCGCACCCCGGGGTTTGGACGCCTCGGCGGGGTGCGGCCCTCCGGCCTGTTGCCCGGCTTCTCAGCGCCCACGGGCGGATTTACCGTGGACTTATGGACGCGCACCGCCGGCTGTCGGCGCCGCAACGCCGTCATCGCAGGTACTTCGTCCTGATGGGCGTGTGCCTGGTGCTGTTCGTGCTGGCGTGGAGCGTGGTGCGGCTGTGGTCCGTACCGGCCGCGGTGGCGATGTGCGTCGTCGCCATGGTCATTCCGCCCGTCGCGGCGATCGTCGGCAACCGCCGGGAGCCCGGCGAGCGCTGGTGGGACGAGTCCGGCGACCCGGAGTCCGACCGCTGGTGGCGCGAGCTGGACGACCGGGACGACGAGCAGCACCCCCAGTGAGGCGCCGCGCGGCGCTCAGTACACCAGCGCCTGCACGCCCTCCGGCATGATCTCGCTGACGAAGACCTGGGCCCCCGCGATGCCCGCCTTGGCGATCAGGTCCTTCTGCTCGATGCCCCGCCGGGCCGCGCACTGCGTGCACACCGTGATCGACCCGCCGCCCGCGAGGATCCCGTCGATCAGCTCCGGCAGCGGCGCCGCATGCGGCAGCTCGAACTCGGCGGCCCGCCCCGGCAGCGCGAACCACGCCGACTCCCCGGTCAGCCACAGCGACACCTCGACGCCGCTGGCCACCGCCACCGCCGCCACCGTGAACGCCTGCGAGCACCGCTCGGGCGCATCCGCACCCGCCGTCACCTTGATCACGAGCTTCTTCGCCATGGGGCAAGACTAGGCCGCCCCCTGCACAGCAGACCCCGCGGCAGACCTCACAGCGCCACCGCCGGCGGCGCCGACTAGACTCACAGGCGGTCCCCGTTACACCACACTCCCCCAGGAGCGCGCTCGTGCTTGAGGCAGTCTTCACCACCCTGCTCGTCCTGGTCGCCGTCGGCGTGATCGCCTTCGCCGGCCTGACCTGGAAGAAGCTGTACCAGGGCCAGCGCTGAATCCGGATATACCCCTCACTACAGATCGCCTGAGCTGATGATCGAGATCCCGTCCGACCTGAACCCGGCCCTGGTGCCGCTCGTCTTCCTCCTCGGCACCTGGGAGGGAGCCGGCGTCGCGGACTTCCCCGGCGCCGAGAAGTGCAACTTCGGGCAGGAGGTCACCTTCACCCACGACGGCCGTGACTTCCTGGAGTACCACTCGCACAGCTGGGTGCTCGACGGCGAGGGCAAGAAGGTCCGCCCGCTGGAGACCGAGAGCGGCTACTGGCGCATCGACAAGGACCGCAAGGTCGAGGTCGTGATGATCCGCGACCAGGGTGTGGTGGAGGTCTGGTACGGCGAGCTGGCCGACCAGAAGCCGCAGATCGACCTGGCCACCGACGCCATCGCCCGCACCGCGGCCTCCGGCCCGTACAGCGGCGGCAAGCGGCTCTACGGCTATGTCAACAGCGACCTGATGTGGGTCGGCGAGAAGGCCACCCCCGAGGTGCCGCTGCGGCCGTACATGTCGGCGCATCTGAAGAAGGTCGCCGACCTCCAGCAGTGGGCCGCGAGCCTGCCCGACGACATGCCCGACGGGATCTCCTTCTTCCGCCCGGACGGGACCCCGTACGAGGGCTGACCGGCCCTGTAGATGTGACGCGCCCCGCGGGGGAAGTCCGGTGAGAGTCCGGCGCTGACCCGCAACGGTAAGCGGAAGCCTTCTTTCCGCAAGCCCGATCGCCCGCGGCGGCGCCGGATCCTGACAACTCGCCGTGGACTGCGAGGGGACGCCGCGCGGCCCGCGCTCCGGGCCGCCGCCCCGTTTCCGTACGCCTTCGCGTACCGCCGTCGTACGCCCGCGGCCCGAGCCGAAGGCGTACGTCCCTTGGCACCCCCCACCCGTACCACCGCCCTGGTGGCCGCCCTCTGCGCGCTCCTGGCCGGCTCCGTCCTGTGCGGCGTCGGCCTCGGCGCCGCCGGGGTGAGCTGGCCGCAGGTGCTGCGCTATCTGGGCGCCGGACTCACCGGCGGCACCATCGGAGCCGACGAGGTCTCCGCGTACACCATCGTCTGGGAGCTGCGCTTCCCGCGCGCCGTGCTGGCCGCGGTCGTCGGCGCCGGCCTCTCCGCCATCGGCGTCGCCGTCCAGGCGCTGGTCCGCAACGCGCTCGCCGACCCCTTCGTCCTCGGCATCTCCTCCGGGGCCGCCGTCGGCGCCAACGCCGTCCTGCTCTTCGGGGCGCTCGGCGCGCTGGGCGTCTGGGCGCTGTCGGTGTCCGCGTTCGTCTCCGCGCTGGTCGCCATGGCCCTGGTGTACGCCGCCGCCCGTACGGCACACGGGCTCACCCCGCTGCGCCTGGTGCTGACCGGCACCGCGATGTACTACGGCTTCTCCGCGGTCACCACGCTGATGGTCTTCACCGCGGACCGGGGCGAGGCGGCCCGCTCGGCGATGATGTGGCTGCTGGGCAGCCTGAGCGGGGCCGGCTGGGGCTCCGTGCCGATCGCCGCGGCCGCGGTGGCCGGGGCGCTGGCCCATCTGCTGCTGTCGGCCGGCCGGCTGAACGCGCTGGCCATGGGCGACGAGACCGCCGCCGCGCTCGGGGTGGACGCCGGTCGGCTGCGCCGCGAGCTGTTCGTCGTGGCCGCCGCGGTCACCGGGGCGGTGGTCGCGGTCAGCGGCGCGATCGGGTTCGTGGGGCTGATGGTGCCGCATGTGACGCGGATGCTGACCGGCGCCGATCACCGCCGGGTGCTGGCCGTCGCACCGCTGCTGGGTGCGGTGCTGCTGGTGTGGGTGGACCTGCTGTCGCGGGTGCTGCTGGCGCCCGTGGAACTGCCGGTCGGGGTGCTCACCGCCGTCCTCGGCGTGCCCTGCTTCGTCCTGCTGATGCGGCGGCGCGGCTACACCTTCGGGGGCGGCGCCTGATGCGGATCGACATCGAGGGGCTGTGCGTGGACGTGGCCGGGCGCCGCGTCCTGCACGACATCACGCTCCGGGCCGCGAGCGGCCGCGTCGTCGGCCTGGTCGGCCCCAACGGCAGCGGCAAATCGACCCTGCTGCGCTGCGTCTACCGCGCGCTGCGCCCGTCGGCCGGAACCGTCCGGCTGGACGGCGCCGACCTGCACGCCCTGGCCGCCCGGGAGTGCGCCCGGCTGCTGGCCGCCCTGCCCCAGGAGGCGCGCACGGAGTTCGACTTCACCGTGACCGAGGTCGTCGCGATGGGACGGCTGCCGCATCAGCGCGGTTCGGGCCGGGCGAGCGCCGCGGACCGGGAGGTGTGCGAGCGCGCGCTGGCCCGGGTCGGCGCGGCGCGGCTGGCCGGGCGCGGCTTTCTGAGCCTGTCCGGCGGCGAGAAACAGCGGGTGCTGATCGCCCGCGCGCTGGCCCAGGAGCCGCGGGTGCTGGTCCTCGACGAACCCACCAACCACCTCGATATCGCCCAGCAGTTGGAGGTGCTGGCGCTCGTACGCGAGAAGGACACCGGGTCCGGCGGCGGACTGACGGTGCTGACGGCGCTGCACGACCTCAACCTGGCCGCCGTGCACTGCGACGACCTCCATGTGATCGCCGAGGGCCGGCTCGTCGCCTCGGGGCCGCCGCACGAGGTGCTCACCCCCGGGCTGCTGGCCGAGGTCTTCGGCGTCCGGGCGCATCGCGTACGGCATCCCGAAACGGGCGCCGTACAGCTGCTGTTCGACCGTCTGCCCCCGTCCACTCCATGAGGTCCGCCATGCCCGTCATCCCCGCCATGCCCGTCCCGCGCATCCGCCGCACCGCCGTCCTGCCGGCCGTCCTGGCGCTCGCCCTCACCGGCTGCGGTGCGCGGGTGGCCCCCGACACCCGGGACACCGCGCGTCGCCCCTCGGCCCATTACCCCGTCACCATCGAGAACTGCGGCGTCCCGACGACGTATACGAAGGCCCCCCGGCGGGTGGTCACCAACGACGTGAACACCGCCGACATCATGTTCGCGCTCGGCCTTGAGGACCGTATGGCGGGCTATGTCATGCCCGCCTACCGGGGCAACCTCGACGCCGTCCCCTGGAAGGCCGCCTACGACAAGGTGCCCTGGCTCTCCAAGAAAGCCATCACCAGGGAAACAGCCCTCGACGCCAAGGCCGATCTGGTCTTCGCGGGCTGGAACTACGGTTTCGGTGAGGGCAACGGCCTCACCCCCGCCTCCCTCAAGAAGCTCGGCATCGGCAGCTATGTCCTGACCGAGTCCTGCCGCAACGGCACCGCCGGCGGCTCACGCGGCGTGATGCCGCCGCTGGAGGCCCTCTACACCGACCTGAAGACGCTGGGGAAGATCTTCGACGTCGAGGACCGGGCCGCCACGCTGATCGCGAAGTACCGGAAGCAGGTCGCCGATGCGCGGGCCCGGGCCCCCAAGGCGGGTGGACGGCCGTCGGTCTTCCTCTACGACGGCGGCGAGGACAAACCGCTGACCTCGGGCCGCTACGCCGGACCCCACGACATCATCACCAAGGCGGGCGGCGATCACCTCATGAAGGACCTCAACGACAGCTGGACGACCGTGGGCTGGGAAACCGTGGTCGAACGCAACCCGGACGTCATCGTGATCAACGATTACGGCACCCCCACCGCCGCGCAGAAGAAGGCGTTCCTCCTCTCCTACCCGCCCCTCGCCAATGTCTCGGCGATCAAGCACCGCCGCGTCTACGTCATGGATTACGCCGAGCTGGTCGAGAGCCCGCGCAATCCCGCCGCCGTCACCGCGCTGGCCGGTTACCTGCGGGGTGTGCACCGGAGCTGACCATGGGGCCGACCGCCCTCCTACACTGGCCCTGTGGTGACCACCGACTGGCAGAGCGACCTCCGCAGGCGCGGGTACCGCCTGACCCCACAGCGCCAGCTCGTCCTGGAGGCCGTGGACAGGCTGGAGCACGCCACGCCCGACGACATCCTCACCGAGGTGCGCAAGACGGCGGGCAGCGTGAACATCTCCACCGTCTACCGGACCCTGGAGCTGCTGGAGGAGCTGGGCCTGGTCAGCCACGCCCACCTGGGCCATGGCGCGCCGACGTACCACCTGGCCGACCGGCATCACCACATCCATCTGGTGTGCCGCGACTGCACCGAGGTCATCGAGGCGGATGTGTCGGTCGCCGACCCGCTCACGTCCCAACTGCGCAGCCAGTTCGGCTTCGATACGGATATGAAGCACTTCGCGATCTTCGGGCGCTGTGCGTCGTGCACGGAGAAGGCGGTGCACGAGGCCACCGGTGGGACCACTCGCGAGGCCCCTCGGAAGGACGCCTGAGCGCGCCGTAGGCTGGCCTCCATGAAGAGCCCACTGCTGTCGCTGCCCGGTGCCGTTCCCGCCGAGGCCCCCGACGAAGGCGTCGCCGCGCACTACGGCGATCTCTTCCGGGAGCAACGCGCCCTCGCCGACGGCTCCGGCTTCGTGGATCTCTCGCACCGCGGCGTGCTCTCCGTCAGCGGGCCCGAGCGGCTGGGCTGGCTGCATCTGCTGATCACCCAGCACGTCAGCGAGCTGCCGCCCGGACAGGCCACCGAGGCCCTGATCCTCTCCGCCCACGGCCATATCGAGCATGCGCTCTATCTGGTCGACGACGGCGAGACCACCTGGATCCACACCGAGCCCGGCAACCAGGGGCCGCTGCTCACCTACCTGGAGAGCATGAAGTTCTTCTACCGGGTCGAGATCGCCGACCGTACGGCCGAGCTCGCGGTGGTCCATCTGCCGGCCGGTTCGATCGCCGAGGTGCCCGCGGACACCGTCGTACGGGAGACCCCGCAGGGCCGCGACCTCTTCCTGCCCCGCGCCGACCTGGAGTCCTTCGCGGCGGTCACCGGGCCGGCGGTCGGCATCCTGGCCCTGGAGGCCCTGCGCGTCGAGGCGCACCGGCCGCGGCTGGGTCTGGAGACCGACCACCGCACCATCCCGCACGAGCTGGGCTGGATCGGCACCGCCGTCCACCTCCAGAAGGGCTGCTACCGCGGCCAGGAGACCGTCGCCCGCGTCCACAACCTGGGCAAGCCGCCGCGCCGTCTGGTCTTCCTCCACCTGGACGGCAGCGAGGTGCACCTGCCCCCGCACGGCACGCCCGTCCGGCTGGCCGCCGACGGCGAGGAAGGCCGCCAGCTCGGCTTCGTCACCACCTCCGCCCGCCACCACGAACTCGGCCCGATCGCCCTGGCCCTGGTCAAGCGCAACGTCCCGGTGGACGCGGCCCTGCTGGCCGGGAACACGGCGGCGGCGCAGGAGGTCGTGGTCGAGCCGTAGCCCGGTCCCGGCCGGCGGCCCGGCTCTGGCGGCCAGGGCCTGTCCGATGGGTCAGGGCCGGAAAGGCCCTAGACCTCCACCAGCACCGTGAACGGCCCGTCGTTCGTCAGCGACACCTTCATCTCGGCGCCGAAGCGGCCGGTCTCCACATGGGCGCCCAGGGCGCGGAGTTGGGTGACGACCTCGTCGACGAGGGGTTCGGCGACGGGGCCGGGAGCGGCGGCGTTCCAGGTGGGGCGGCGGCCCTTGCGGGCGTCACCGTAGAGGGTGAACTGGCTGATCACCAGGAGCGGAGCGCCATTGTCCGAACATGACTTCTCGCCCTGAAGGATCCGTACGGACCACAGCTTGCGGGCGAGCTGGGCCGCCTTCTCGCGGGTGTCCTCGTGCGTGACCCCCACCAGCACGCACAGCCCTTCTCCGACGATCTCGCCGACCGTCTCGCCCGCCACCTCGACGCGGGCCCCGTCCACCCTCTGTACCACTGCTCGCATACGCGCCATCATGCCCCGGGAGTCTCGGCGTTCGGACGCCCGTACCCCCACAAGGGCCGTTCGGGTGCCCTCGCGCTGCACACGGACCGCCCAGAGTGGCACGATGCGTGCACGTGGTGCCTTTCACGGACAACATGCCCTGGATGCCGCACCGGACGAGGGGACGATCCATGACCACTGCCGGCTCCGGGCAGACACCCGGTCCCGTACCAGCCGCCCGTACGACACCGGCCGGCCGGACGGCACCGGCCGCGGCCGTGTCCCCGGCGGGCGCCCTGAGACCGGCGGCTCCCGAGGGGACCGTCCCGTCACCGCCCCCCACCGCCCCGACGACCACGGCAACGGCTCGCCCAGAGCCCGCGCCCGCCCGCACCGAGGATGGCTCCATGCCCCAGGCAGGCCAGGCGCAGCACTCCCGCCCGCCGCAGCAGCGTGACCGCTTCAGCCCCGTCGCCCCGCCCGATCTGCCCCGGCTGAGCCTGCCCGAGCTGCGGGTGGTGCGGCGCGACTCACAGCAGGAGGAGGCCGATCTGAGCTATCTGCGGCGGCTGCTCCAGGGCCGGATCGACATCCTGCGGGCCGAGATGGCGCATCGCACCACCCCGCATTCCCCGCTGCTGGACCGCCTCCCGGAGATCCTCACGGACGTCCCGTCGCGCCATCGCTCCTCGGCCCGGCATGTGACGCTGGGGACCCCGCACAGCGAGGAGTACCGCCGGCTGGCCGAGGAGATGCTCGGCGAGGTGGAGCTGTCCGACCTGGGGGCGCGGACGGACGAGGAGCTGCACACCGCGATGGCGCGGCTGATCCGCTACGAGCGGCAGATCTCCCGGCGCCGCCAGTCACTCCAGCGGACGGCCGACGATTGCAGCGGGGAGATTGCCCGCAGGTACCGTGAAGGTGAAGCACAAGTCGACGACCTGCTGTCCTGACCGGCCACAAGCCTGGGGGGCACGGGTTCTCCTCAGCCCTCCGGAAGGCCGCCCGATGACCTCGACCCGTCCGATATCCGACGAGCCAGACGAGATGTCCGAAGCGGTACCTTCGCAGTCGCCGGAATCCCCCGTCTCGCCCGTCCTCGCCGAGGTCGTCCGGTCCGGTTTCGTCGAGGGCCGTCACCGGGGGTCCCTGGTCGTGCTGGCCGCCGACGGGAGCGTGGAGTGGTCGCTGGGCGATATCGCCGCCCCGGTCTTCCCCCGTTCGACGAACAAGCCCATGCAGGCCGCGGCCGTCCTGCGGGCCGGTCTGGACCTCGCGGGCGAACGGCTGGCGCTGACCGCGGCCAGCCACTCCGGTGAGCCCTTCCACCTCGACCTCGTGCGCACCATGCTCACCGAGCACGGCCTGACCCCCGAGCAGCTCCAGACGCCGCCCGACCTGCCGCTGGACCCGGCGGAGGCGGAGTCCTACCTGGCCGCGGGCAACGTCCGCGACCCGCTCGCCATGAACTGCTCGGGCAAGCACACCGCCATGCTGGCCGCCAGCGCCGCCAACGGCTGGCCGCTCGACTCGTACCTGGACCAGGACCACCCGCTCCAGCAGCTGGTGCTGGCGGGCGTACGGGAGGCGAGCGGCGAGGACGTCGTGCACATCGGCACGGACGGCTGCGGCGCGCCACTGATGTCGCTGTCGCTGACGGGTCTGGCCCGCGCCTTCCGCCATTTCGTCCTGGCCGCGCCCGGCACCCCCGAGCGCCGGGTGGCCGACGCCATGCGCGCGCACCCCGAGTACGTCGCCGGCACCCGACGCCCGGACACCTGGCTGATGCAGGCGCTGCCCGGCACGCTGTCCAAGATGGGCGCCGAGGCCGTTCAGGCCCTGGCCCTGCCCGACGGCCGGGCCCTCGCCTTCAAGATCGACGACGGCGCGAACCGCACCCTGGGCCCGATCCTGGCCCGCGTTCTGCGCCGGATGGGCGTCGAGGACCCCGTTCTGGAGCGGATCGAGGACGTGCCGCTGCTGGGCGGCGGGGCCCGCGTGGGCGAGATCCGCGCGGCGTTCTGACGGCGGGGCGGGCGGTCCCGGCATCCGTAGGGGTGCCGGGGGCCGCCCGCTGTCACCTCCGCAACGTTCTGCGGCCCGGGCGCGACGTTCTGGGGCCTGTGTGACTAGCGTGCCGCCATGAGCTTAGAGATACGGACGATCGGCGACGACGACCTCCGCGGTTGGTGCGTGGCCGCACTGACGGGCTTTCTCAACGCACCGACGCTCACCGACGAGGACCTCGCGTTCCGCAGGAAGGACCGCGACCCCGCGCGGACCTGGGGCGCGTACGACGGCGGCCGGTGCGTCGCCACCCTGCGCAGCTTCGCGCAGGAGCTGACGGTGGTGGGCGGGGCGCCGGTGACCGCGGACGCCGTCTCGACGGTGACGGTCTCCCCCACCCACCGCCGCCGCGGGCTGCTGACCCGGATGATGGCGAACGACCTGCGGGCCGCCAAGGAGCGCGGCGACGCCGTCTCCACCTTGATCGCCGCCGAGTACCCGATCTACGGGCGCTACGGCTTCGGCCCGGCGACCCACACCGCCGGCTGGCTCATCGACACCCGCCGCACCGGGCTCGACCCGCGGCACGCCGTCCCGGAGGGCGGCGGCCGGATCGACTTCGCCACCGCGGAGGAGGTCCGTGCGTTCGGCCCCGCCCTCCATGACCGCTTCCGCGCCCGGACGCCCGGGGCGGTCTCCCGGAGCGAGCAGTGGTGGCTGCGGAACACCGGCGCGGTACGCCTGTCCCACGACCCGAAGCTGGACCCGCACCACGCCGTGTACCGTTCCCCGTCCGGGGAGATCGAGGGCCTGGCCAGCTACGTGTACGAGGCGGCCTTCACGGCCGGGCGGCCGGACGCCACCGTGCGGGTCCTGCGGCTGACCGCGACCTCGCCCGCCGCCGAACGGGCCCTGTGGCAGTTCCTGTGCTCGATCGACTGGGTGCAGCGGGTCGACACCGGCCGCCGGGCCCCCGACGATCTGCTGCCGCACTTCCTGGGGGATCCGCGGGCGGCCGCCATCCAGGAGATCGCCGACGATCTGTGGCTGCGCCCGCTGGACGTTCCCCGCCTCCTGGAGGCCCGCACCTACCCGGTGGCCGGCACCCTCGTCCTCCAGGTCGAGGACCGGGCCGGGCTGGCCGGCGGCCGCTTCCTGCTGGAGGCGGGCCCGGAGGGCGCCACCTGCACGCCGACCACCCGGTCCGCCGGACTGACCCTGGACGTGGGCGAGTTGGGCGCGCTCTATCTGGGCGATGTGCCCGCCACCCGGCTGGCCGCGCTGGGCCGGATCGACGAGGAGCGGCCGGGCGCGCTCACCACCGCCGACACGCTGCTGCACACGGCGCGCCGACCGTGGTGCCCGGACATGTTCTGACCTGGGGGATGCGGGTGCGGTGTGCCGCGGCCCGGACTCGGCGGCCGCGACCGCTGCCGCGCGCCCACCGGCCTGCATAAGGTGGCGACGACAGACCATGTGCCCCGGTGCGCCTGCGCACCTCGCGCACCGGGGCACCACCCATCACAGCAGGAGGCCGGCGACCATGAGCGACGCGAATTCCGAGCCGCAGGGGCCCGAGGCGATCGAGCACGCGCACGACCCCGAGGTGCTCCAGCTCGCGGCCAAGGTGTTCGACCTGGCGCGGCACGGTGACACCGCCACCGTCGCCGCCTATGTGGACGCGGGCGTACCCGCCAACCTGACCAATGAGAAGGGCGACTCCCTGGTGATGCTCGCCGCCTACCACGGCCATGCGGACACCGTGGAGGCCCTGCTCCAGCGCGGCGGCGACGCCGACCGGACCAACGACCGGGGGCAGACTCCGCTGGCCGGCGCGGTCTTCAAGGGCGCGGACGAGGTCATCAAGGTCCTGGTCGCGCACGGTGCGGATCCGGCGGCGGGGATGCCGTCGGCGATCGACACGGCGCGGATGTTCGAGAAGACGGAGCTGCTGAAGCTGTTCGGCGCGGAGTGACGGCGCTGCCCTTCGGGGCGGGCGGGCGACGCGGGCGGACGGGGCCGCGGCGCGGCCGGGAGCGGCTTGACCTCAAGATTGCTTGAGGTTTTAGCGTCGGGGCCGACGGCCACACCGCCGCCGCGCACGGTCGGCCGTGCGCGCCCCGGACCCGAAGGATCCCCGCATGTCCGAGCACCCCTCCGAGCAGCGCCACACCCTCGCCGTGATCGTCGGCAGCACCCGGGAGGGCCGGTTCGCGCCCGTCATCGCGAACTGGTTCACCCGGCACGCCGAGTCCCACCCCCATATCGACGTCGACGTCATCGACCTGGACGCCGTCGGCCCCTACACGCTGCGCCCCGGCACCGAGGCGTACGAGTCCTTCGCCAAGCGGGTCGACCAGGCGGACGCCTTCGTCGTGATCACCCCGGAGTACAACCACTCCTTCCCGGCCCCGCTCAAGCACGCGATCGACCTGCTGCGCTCCCCGTGGCAGGCCAAGCCGGTGGGCTTCGTCTCGTACGGCGGGATCTCCGGCGGTCTGCGTGCGGTCGAGCAACTCCGGCTGGTCTTCGCCGAGTTGCACGCCACCACGGTCCGCGAGACGGTCAGCTTCGCGCTGCCCGGCGACCCCTTCGACGAGCGGGGCGAACTGCGCGATCCCGCCCCGGCCGCCAAGGCCGCCGACGCCCTGCTCCGGCAGCTGACCTGGTGGGCGCTGGCCCTGCGCGCGGCGCGACTGGCGCGCCCTTACGGGGCCTAGCGGCCCCGCGTCCCGGCAGGGCCCGGCCGCCCTGCCAGGACGCCGCCGGGACGCCGCTACCAGGACTGCTCCCCCGCGGGCTGCCGGGTCGACACGTTGAGGCGGTTGAAGAGGTTGGTCATCCCGATCCACAGGACCAGGGAGGCCAGTTGCCGCTCGTCGTAGTGCTCGGCGGCGGCGTCCCAGACCGCGTCCGGAACCGGGTCGGGGCGGTCGGCCAGCCGGGTGGCCGCCTCGGCCAGGGCCAGCGCGGCGCGCTCGGCGTCGGTGAAGTACGGCGCCTCCCGCCAGGCGGCCACCGCATGCAGCCGCTCATCGGTCTCGCCCGCCTTCTTGGCGTTACGGGCGCCCAGATCCAGGCAGAAGCTGCACCCGTTGATCTGGCTCGCGCGCAGATGCACCAGCTCCAGCGTCGCCTCCGGCACACCCCCCTCCTTCGCCGCCTTGACCGCGCCCAAAAGCGGCTGCAACGCGTGGGGGAGGACCGTGGCCGGGTTCTGAATACGTGCCGTCATCGCCGTTCACCTCAGGGTTCGTCGCCTCCGGCGCCGCCGATTCGGCGCCGTCACTGGTCTGACGAACCCCGCGGGAAGAATGTGACCGCTCACGCCCCGCCGGCCGGCCGCTCCTGGAGGGCCCAGCCGTTGCCGTCCGGATCACTGAAGTAGACGAAGGAGTTCCACGGCTCGCCCGGCCCGTCGGCCAGCGCCCCGTTCTCCACGTGCTGGACCGGCCCGGCCGCCACCCCCCGCGCCACCAACTGGGCGCGGGCCGCCGCGATATCGGGCACCACCAGCTGGAGCCCCTGCACCGAACCGGGCTCCGGCTCGGCGACCCCCGCGCCCGCGGCGATGACGATGGAACAGCCCGACCCCGGCGGCGTCAGCTGCACGATACGGACGTCCTCGCCGACGCGGGTGTCGTGGTCGACGACAAACCCCACCTGCTCGCTGTAGAAGCGCTTCGCCCGGTCGACGTCGGTCACCGGGACCGGTACGAGTTCGAGCTTCCAGTCCATGGGCAAAAGTGTAGATACCGGACGGCGGACCCGCACCGGGCGCCCGGCGGACGACGACCGACGGCCGACGGCCGGGCGCGGCGGACGGCGCGGACCGGACGGCGCCGCCCCACGGCCGTCGACTCAGCGGCCCACGAACGTCAGGTTCACCGCGTCGTAGCGGGTGCCGGCGACCTGGCCGGCCGGGGCGGCGGCGTCGATCGCGGCGAGGTCCTCGGAGGTGAGGTCCACGGCGAGCGCGCCGAGGTTCTCCTCCAGGTACTTCTGGCGGCGGGTGCCCGGGATCGGCACCACATCGTCGCCGCGGTGCTGCACCCAGGCCAGCGCGAGCTGTCCGGCGCTGACGCCCTTCGCGGCGGCCAGTTCGTCGAGCTTGTCCACGATGGCCAGATTCTGCTCCAGGTTGCCGTCGGCGAACCGCGGCTGGGTCCGGCGTACGTCCGACTCCGGCAGGCCCTCCACCGAGGTGTAACGCCCCGTCAGAAAGCCGCGCCCGAGCGGCGAGAAGGGCACCAGGCCGATGCCGAGCTCCCGGCACACCGGCGCGATCTCCTGCTCCAGATCACGGGTCCACAGCGACCACTCGCTCTGGAGCGCCGCGATCGGGTGCACCGCATGCGCCCGCCGGATGGTCTCGGCGCCCGCCTCGGACAGCCCGAGATGGCGCACCTTTCCGGCCGCGACGAGTTCGGCCATCGCGCCGACGGTCTCCTCGATCGGCACGTCGGGGTCGACGCGGTGCTGGTAGTAGAGGTCGATGTGGTCGACGCCGAGCCGGCGCAGCGAGGCGTCGCACGCCTCGCGGACGTAGGCGGCGTCGCCACGGATCCTGGTCGGCTCGCCGAGCCGGTTGGCGAAGCCGAACTTGGTCGCCAGCACCGCCTCGTCCCGCCGCCCGGCGACGGCCCGCCCGATCAGCTCCTCGTTGTGCCCCGCACCGTAGAAATCGGAGGTGTCCAGCAGGGTCACACCCAGGTCGAGGGCCCGGTTGATGGTGGCGATCGACTGCGCGTCGTCGGACTCCCCGTAACCGTGGCTCATCCCCATGCAGCCGAGCCCCTGCGCGGAAACCGCCAGCTCACCGAGGTGACGGGTGGGAATGTTCGTCATGCTGCTGCCTCCTGGCGCCGTACTGTGGAACGATCCCGGGCTCCCCGTGATCCGTTCAGGACGCTAGGAGTTGGAGCGCACTCCAAGTCAACTCCCTTTCGCCGCAGCGAGGTCGGCGCCCTCGGAGCGTCGGCCCGCATCGGGTAACCTTGCCGTCCCCGCAGTGGACCGTCCAAGGAGGTGAGACCGATTCCCCGCCAGATCAGGCAGGTGCTCCCGTCTCACGCCGTACGGTCGGCCGGATACGCCGGACACAGGTGACCGTGCGACACAGGTGACCCGGGAGCGCCGCTCGGTGCCCCGAAAGGCTCACGGATTCGTATGTCGACCCACCGCTCCACCCCGCAGGCGTCCCACCGCCCGTCCCCATCGTGCCGCCCCTCCCGCGTCGGCTCCCCCGTCAGCTCCCCGCCGCGCCTCTCCCGCCCCGACGTGATCGCCAGGCTCCGCGCCGCCGGCTGCGTCTTCGCCGAGGACGAAGCCGAGTTGCTCCTGGCCACGGCCCGCACGCCCGCCGCACTGGCCGCCATGGTGGACCGGCGGATCGGCGGTCTGCCCCTGGAACACGTCCTGGGCTGGGCGGAGTTCGCCGGTCTGCGGGTGGCCGTCGCCCCCGGGGTCTTCGTGCCCCGCCGCCGTACGGAATTCCTCGTCGACCAGGCCGTCGCCCTCGGCCGCCGCGCCGCCCGCCCCGCCCCCGGCCGTACCGTCGTCGTCGATCTGTGCTGCGGATCCGGTGCGGTGGGTGCCGCGCTCGGTGCGGCGCTGGAACGGGTCGAGCTGTACGCGGCCGACATCGAGCCCGCCGCGGTGCGCTGCGCGCGGCGCAATGTCGCCGCGGTCGGCGGTGCGGTGTACGAGGGGGACCTCTTCGCCCCGCTGCCCGCCGCGCTCCGGGGCCGTATCGACATCCTGGTCGCCAACGTCCCCTACGTGCCGTCCGAGGAGGTCGGCCTGCTCCCCGCCGAGGCCCGCGAGCACGAACCGCTGGTGGCGCTCGACGGCGGCGCGGACGGGCTGGACGTGCTGCGCCGGGTGACCGCCGAGGCGCCCCGGTGGCTGGCGCCCGGCGGCCGTCTGCTCGTCGAGACCGGTGAACGCCAGGCCGAACGGGCCGTCGAGGCCATGGCCGGCGACGGCCTGCTGCCCCGGGTCGCCGTCTCCGACGAGCTCTGCGCCACGGTGATCATCGGCACCCGCCCCGGCCCTGACCCGTCGGACAGGCCCTAGAGGATCAACACGACGACGGTGCCCGCACCCCCGAGGGCCAGGGCGAAGCCCGCCTCACGCCAGCCGCCCTTCCCCCAGCGGAAGGGGAGGTCGAGGGAGAGCCGGCCGGGGCCGGTCGCGGCGACGGCGAGGGCGGCGACCGTGATGACGATGCCGTATTCCATACCGCCGCTGGTCTCCCACAGTCCGTGCAGGGACGTGACGGTCACCATGGCGTTGATCATGACGCCGATCAGCGCCGCGGCCGCCAGCGGCGTGAACAGCCCCACGGCCAGCCCGAGGCCGCCGAGGAGTTCACCAAGACCGCAGGTGGCGGCGTACACCCGGCCGGGGTGGTAGCCCAGCGTGGCGAATCCCCGGCCGGTGGCGGCCAGACCACGACCGCCGAACATTCCGAAGAGTTTCTGTGCCCCGTGACCCGCCATGAGCAGGCCGACGGCGAGGCGGAGGAGGAGCAGGCCGCAATCGCCGGCGGACACCGACGGCCGCGCCGGAGCGCCGGTCGCGGGTGCGGGGGAGGCCGGCAGTCGCTCACCGATGCGTTTCATCGTGAGCCTCTTTCGTCGCTCTTACCCTTCAGCCTCTCACGCCGACACGCCGGAGCAGGAACCTCGGTAGACAGTGTCTACCCACCCTGGTAGACACTGTCTATGCCCACCTCGCAACCCCCCGCTCCCGCCACTCCCCCCACCCCCTTCGGATCCGCCGACGCCCAGGACGCGGGCCTGCGCGCCCGGTTGGTGGACGTCGGGGTCGACCTCGTCACCCGGGAAGGCGTCCAGGCGCTGTCCCTGCGGGAGATCGCCCGCCGGGCCGGGGTCTCGCACGGGGCACCGCGCCGCTACTTCCCGACGCATCTGGAGCTGCTCTCCGCCATCGCCCGCCGCGGCTTCGCCGACCTGGCCGCCAGGACCGCCGAGGCCCTGGGCGACGACGGGGGCCGCGAGGCCGCCGACCGGGCCGCCGCCCGCGCACAGCTTTGTACGCTCGCCCGCGTCTACCTGGACTTCGCTCTCACCCGCCGCGGTATGTACGAGCTGATGTTCCGTCATGACCTATTGGAGAGCAACCAGTTGGGCCTGCGCGAGACCAGCCTGCCGCTCTTCGACGTACTCGTCGGGCTCATCGGCCGGGCGCGGCCGCAGCCGGACGAGGAGCGGGGTGCGGAGGCGGCCGTCGTCGCGGGCGCGCTCTGGAGCAATCTGCACGGCATCGCCCAGCTCTGGGGCTGGGGCAGCCTCCCCCTCGCCACGGGCACCGACGACGTCGAACCGCTGCTCCGCGCCGCGCTCGACGCCCACCTCGGCCCGGAGGCGGCGACCCGATGACCGCTCTCACGCACCCCACCCGATCCCGGCAACCCCTGCCGCCCCCTCACCGGCGCCGCCGCCGTCTCGTCCTCACCGGCAGCATCACCGGCGCCGTCATCGTCGCCCTCGACGGCACCGTGCTGACCGTCGCCCAGCCCTCCCTCCAACGCGAACTGCACGCCTCCTTCGCCCAGGTCCAGTGGACCAGCACCGGCTACCTCATCGCCGTGGCCGGTCTGCTGGTCTTCGCCGGCCGGCTCGGAGACCGTTACGGCCACCAACTGCTCTTCTCCGTCGGCATCCTGGGCTTCGGCGCCGCCTCGGCCGGTATCGGCCTGGCGTCCGGGATCGGCTGGGTGATCGCCCTGCGGATCGCCCAGGGCGTCTTTGGCGCGCTGCTCCAGCCGGCCACCCTGGGGATGCTGCGGACCGCGTATCCGCCCGAGGCGCTCGGCATGCCCCTCGCGCTGCGGACGAGCGCCATCGGCCTGTCGGCCGCCGCCGGCCCGCTGATCGGCGGCGCGCTCACCGCCCACCTGGGGTGGCGGGCCGTGTTCTTCCTCAACGTCGTCCCCGCGGCCGTCATCGGCGTCCTGGCACTCCTCGTCCGCCTCCCCGCCCCGTCCACGCCAGCCGCCCGGCCCCCGCTCGACCTCCCCGGCGCGGCCCTGCTCACCGTCGCCCTGGTGTCCCTGGTGCACACCCTGGTCGGCATACCGGAATCCGGCTGGACGGCCGCGACCGGCCTCGGACTCGCCGTGGCCGCGGCCGCCGGTGCCCTGTTCGTACGGCATGAACGGCGGGCCGCCGCCCCCCTGGTGCCGCCGGGCGTCCTGGGGTCGGCGGCCGTCGCCTCGGCGCTCGGCGTCCTCCTCGCCGCCTCCGCGGCGATGTTCGGCGCGCTCTTCGTCGGCACGTACTTCTTGCAGGACGTTCTCGGGCTGGACCCCTTCCAGAGCGGTCTGCGCGTCCTCCCGCTGGCCGCGATGATGGTCCTGAGCGCGCCCGCCTCGGCCGTCCTCCAGCGCCGCCACGGCCCGCGGCGCACGACCGCCGCGGCCATGGCCCTGCTGGCCGTCGGCATCCTCCTCCTCGCCCTCGCCGCCCTCTCGCTCCCGGGCCGGTCCTGGACGACGCCGGCGCTCAGCGGCGGATTTCTGCTGCTGGGCGCGGGGTTCGGCACCGTGATGGTCACCGCGACGGCCGTCATCGTGCGGCATGCCCCGGTGGCCGACGCGGGGGTGGCCGGCGGCCTCCAGCAGACCGCCATGAACACCGGCCCGGCACTGGGCGTCGCCACGGCGACCATGCTGCTCACCCTCACCGGCCACACCACCGCCGTCCCGATGGGCACCACACTCCTCGCCCTGGCGGCCCTGCCCGCACTCGCCGTCCTGCTCACCACACGGCTGCCCGCCCGCTCCAACTCCCCTTCACCAGGCGCTGATTGACCACCTGTTACGGCGGCACGACGGGCGCGTCCCAGTCGGACCCCGGGGTGCAGCCCCCGCCGCCCCGGGATCAGGGGGTCCGGCGGCGCCACATCGACGGGCTGGCGCCCCGGATGCGCTTGAACGCCACGCTGAAGGCGAACGGGTCCGCGTACCCGACTTCACGGGCCACGGCGGCGACGGTCGTCTCGGCGTCCCGGAGCAGATCCGCCGCCACGGTCATCCGCCAGCCGGTGAGGTAGGCGAGCGGGGGTTCGCCGACCAGCGCGGTGAAGCGGGCGGCGAATGCCGCGCGGGACATGCCGACCCGGGAGGCCAGTTCGGCGACCGTCCACCGACGGGCGGGGTCCTCGTGCAGCACGCGCAGCGCCTCGCCGATCGCCGGATCGGCCAGCGCCTGGTACCAGGCGGGCGCCGTCTCCGTTCCGGCGCACCAGGCCCGCAACGCCAGGACGAGCACGAGGTCCAGTAGCCGGTCGAGCACGGCGTCCTGACCGGGTTCGTCGCGGGTGGCCTCGGTGGCGAGCAGGTCCAGTGCCGCGCGGGTCGCCGGCCCGGCGGGCACGACCGCCAGTGGCGGCAGCATGCCGAGCAGGCGGTCGCCGGCGTCGCCGCGGAGGCCGTAGGCGCCGCGGAGCATGATCGTGGCCCCGGGCAGACCGTCGCCGTAGGTGCGGGGAGCCAGGTTCCGCTGCGTGTCCGGCGCCTGCGTGGACCCGTCCACGAGGCGTTTTTGCCGCCCGTGGATCACGACCTGAGGCGGGGTGGCGGGGTCGTCGGCGATCGTGTATCCACCGGGGCCGGCGATCAGGGCGATATCACCCGCCGCGAGCCGTACGGATGCGGTGCCCGCGCCATCGGTGACCACGCCATCGGTGACCGCGCCATCGGCGCCTGCCTCATCGAGCCACACCGACGCATGGCCCGCGAGCGTGGTCACCACCGTGAGCGACGGCGGTTCGGTGAACCTCAGCGACCAGGGCGGACGCCGGATCAGCTGCCTGACCAACGCGTTCCGGGCCCGGGCCCGATGCAGCAGATCGCTGAGGACGTCCACGCCCCCACGCTAGACGATCACAAAGGAAGTGACGACGTTCTCCCATGGATCGTCCATGCCTGCCTGCGGTTGCCTGGATGCCATGGAATCCCTCCTTGTCCTCGGCGGCACCGGCAAGACCGGCAGCCGTATCGCCCGGCGCCTCAAGACCGCCGGCCTACCGGTCCGCACCGCGTCCCGCACCGGCGGTGACCTCCCCTTCGACCTGGACGACCCGGCGAGCTGGCCGCCCGCGCTCGACGGCGCCACCGCCGCCTATCTCGTGGAGCCCAGCCTGTCGGCGAGCACGGACCACCGGGCGCGCATCCCCCGGCTGGTGGCAGAGGCGGTCACCGCGGGCGTACGCCGCCTGGTGCTGCTCTCCGCCCCCCGCGCGGGCGAAGACGGCCATCCCCTGCACGCCGCCGAACGGGCCGTACGCGACTCCGGCGTCGACTGGACCATCCTGCGCCCGCAGTGGTTCGCACAGAACTTCAGCGAGGGCCCCTGGCGGCCGGGGATTCTCGCCGGAACCCTGGCCCTGCCCACCGGCGACGGACGTACGCCCTTCGTCGACGCCGAAGACATCGCCGAGGTCGCCGTGGCGGCGCTGACCGAAGACCGCCACAGCGGCCGGGTCTACGACCTGACGGGCCCCCGGGCGATCGGCTTCGGCGAAGCGGCCGACCTCATCTCCCGGGCCACCGGCCGGACGATCCGCCACATCGACGTCGATCCGGAGGACTTCGTCCAGCGCCAGATCGCCGCCGGCGCCGCCCCCGACGTCGCCCGACTCCTCACCGGACTCCTGACGGCCCTCCGCAACGGCTCCGGCGCCGCGCTCTCCGACGACGTGGCACGCGCCCTCCGCCGGCCACCCAGGTCCTTCGAAACCTTCGTCACGGAGACCGCCGCCGCGGGCCACTGGAACTGATGCCGCGCTCGGTCGCCACCTCACGCCGCCGCCCGCCACCCCATCCCGCACTTTTGCTAGCGCTTGCTTGCAATAGTTAGCACTGGCGTGCACCATGTACGCATGGCATCACTCAACGTCGGCAATCTCGGCGAGTTCCTGCGGGAGCAGCGGCGCACGGCGCAGCTGAGTCTGCGGCAGCTCGCGGATGCGGCGGGGGTGTCCAACCCGTATCTCAGCCAGATTGAGCGCGGCTTGCGCAAGCCGAGTGCGGAGATTCTGCAGCAGCTGGCGAAGGCTCTGCGGATTTCCGCCGAGACGCTGTATGTCCAGGCCGGGATCCTCGATGAGCGACAGCGGCTCGACGGAGTCGAGGTGCAGACCGCAATACGCACCGATCCGTCGCTGAACGAGAAGCAGAAGCAGGTCCTGCTGCAGATCTACGAGTCCTTCCGTAAGGAGAACGGGCTCGGGAGCGGCGCGGACCGCACTGCGGACGGGCAAGAGAACGGGCGCGGTACGGACTCCCCGGAGTCAGAGGCCGACGGCGGCCCGCACGGCACCTGAGCAACCGAATTCGTTTCCAGGAGGAAGAACGTCATGGCCATCACCGATGACCTCCGCAAGACCTTCACCGATGCGACCCCGCTGTATGCCGCGGCGGGCGCCGTCGACCTGGCCGCCGAGAAGCTCGGAGAGGTGCCGACCCTCGTCGAGAAGATCCGCGTCGAGGCACCCAAGCGCTTCGAGTCGGTGCGGGCCACTGACCCCAAGGAAGTGCAGGACCGATTCGCCAAGGGTGCGAAGGAGGTCCAGGAGAAGGTGACCGAGCTGGCGGGTTCGCTGGACGGCGACCTCAAGCGGCTCCTCGACCAGGCGCAGGAGTTTGCGCTCCAGGGCGTGGGCCGGGCCGCCGAAGCCGCCGTGCGGGTGCGCGAGACGTATGACGAGCTGGCCGTGCGCGGCCGCGGGGCGGTGGAGAACTGGCGCGGTCAGACCGCCGACCATGTCGAGGAGCTGGCGGTGGCGATCGAGCCGGAGCCGGCCGCGAAGTCCGAGCCGCAGTCGCAGCCGACCGTGAACCACGACGCGAGCAAGCGGGAGACCGCGACGGCCAACGGGGCCAAGGCCGCGGACGGCAAGGCGGCCGGGTCGAAGAAGGCCGCCCCGGCGGCGCGCAAGCCGGTGGCGAAGAAGACCACGCCGCCCGCCGCGAAGTGACATCGCTCACCTAGCAGCGGGAGCGGAGCCGGGCCGGGCACACTTGGGGTGCCCGGCCCGTTGGTTGGGTACGGTGGGGCCGCACAGGCCGCACAAGACCGAGACCGAGAGATCGAACGGGTGGTGGCAGCGTGCTGGTATTCGGCTTCATGGGCCTTCTGTACTGGGTCGGCAAGGCCCTGGGCGTGTACGCCGCCGTCATGCTGGTCGATGCCGCGATGCGGCGCGAGGACGCCTACCGGGCGGCCGACAAGCAGAACAAGGGCATGTGGCTGATCTTCCTCGGCCTGGCCACGGCGCTGCTGTTCCTGATGCCGTTCGATGCGTTCCTGCCGATCCTCGGGCTGATCGCCGTGATCGTCTACACCGTGGATGTCCGCCCGGCGCTCCGCCAGGCCGCCGGTGGTGGCCGGGGCCCGCGTCGCGGCGGTTCCAGCTCGGACGGTCCGTACGGGCCGTACAACGGCGGACGGTGAGCGGGCGGGCGTGAGCCCGGGCCCGGGTGGGCGTGAGCCCCGTCCGTGAGACGTAAGGGCCCGGCCCGCAGCGGCGGCCCCGGCCCTACCGCCGGTCCAGCAGCAGGACCGCCACGTCGTCGGTCAGCTCGCCGCCGTTGAGATCGCGTACTTCCCGCACCGACGCGTCCAGCAGTTCCTCGCCGGTCAGACCGGCCGCCATCTGCCGGCTGACGAGGTCGGTCATGCCTTCCTGGCCCAGGCGGCGGTTGCCCTCGCCGGTCCGGCCCTCGATCAGGCCGTCGGTGTACATCATCAGGCTCCAGGAGCCGCCCAGCTCGACCTGGCGGCGCGGCCAGCGGGCGTGCGGCAGCAGGCCGAGCGCCGGGCCGCCGGATTCATACGGCAGCAGGCGCGGCGGGCGCCCCGCGCGGGCCAGCAGCGGGGCGGGGTGGCCGGCCAGGCACAGGCCCGCGCGGCGGCCGTCGGGGGAGATGTCGACGGTGCAGAGAGTGGCGAAGATCTCGTCGTCGGAACGTTCGTGCTCCAGCACCTTCTGGAGGGTGGAGAGAAGTTCGTCGCCGCACAGCCCCGCGAAGGTCAGGGCCCGCCAGGCGATGCGCAGCTCGACGCCGAGGGCGGCCTCGTCGGGGCCGTGGCCGCAGACGTCGCCGATCATGGCGTGGACGGTGCCGTCCGGGGTGCGGACGGTGTCGTAGAAGTCGCCGCCGAGCAGCGCGCGGCTGCGGCCGGGGCGGTAGCAGGCGGCGAAGCGCAGATCGGAGCCGTCCAGCAGCGGGGTGGGCAGCAGGCCGCGCTCCAGGCGGGCGTTCTCCTGGGCGAGCATCCGCGATTCGGTCAGCTGGCGCTGGGCGAGGTCGGCCCGTTTGCGTTCGACGGCGTAGCGCACGGCGCGGCTGAGCACGGCGCCGTCCAGCTCGTCGCGGAAGAGATAGTCCTGGGCGCCGACGCGTACCGCGTCCGCGGCCCGCTCGGCGTCGGCTTCGGCGGTGAGCACCAGCACGGCCTGCGTACGGGCCATCCGCAGCACCTCGCGCAGCACGCCGAGCTCGTCACCGGGGCGATCGGCGTCGGCCGTGTCGCGGTCGGTGTGCTCGGGCGGGGCCAGGTCGAGCAGGATGCAGTCCACATCGGTGGTGAGCAGCCGCTCGGCCTCGGTGAGGTTGCGGGCGGTGCGCAGGCGGACCCGGCGGCCCGCCCAGTCCCACATCTCGGGGACGGGGCTGTTGGGGTCCTCGCCTATGAGGAGGAGGGTCAGTCCCTGGGGCGCGGCGCCGTGGCCGGAACCGTTCGCCGTCATCGGGGCGTCCATGGGGTGGAGGGAGCCATCGCCCGCCACCGGTGCGACGGCAGCCGGCGCCTCGGCGCTGGCGTCATCCACCGGTCCTGCCTGCTGCGGCAGCACGGCCGTCCGCTGGTGCGGTACGGGTACGGGCATTCCTTCGGTCCTTCCCTCCCCCCGAGGGTGCAACGGCGCGCCGAGCGGCGCGCCGTGCCCGGTTTCCGCGCCGCTCGCCGGTCTTGCGAGCGAGGAGCCACCGGACACTGAGAGGCGACCATAGCGCCAGAACCAAGCGCTTTGGAATGGCCGATGGCAATCGGCCATTGTCATATGCGGCGGCTCAGCTGCGGTTTGGCGCGCGGTGGGAGGAATGCGGAATGACGAACATCACCCCGCCTGACCGAATACTGTCCGGGGACAGTTACGGGCGGTTAACCGCCCGATACCGATCAATCCGGTCATTTACCAGTGGCCCAGATCACGATTCCCGGATTTCACGGACGCGACCGCCCCGCTACTGGTCCTCGTCCCCGTCCCGTTCGGCATCCGGCCGTACGACCCCCAGGATCGGCATCGAACCGGCGCCGGTGATGGTCACCTGGCGGCCCGGGCGCGGGGCGTGCACGATGGCGCCGTCGCCGAGGTACATCCCCACGTGGCTGGCGTCGGCGAAGTAAATGATCAGGTCGCCCGGGCGCATGTCCTTGAGCGGGACCCGGTGCAGCTGGCGCCACTGCTCCTGCGAGGTCCGCGGAATGGTCGTCCCGCCGGCCTGCCAGGCGCGCAGCGTCAGGCCCGAGCAGTCAAAGGTGTCGGGCCCTTCGGCGCCCCATACATAGTCCTTGCCGATCTGCGCGGTGGCGAAGGCGATGGCCTTTTTCCCGTAGCGGGACGCTTTGTTGTGGATCTCCTTCAGTACGCCCGAGTCGAGCCATTTCTGCTGCGCCAGGAACGCCTGCTCGTCCTCCAGCTTCAGTAGCCGCGCCTTTTCCTTGGCGGCCAGCCGGGATTCGATTTTCTTCGCCGCGTCGATCTGTTTCTTGATGTCCTGGCGCGCGCTTTCCTTCTTCTTGCGGTCCGCCTCCAACTGCTCCCAGCGGTCCGTGGCGGCCTGCGCATAGTCGTCCAACTCGGCCTTGGTCCGGGACAGTTGGGTGATCACGCCCTTGGCGGCCTGCTGTGCCTTGCGGAACAGGGTGGCGTCGTCGAGGAAGGCGCCGGAGTCGCTGCCGAGCATCAGCCGGGCCTCGGCGGGAATGCCGCTGGCGC